>DJXI01000031.1:0-6298 GCA_002449695.1 Verrucomicrobia bacterium UBA7008 | reverse complement strand
AAGCCGGTCGTGCTCGCGCAGGGCGTCTCGCAGGCCATCGTGACGACCATCTTCGGTCTCGTCGTGGCGATTCCGTCGATGGCGATGCACGCGCTGTTCCGCCGCCGCGCGTCGCGCCTCATCGCCGCACTGGAGGAGAAAGTCGATGAACTTTACGCCCAAGCGCAAGCCTAAGGCGCCGACGGTGGCGCTGACGTCGATGCTCGACGTCATCTTCCTGCTGCTGTGCTTCTTCGTCACCGCGAGCGTCTACTCGCAGTGGGAGTCGGAGATTTCGATCCAGCTGCCCAACGCCAAGACGGGCGAGGATCCCGACCGGCTGCCGGGCGAGATCATCGCCAACATCGCGAAGGACGGCACGGTGCGCGTCAACGGGGCCGAGCTGACGCTCGAGGACCTCGGCAGCCGCCTGAAGAAGATCGCGAAGTTCTATCCCGGCCAGGCCGTCATCGTCCGCGCCGACCGCGAGACGAGCTACGACGCGCTCGTGAAGGTCATCGACGTCTGCCGCGGCGCGGGCGTCTGGAACTTCTCGCTCGCGACCGCCAACGAGGAGACGAAATGATCCTGCCGTCGCTCGTCCTCGCCGCGCTCACGGTGCTGCCCGCCGACCGGATGGCGATGGCGGACCGCCAGTTCGACCGCGGCCAGTACGCCGACGCGAAGGCGGAATACCTCGCCGTGCGCGGCGCGGAGGGCATCGCCGAAGACGAGCTGCTCTACCGCCTCGCGGAGTGCGACCGCGCGCTCGGCGACAAGGCGGCCGCGCGCGGCCGCTACGCCGAGCTGCTGGCGAAATTCCCGCTCTCGCGCCACGCCGACCGCGCGCGGCTGCAGAAGGCGCTCGCGAGCGAGGGAACGGCGCGCACGGACGAGCTCAAGCTCCTCGACCGCGACGGCGTGGCGAAGGAGATCCGCGTCGCCGCGCTCTACCACTACGGCACGGAGGCGAACGACGCCGCGGCGCTCTCGCGCTGCCTCGCGCTCGACCCGAAGGGGCCCTACGCCGTCTACGCGAAGTTCCGCCACGCGTCGCTCACGATCGACAGCGACGATCCGGCCGTGCGCCGCACGGCGATCGCGGAGCTGATGGAGATCCACTACGGCGGCGACGCCGCGCTCGGGCGCGACGCGCTGTATCTCGCCGCCAACCGCAGCTACGCCGAGAAGCGCTACGGCGAGGCGAGTTCGCTCTTCAAGCGCTACATCAAGGTCTATCCGGAGGACGCGCGGCTCGCGGAGGCCCGGTCGATGGCGGCGTGGAGCGCCTACATGACGGGCCGCTACACGGAGGCGATCGCGCTCTGCGGCGAGGGCGCGAGCGACGACACCGCCTATCTGCTCGCGGCGGCCCGCTACGCGGCGGGCGACGCGGCGCAGGCGAAGACGCTCTTCCAGTCGTATCTCGAACGCTTCCCGCACGGCCGGTACCGCGCGGCCGTCGAACTGCCGCTCGCGCGCATGGAGTTCGACGACGCCGAGAAGACGGACGACGCGACCCGGACGATCGAGGCCGCGCGCCGGAGCGCGGCGCTGTCGAAGAGCGCCGCCGACCGGCTGCGTCTGGCGTGGGCGCTTGAAAAGGGCGCGCGGACCGAGGAGGCGCGCGCGGAGTACGCGCGCCTCGCGATCGACTTCCCGCAGACCGAGGAGGCCGCGGAGGCGCTCTTCCGCGAGGCGATGATCGAGCTGAGGGCGCACAGGTGGTCGTCGGCGGAGCTGCTGCTGGCGGAGGCGCTCGCGACGGGCAGGGGCCAGTCGCGCCGGGCCGAGTCGCTCTACTGGCGCGGCGTGGCCGCGAACCGGATGGGCCACGACGCCGAGGCGGCCGGCTTCCTGAACGAGGCGCTGAAGCTGGGGCTGTCGCTCGACGAGGCGCGCGAGGCGCGGCTGATGCTGGCGGACGACGATTTCAAGGCGGGCCGGCTGAAAGAGGCGAAGGCGGCGTACGCAGCGCTCGTGCGCGCGGGCGCGTGCGAGCGGATGAGCGCGGCGAAGATGCGCAGCGTCGGCCGGTTCCTGCTGACCTGCCCGGCGGGCGAGGACGCGGTCGACGAGGCGAAGATGTGTGCGCGCGCGCTCGCGGCGAACGGCGGTTCGGCGGAGTGGCGGCAGGCGGGCTATTCGCTGCTGGGCCAGGCGGAAGAGGCGGCGGGCGCGTATTCGGCGGCGATCGACGCCTACCGCCGGGCGCGGGACGAGAAGGTCCGCACGGAGGATTCGGCGGCCGTCGCCCTGGCGCTCGGCCGGCTCCTCTCCAAGGCGGACGAGCACGGCGAGGCGGACGCCTGCCTGAAGGAGGCGGTGCAGCTCAGCGCCCGCGACAATGCGCGGCGCGCCGAGGCGTACGTGTGGCTCGCGAAGAACTGCGAGGCGATGACCGACTACCGCGGCGCGGTCGCCTACGCCACGATCGTCGTCTCGCTCTTCGACGACCGCGCGGCGCTCGACGAGGCGAAGAAGATTCTGGCCGCGCATCCCGAGGAGGCGTCGGAATGACGAAGGAACGCCGTCAGGATGTCGTGCTGGGCGCGCTGATCTTCTCGATCGCGCTGCACGTGGGGCTGATGATCTACATGCGCCCGCAGATCATGGCGCATGTCACGCCGGGCGTGGCGACGCCGCGCGCGCGCGGCCCGATGACGGTCTCGGACGCGGTGGAGGCGCCCGAGCCGGTCGCGCTCGCGGTCGTCGAAGACGTCGAGGCCGTGCGCGAATCGCCGGCCGCCGAGGTGACCGAGGTCGCGCCGGGCGCGCTCGCGCTCGCCGATCTCGATCCCGCCGACGTGCAGGCGCCCGCGCCGATCGAGCCGGATCTGTCCGACATACCGAAACCGGAGATCGAAATCGCGCCGTTCCTGTCCGAGAAGATCCATGTCGAGGGCGTGACGAGCGCCTTTTCGACGCCGATCGCCGAGACGAGCGGCTTTTCCGCGCCGCGCGCCGCCGCCGCGCCCGTGACCGATCCGGGGCCGATCGCGCCCGAGGTGGAGCTGCCGATGTTCACCGCGCCGACGATCCGGCCGGCCGTCGTCGAGGAGCTGCCGGTCGCGCTGCCCGAGGAGGCGAAGCCGGCGCGCACGGCCGCCGCGGGCGGCGGGGACAGGCCGTTCACGCCGGGCGACGACGTGCTGCCGTCGGTGGACGAGAAGGTGGTCGAGGCGGAGAAGACGGCCGTGCGCGACCTGCTGAACGTGAAGGACGCGGAGGAGATCGCCAAGGTCGTCGCCGTCCAGACCGCGTCCGCGCAGGCGGGCGACTGGCTCTATTTCCGCGTGCGCTTCTCGCCCGAGGCGGAGCTGGAGGTCGTGCCGAAGGACATCGTGCTCCTGATGGACGCGTCCGGATCGATCGGCAAGGACCGCATCACGTCGATCCGCAACGCGACGCAGAAGATCCTGCGCAGCTGCACCAATTCGGGCGACCGCTTCAACCTCGTCGCGTTCCGCAACAAGTTCAGCTACGCGTTCAAGAGCTGGCAGGAATGCGACCGCGACAGTTTCGCGCGCGCCGACCGCTGGCTGGAGAAGCTCGTCGCGCACGGCCGCACCGACGTCTTTTCGGTCGTCCGCTCGGTGCTGACGCTGCCGCGCGATCCGGCGCGCCCGCTCATCGCGCTCGTCGTGACCGACGGCGACGCCAACGCGGGCGTGAGCGAGACGTCGGAGATTCTCTCGCGCTTCACGCATCTCAACGACGGCCTCATCAGCGTCTACATGTACGGCGTCAAGGGGACGGCCAACCGCGAGCTCATCGACGTGCTCACGCACGGCAACCGCGGCGAGAGCTTCATCTTCGAGGGCGAGCGCTGGGCGGCGGGCGAGGGCATCGAGGGCCTGAGCGAGCGCTTCCGCGATCCGGTGCTGACCGACCTGCGCGTCGTGTTCGCGACGGGCGTCGAGGCGGAGACGTATCCGCGGCTGCTGAAGAACCTCTACCGGGGCGAGACGGTGGAGATCGTCGGCCGCGTGCCGAAGGGCACGCCGGAGATCGCCTTCTCCATCCGGGGCCTGAACGGCGTGAAGCCCTACGAAAGCTTCTTCCGCATCAATCTCGCGAAGGCGGGATTCGACGCGACGCTGCCGGCCCGCTGGCGGGACGAGTGCGTCATCGACGAGAAGCTGCGCGAACCGCGCGGCAGACTCTGATAGACGAGCGCGACGTCTGAGCGGCGGATCAGTCGGTGGCGTCGATGATGTCGCCGATCGTTCCGACGACCGCTTTCACGTCCTCCTTCGCGAGGCCGATCTCGCCGGCGAGGATCGTCAGCAGCTGCCGCCTCACCTTCCCGCGCAGTTCTCCGATCGACTGTGCGAGCTGCGCGCGTTCCAATCGGTTTCATGTCGATACTGAAGTATATCATATCTCAACCGTGCGCGTCAGTTGGATCGTGTTCCGCCGGGTTGGGAGCACGGGCGGGATTTATGATATACTGTGCGGCATGAGAACGACGATTGCAGCTCTGCTGGCCCTCGGCCTCGTGCGCGGCGTGTGGGCCGCGACGTACACGAACCCGGTTCTGACGATGGATTTCAGCGACCCCGACGTCTGCGAAGGGCCGGACGGGCGCTACTACCTGACGGCCTCGTCGTTCGGCGGCCTCCCCGGTCTGCCGATCCTCGCGTCCGACGACCTCGTGAACTGGCAGTACGTCGGCCACGCGCTCGCGCGCCATCCGTTCGAGACGGAAAGCCCCGAGCACGGCAACGCGGTGTGGGCCCCGGCCATCCGCTATCACGCGGGCGCGTTCGTCATCTACTGGGGCGATCCCGACCGCGGCATCTGGCGCGTGACGGCGAAGGAGGCGGCGGGCCCGTGGAGCGCGCCGGTGCTCGTCAAGCCCGGCAGGGGGCTGATCGACCCGTGCCCGCTCTACGACGACGACGGCCGCATCTACCTCGTCCACGCCCGGGCGCAGAGCCGCGCGCTCATCAACAGCGTCCTGACCGTCTCGGAGCTGAACGCGGACGAGACGGCGGTCGTCGGCGAGGAGGTGCTCGTCTACGACGGCGTGCCGGACGGCAACTTCACCGCCGAGGGCCCGAAGTTCTACAAGAAGGGCGGCGAATACTGGCTCTTCTTCCCGGCCGGCGGCGTCGGCGGCGGCTGGCAGGTCGCGGCGCGCAGCTTCAGCCCGTTCGGCCCGTTCGTGGCGAAGACGGTGATGGCGCAGGGCGCGTCGAAGATCAACGGCCCGCACCAGGGCGCGTGGGTGCACACGCGCGCGGACGAGGACTGGTTCGTCCACTTCAGCGACCGCGACGCCTACGGGCGCATCGTCTATCTCCAGCCGATGGCGTGGCGCGCAGACGGCTGGCCGGTGATCGGCGCGGACCCGGACGGCGACGGCTGCGGCACGCCGGTCGACGCGTACGAGATGCCGAAGGGCGGCCGGCTGGGCACGCAGGCCCTCTATCCGCAGCTTGACGACGAGTTCAACGAGCCGAAGCTGGGGCCGCAGTGGCAGTACCTCGGCCGCACGAAGGAAACCGTCGGCTTTCCGACGAAGCAGGGCTTCTTCCGCCTCTATTCGACGCTCGGCGTGCGCAAATGGCTGGAGGACGGCACGTTCGCGAATTCGCTGCGCCAGGTGGTCAACACCTGGAGCACGCCGAACCACCTCGTCCAGAAGTTCCCGGCGTTCGCGTTCACGGCGACGATGAAGGCGCAGGTCGTTGCGAAGCAGGAGAATTCGGAGGCGGGCCTGACCGTGCAGGGGACGTCCTACGCGCGGCTGGGGCTCCGGTCGAAGGGCGACGGCTTTGACGTGACGTACACCGAGTGCTTCGGCGCCGACAAGGGGAAGGATGAGAAGTCGAAGACGGTGGCGAGCGTCAAGGCGGAGGTGATCGAGGCGGGGCTGCGCGCCGCCCGGATGAAGGACGTGTGGTTGCGCGTCGAGGTCCGTCCGTCGGCGGAAATTCCGCCGAAAATGCTCGCGCCGGCGGCGCTCTGCACGTTTTCGTACTCATTTGACGGCCAGAAATGGACGGTCGCGAACAAGGAGCCGTTCACCGCCGCGCCCGGCCGGTGGATCGGCGCGACGGTGGGCTTCTATGCGGGCGCCGCCCCCGACGTGACCGACCGCGGCTGGATCGACGTGGACTGGTTCCGCGTCGAGCGCCGCGACGCCCCGCGCCCGTCCGAATAAAAAAAGCCGTTGCGCGTTGCGCGGCGTTTTTTAATCGGCCGGACTTTCTGCCGCAACATGTACCTTCACTCAACAACCATTCCTCAACCACGCTCCAGCCACAGCCAAACCAACCTCAACCTCGACTCAACCATCCTTCGTGTCGAA
>DJXI01000070.1:2599-12930 GCA_002449695.1 Verrucomicrobia bacterium UBA7008 | reverse complement strand
GCCCTTCATGATTCGCCGCCCCGCCGTCCTGCGTCACAAGCCCTTCAGGCTTGTGACTCCCGCAAATCGCCTTCGCCACCGGATGCTCGCTCTTCGCCTCCACCGCCGCCGCGAGCGCCTGCACGCGCGCGCTCGTCGCGTGCACGACCGACAGCCGCCCTTCCGTCAGCGTGCCCGTCTTGTCGAAGCAGACGGTCTCGACCGCGCCCATGCGCTCGAGCGCCTCGCCCGACTTGACGATGACGCCGAACTTCGTCGCCTGGCCGATCGCCGCCATGATGCTCGTCGGCGTCGCCAGCACGAGCGCGCACGGGCAGAAGACGACGAGGATCGTCACGCCGCGGATGAGCGCCGCGTGCACGTCGCCGAGAACGAGCCAGCCGCCGAGGAACGTCAGGATCGCGATCGTCATCGAGCACGGCACGAGGATGCCGGCCCACCTGTCGGCGATGCGCTGCATCGGCGCCTTCTTCGATTCCGCCTCCCGGACGAGGCGGATGAGCTTCTGGAGCGACGAGTCGGCGCCCGCCTTCGTGACGGTGAGCGTGATCGCGCCGAAGCGGTTGACGGTGCCCGAATAGACCGCGTCGCCCACGGCCTTGTCGACGGGCAGGCTCTCGCCCGTCATCACGCTCTCGTCCACCGTCGTCGCGCCCTCGGTCACGACGCCGTCGACGGGGATCGTCTCGCCGGGCTTCACCATCACGCCGTCGCCGACGGCGATTTCCGCGACGGGCACCTCGCGGAAGAATTCGCCGCGCGCGCGGCACTTCGGGCACGTGACGACGCGGCGCGCCACGGGCGGCACGAGCGAGACGAGCTGGCGCAACCCCTTCTTCGCGCGGCCGACGGTCCACGCCTCGAGCTTTTCGCCGAGCGCCATGATGAACGCGACCTCGCCCGCCGCGAAGAGCTGGCCGATGGCGACGCACGCGACCATCGCCGTCGCGATGAGCAGCGCCGCGCGGATGCGGCGTTCGAGCGCGAGCGCGAGGACGGCCTCCTTCAGGACCGGCAGCCCGCAGACGACGAGGGGAATCCACGCGGGATCGAGGAGGCGGAGCGCGCCGCCGCCGTGCGCGTGGCAGCCGTGGCCGTTCAGGATGAAGCTCGCGACGAGCGCGACGCCGCTCGCGACGAGCGCGGGCCAACTTTCCAGCCGC
This sequence comes from Verrucomicrobia bacterium UBA7008, assembly GCA_002449695.1. Lineage (GTDB taxonomy): Bacteria > Verrucomicrobiota > Kiritimatiellia > RFP12 > UBA1067 > UBA1067. The sequence continues at coordinate 11,767 of DJXI01000070.1, read as the reverse complement.
GCGCAGAGCGATTCGATCCGTTGAAAAAGGCGCGCGCCGGCCGTCGCCTCGCCGGCCGCCGCCGCCGCGAGCGCCGCCTTGGCGTCCGCGCTCATTCCGCAGCACGATCCCATCTTACGCCATCCTCGAAAAGTTTTCCAGCGCCTCGGCAAAGCTTTCGATCGTCTCGTCGGCGTTGCCCGTCTCGATGCCCTCGCGCACGCAGTGGCGCAGATGGCCTTCGAGCACCATGAACGAAATCCGGTGCAGCGCGCCGTTGACGGCGTTCAGCTGCAGCAGAATGTCTTCGCAGGGCACGTCCTCCTGCAGCATCTTCGAAATGCCCGTCAGCTGCCCGATCACCTTCTTGAGGCGCGCCTGGAGCACGGCCGCCTCGTTCTTGACGCATGTCTTCATGTGGAATCCCCGATTTGGTTAGGGCCGCATAGTATACCATAGGGGGGTATGGTATGTCAACCGGCTGCGCCGCTAGACCGCGCGGGGAGGCCGCGCGTCCGGACGCGGGAGAGGAAGCGCACGTGGAGCGCGAACGGCACGATCGTCGCGAGCGCGCAGAGGACGTCCGACACCGGCATCGACAGCCAGATCGCGAACGTCTTGTCGGCCATCACGTGCGGCAGGAAGCAGATGACGGGCAGCATGATCAGCCCCTGGCGCATCGTCGAGAGGACGATCGCCGTCAGCGGATGGCCGATGGACTGGAAATACGTCGTCGAGACGACGTTGAGGCCGATGCACCACAGCATGCAGTTCGACAGCTGCAGGTCGCCCGTCGCGATGCGCAGGAGCTCGGGGTTGTCGGACGAGACGAACATCCGCGCGATCCACCCCGGGAACGGCGGCACGACCTGGAGGATGCACGCGGCGATGCAGATCGCGTTCGTGACCCACAGGCCCATCAGCAGCGCCTCCTTCACGCGGCGGAAGTTCCGCGCGCCCCAGTTGTAGCCGATGATCGGCTGGATGCCCTGCTGCGCGCCGAAGACGGGCAGGATCAGGAGAATCATCGCGGACTGGAAGACGCCGAGCGAGGCGATCTGCGTCGTCGCCGCCGCCTCGTCCGCCGCCCACTTCGCGAACGCCGCCGGGAGCGCCACGTTGATGAACGCGCCGAGGAGCTGCTGGAGGAACGGCGCGAAGCCGATGCCGCAGGGCTTCGCGAGGAGCCGCGGATAGAGCCGGATGCGCGCGAGGCGCAGCTTGACGATGCTCGAGCCGCCGAGGTAGTAGGTCAGCGCCGTGAGGAAGCTCGCGACCATCGCGATGTTCGTCGCCCACGCCGCGCCCGCGATGCCGAGGTCGAGGCCGAAGATGAAGATCGGGTCGAGCACGAGGTTGACGCCGAAGCCGACGCACATCGCGGTCATCGACCGGAGCGCACTCCCCTCCGCGCGCATCATCGCCGAGAAGCCGAAGGCGAGGTGCGAGAAGAGGTGCGAGAAGAGGACGATCTTCAGGTAGCGCTTCGCCGCCGCGAGCGCCGCCGCGCTGACGCCGCCGCCGCCGCACCAGCCGAGCACGGTGTCGAGGTTGAAGAAGATGAGCGGCGGCAGGAGAAAGAAGAAGATAAGCTTGATGGCGACGAGCTGGCCGAGCAGCTTTTCGCACGCGACGCGGTCGCCCTCGCCGAGGCGGATCGACAGGACCGCCGAGTGCCCCGCGCCGACGAAGACGCCGAACGCGCCGAGGAGCAGCATGATCGGAAAGACGAGCGTCAGGCCCGCCATCGCCGCCTCGCCGCAGCCGTGCCCGATGTAGAAGCGGTCGACAACGGCGTAGAGCGCGTTGAGCGACATCGTCACGAGGGCCGGCCATGAATACTTCAGGAGGAGCGGGCCGAGCCGTCCGCTCGCCAGCTCCTCCAGCTGCGCGCCTCGTGACCGGAAGCTCAAAAGACGACCGCCGTGTGCGGCAGCGCCGCGCGCACGCGCGCACGTTCTTCCGGCGTCAGCTTCAGCTCGCCGAGCTGGAGCTGACGGAGCGAGCGCCACGCCGTGAGGTCCGCCGGCAGTTTCGTGATCTGCGTGCGCGTGAACGACAGCGCCGCGAGATTCTTCTTGGCGGCGAGCCAGTCGGGGATTTCCGCGAGCGGATTGTCGGAGAGGTCCACGTCCGTCAGCGACGGCAGGTCCTTCAGCGTCTCGGGCACGGCGGTGAACCGGTTGCCGCGCAGGTAGAGGCGGCGCAGGTTCACGAGCGCGCCGAGGTCGGGCAGTTCGCTCAGCCGGTTGTCGTTGAGGCGCAGCCATTTGAGGCCCGTCAGCGACGCGAGCTCGGCGGGAAAGACCTCGAGGCGGTTGCGGTCGAGATTGACGTAGTCGATCGCCGCGCCCGCCTTCAGCGCCGCGGCCTCGCCCGTGAGATCGACGAGCCCGCGGTCCGACAGGTAGACGCGGTTTTCGGCCGGAACCGTCCTGTACGCCGGCTCCGGCTCGTTGAAGCAGCCGGCCGCCGCGAGGAGCGCGGCGGCCAGGATCGCCGCCGGCTTACGCATTCTGCGCCGCCGCGACGATGCCTGCGAAATCGGCCGCCTTGAGCGCCGCGCCGCCGATGAGGCCGCCGTCGATGTCGGGCTTCGCGAGGAGCTCCGCCGCGTTCGAGGGCTTCATCGAGCCGCCGTACTGGATGCGCACGGTCGCCGCCGTCTCCGCGCCGACGAGCTTCGCGAGCGTCGCGCGGATGAGCGCGTGGACCTCCTGCGCCTGGTCGGGCGTGGCGGTCTTGCCGGTGCCGATCGCCCAGACGGGCTCGTAGGCGATGACGAGCTTCGCGCAGTCGGCGGCGGTGACGTCCTTGAGGCCGACGTTCATCTGGCGCTCGATCACCTCCACGAGGCGGCCCGCCTCGCGCTCCTCGAGCGTCTCGCCGATGCAGACGATGGCGGTGAGGCCGGCCGCGATCGCGGCGCGCGCGCGCAGGTTGACGGTCTCGTCCGTCTCGCCGAAGTACTGGCGGCGCTCGCTGTGGCCGACGATGACGTACTTCGCGCCCGCGTCGAGGATCATGCCCGTCGAGATCTCGCCCGTGTAGGCGCCCGACTCCTTCCAGTGGCAGTTCTCGGTGCCGATGCCGACGTGCGTGCCGGCGGCGGCCGCGACGGCGGCGGGCACGTCGATGGCGGGCGTGCAGCAGACGACCTCGACCTTGGCCGCGTCCTTCGTCGCCTCCGCGACGGCCTTGACGAGGGCCGCCGTCTCCGAGGGCTTGACGTTCATCTTCCAGTTTCCGGCGATGATTTTAGTGCGCATGTTTGCTTCTTTCCTTTTTTGCTGTTGTGTTGGACTTTTCAAATTTCCGGTACGTGACGTCCGCGTCCCTGAACATCTTCTTGACCGTGTCGAGAAACGCGTAGTCGCCGCCGTAGACGACCTCGCGGATGCCCGAGTTGACGATCAGCTTGGCGCAGGTGAGGCACGGCGAGATCGTGACGTAGATGGTCGCGCCGCCGAGCGCGATGCCGTGGAACGCCGCCTGGCAGATCGCGTTCTGCTCGGCGTGGACGCACAGGCACTCCTCGAGGTGCGTGCCGCTTTCGACCTTGCCCGAGCAGCGCGGGCAGCCGCCCGCGAAGCAGTTGGCCGTGCCGTGCGGCGTGCCGTTGTAGCCGGTCGACAGGATGTGGCGGTCCTTGACGACGACGGCCGCGACGTGGCGGCGCGAGCAGTTCGAGCGCTTGGCGGTCGCCTCCGCGATCTCCATGAAGTACTCGTCCCAGCTCGGACGCGGATCTGCACATTTCTTCGCCATGGCTCAATAGTATATCATAAACGCCGCGCCGCGCGCCTACAGCTTCCGGCAGGTGACCTCGATGACATTGACCTGGTTCTGGAGCTGGCTCGTGATCTGCGCGATGACGCGCGCGGTGCCGAGGATGTCGATCTTCATGCGCGAGACGGTGCCGTCCTCGGTGGGGCCGACGTTCAGCGTCTGGATGTTGTAGCCGCGCCCGGAGATGAGCCCGACGATGCGCGCGAGGACGCCCGGCTTGTTTTCGACGTAGCAGTTGAAACGGTAGACTTCTTCGTTCATGACGCCACTCCTTGTCAGTCGAACACCATTTCGGTCACGCTCTTGCCGCCGGGGATCATCGGGTAGACGTTCGCGCGCGGCTCGACGATCACCTCGACGACCGCCGTCTTGCGCGCGGCGAGCGCCTTCTTGATCGTCGGCTCCAGCTTCGCGGGATCGATCACGCGGTAGCCCTTCGCGCCGTGCGCCTCGGCGAGCTTGACGAAGTCCGGCAGGTAGTCGTAGTCGAGCGCCGATTCGTCGATGCGCTCGATGGTCATGCGGCCCTTCGAGCCGAGGATCGAGCCCGCGTAGCGCTTCGCGTAGAAGAGCTCCTGCCACTGGCGCACCATGCCGAGGCAGCCGTTGTTGACGACGACGAAGACGACCGGCAGGCGGTGCTCCACCGCAACAACCACCTCCTCGAACGTCATCTGCGCGCCACCGTCGCCGCAGATCGCGACGACCGTCTCGTCCGGCTGCGCGAACGCGGCGCCGATGGCGGCGGGGATGCCGAAGCCCATCGTGCCCATGCCGCCCGACGACAGGAAGTGGCGCGGCCGGTTGTGGCGGAAGTACTGCGCGGCCCACATCTGCGTCTGGCCGACGTCGGTGACGACGATCGCGCGGCCCTTCGACGCCCGGTCGATCGCCTCGACGACGGCCTGCGGCATGATGACGCCGTCGTGCAGCGGCCTGTAGCCGAGCGGCTTGAGGCGCTTCCAGTCCGCGATGCGCTTGAGCCACGCGGGGTGCGTCGCCGTCTTGACGCGCGAGGAGACGGTCGTCAGCACGTCCTTCACGTCGGCGACGATGCCGAGGTCGGCGCGCACGTTCTTGTTGATGGACGCGGGATCGCAGTCGACGTGGACGAGCGTCGCGCGCTGCGCGTATTCGGAGATCTTCGCCGTCACGCGGTCGGAGAAGCGCACGCCGAGCGCGAGGATGAGATCGGCCTCGTGGAGCGCCCAGTTCGCGGCGGCGCTGCCGTGCATGCCGGAGAGGCCGAGCGCGAGCGGGTCGTGCTCGTCGAAGGAGCCCAGGCCCATCAGCGTCGTCGTGACGGGAATCTCGGCGCGGTGCGCGAGGGCCGCGACGTCGCTCGCCGCGCCCGACGCGATCACGCCGCCGCCCGCGTAGAGGACGGGGCGCTCGGCCGCGTTGATGAGCTTGGCAAGGCGGTTGAGCTGGCGGACGGTCGCCGTCGATTCGGGATGGTAGGCGCGGAGCGAGACGCGCTCGGGATACTTCGCCGCCGTCAGCGCCTGCTGGCAGTTCTTCGGGATGTCGATGACGACGGGGCCCGGCTTGCCGTGCGTCGCGATGTAGAACGCCTCGGCGATCGTCTGGGGGATCTCGTCCGCCGACTGGACGAGGAAGCAGTGCTTGGAGACGCCGCGCGCGATGCCGGTCGTATCCGCCTCCTGGAAGGCGTCGGTGCCGATGAGCGAGAGGGCGACCTGGCCCGTGATGACGATCATCGGGATGCCGTCGATGTTGGCGGTCGCGAGGCCCGTGATCGTGTTCGTCGCGCCGGGGCCGGAGGTGACGATGCAGACGCCCGGCTTGCCCGTCGCGCGCGCGTAGCCGTCGGCCATGTGCGCGCTGCCCTGCTCGTGGCGGCCGAGAACGAAATTGAACTTCGCCTCCGGCAGGCAGTTGAAGATGTCCAGCACGGCGCCGCCGGGGTAGCCGAAGAGCACCTCGACGCCCGCCTTCTCCAGCGACTCCACCAGCGCCCGCGCGCCGGTTCTCATCTGATTCTTGCTCATAAGAGAAATATTATATCAAAAATCCGCCCATCATTGGGCGGATAGAGGTTTGGAAGTTTGGAGGTTTAGAGGCATTCGGAAGAAGTCGGGAGGCGGAAGCGGCCGAACCCGACTGGCGACCGAGAGCACGTTTGTGGGCCCGACGTGATTTTGACGACCGGCTCCAACAGGCGCGTGCGACGGCGCGCGCGTCAAAATCATGTCGGCGGGAGCCCGCAAACTGCGGGTCGGGCGAGCAGGTCGGGCGAGGCCGCAGACGCCTCCGCGTCCGCTGTCGCGCCTTCGGGGGCGGTGGCGGGTTTCGGTACGCGCGGCTTCTTCGGCTTCGGCGGGCGGATCGAAAATTCGCAGCCGCAGAACTTCTGGCGGTACAGCCCCAGTTCCGTGCTGCGCGCCATCGACTTCGCAAAGCCGTCGTGCTTCTTGAAATTCTCCTCCAGGAACTTCGGCGCGCCCGGCTCGTACGGCAGAAGCCCCGCCTCGCGGAAGATGACCTTCGTGTCCTTGTGCGGCGAGACGGTCAGCGTCGTCGTGAACGCCCCGATGCCCATCTCCTTCGCAAACTGCATCGTCTTGCCGAGGCTGTAGCGGAAGCACTTCGCGCACCGCTCGCCGCGCTCGGGCTCGTTCTCCAGCCCCGCCGCCACCTCGCGCAGCCACTCCTCGTGGTCGTACTTGAGCGCGACGAGCTTCACGCCCTCCGCGTCCGCGACCTTCTGCGCCTCGACGAGGCGGCGCATGAACTCCTGCTTCGAGTCGATGTTGGAGTTCGCGAAGAACATCACGACGTCGTGGCCGAGTTCCTTCAGCCGCGGCACGCACGACGACGAGCACGGCCCGCAGCAGGTATGGAGCGCAACGGTCATGGCGGCGGCGGACATCAGACGGCGCGGTAACGCGCGGGATTGTACGGGTGCGGCGCCGGGAGCGGGCACGCCGCGTAGCCGAGCGCCAGGTGACCGACGCCTTCGTAGGCACCGTCGAGCCCCGCGCGCGCGAGGATCTTCCGGCCGAGGGGCGAGTCGATCTCCGGCTTCGCGCGGTGGATCCAGCACGCGGCCAGCCCCAGCTCGTGCGCCTTGAGCATCATGTTGCCGAGCGCGAGCGAGCCGTCGTAGACGGCCGTGTCGTTCGCCGTGTCCGCGACGACGAGCAGCATCACCGGCGCGGCGTAAAAGGGATCGTTCACGCGACCCGCCGGCGGCGCGCCGCGGATCTCCTCGTTCTTCGCGCGCACGGCCTCGCGGATTTCCGGATCGTCGAGGCGGATGACGACGGTGCTCTGCCGGTTGCGGCCGGTCGGCGCGAGCAGCCCCGCCTTGACGACTTCGTCGACGAGCGCGCGCGGCGGCTCCTCCGGCCTGAACGCGCGGATGCTGCGGCGCTCGTAGATGAGCTCGTCGAGCTCCGAGCCGCCCGCGCAGTCGAACGCGGTGCGCGACGCGACGAAGGGCTTGACAAACGTCTCAGCCGCGGCCACGTGCGCCGGGTGCGTCGCGTACGCGGCGAGCGCGTCCGGCGAGACGAGAAGCGCGTCCAGCATCACGGCGGCGGCGTCCGCCGCGTCCGCGTAGACCTTGGCGCGCAGCAGGCCCGGCACCGTGCCGACGAGCCCTTCGAGCGACGTGCGGATGCCCGCCTTGACCGCCGCCGGATTCTCAAGGCCGTCCTTCAGCCTCCAGATGACAACATGCCGATACATGCTCGCCCCCTCTTTCTTCTCTCCGCGCCTCTGCGCGAGAATCCCGCTCAGATCAGGCCGCGCTTGATCAGGTGCTCGGCGATCTCCACCGCGTTGAGCGCCGCGCCGCGCAGCAGCTGGTCGCCGGAGACGAACATCTCCAGCCCCTTCCTGTCGTCGCGGCTCAGGTCCTGGCGGATGCGGCCGGCGAGCACGTCGTACTTCGCGGTCGCGTCGAGCGGCATCGGGTAGATGTTGTTGAGCGGATCGTCGACGACCTTGACGCCTTCCGCGCCGCGCAGGATCTCGCGCGCCTCGTCGGGCGTGATGTCGTTCTCGAACTCGAGGTTCAGCGACTCCGAATGCGCCCGCGCGATCGGCACGCGCACGCATGTGCAGCTCAGCCTGAGGTCGGGATGGTGCAGCATCTTGCGCGCCTCGTTGCGCATCTTCAGCTCTTCGAGCGTGTATCCGTTCGTCATGTCGAACTTGTCGATGTGCGGAATGAGGTTGTACATGAGCTGGTGCTGGAACGCCTTGACCGTAAGCGGCCGGCCGGCCGCGTAGTCGCGGATCTGGTTCTCCAGCTCCGCGAGGCCGGGCGCGCCCGCGCCTGACGCCGCCTGGTACGTCGAGGCGATGAGGCGCTTGAGGCCCTTCGCCTTGTGGAGCGGCGCGACCGCCTCGAGCATGATCGCGGTCGTGCAGTTCGGGTTCGCGATGACGCCCTTGTTCCAGTCGAGGTCCTCCGGGTTGACCTGCGGCACGACGAGCGGCACGTCGGGATCCTGGCGGAACGCGCGCGAGTTGTCGATCATCTTCGCGCCCGCCTTGACGACCGCGTCCTTCAGCTCGATCGCGACGTCCGTCTTGCCGGCGAAGAGGACGATGTCGAGGCCGTTGAAGCTCTCGGGCGTCGCCTTCCGGACCTGGTACGTCTCGCCGAGAATCGTCTCCTCGCGGTCGCGCGAGGCGAAGACCTGCACCTTCCCGCATGGGAACCGGCGCTCCTTCAGGACCTTGATCATCTCGGTGCCGACGGCGCCGACACCCACCAATCCAACGTTGTACTGCTTCATGTTCGTGCTGTTCGTTTTGAGAAAATCCTTACTTGCAGAGCGTGTACAGGACGCCGGCGACGACCGCCGAGCCGATGACGCCCGAGACGTTCGGGCCCATCGCCTGCATGAGGACGAAGTTCGTCGGGTCGTTCGCGAGCGACACCTTGTTGGAGACGCGCGCGGCCATCGGGACGGCCGAGACGCCGGCCGAGCCGATGAGGGGATTGACCTTCTCCTTCGAGAAGACGTTCATGATCTTCGCCATGAGGACGCCCGCCGCCGTGCCGACGCAGAAGGCGCAGAGCCCCAGCGCGAGGATGCCGAGCGTCGTGCCCGAAAGGAACTTCTCGCACGCGAGCTTCGAGCCGACGGAGAGGCCGAGCATGATCGTGACGATGTTGATGAGCGCGTTCGACATCGTGTCGGAGATGCGCGCCACCGACGGGCCCGCCTCCTTCGCGAGGTTGCCGAGCATCAGCGCGCCGATGAGCGGCACCGCCGACGGCAGCAGGACGGCGCAGAGCACGAGCACCACGAGCGGGAAGCAGACCTTCTCGATCTTCGTGACGGCCCGGAGCGGCGGCATCTTGATGAGGCGCTCTTCCTTCGTCGTGAGCGCGTTCATGATCGGCGGCTGGATGATCGG
>DJXI01000070.1:0-2413 GCA_002449695.1 Verrucomicrobia bacterium UBA7008 | reverse complement strand
CGCCGCCGATGATGCCGATCGAGGCCGCCGCCTTGAGAGGATCGACGCCGCCGAAGAAGTCCGCGCCGAACACGGCCGCGAGGCCGAGCGCGCCGAAGAGCGCGAAGAAGATGCCGAACTGCGCGGCGCCGCCCAGGAGGGCCATCTTCGGGTTCGCGATGAGCGGCCCGAAGTCGGTCATCGCGCCCACGCCCATGAAGATCATGATCGGGAAGACGCCCGTGTCGATGCCGAACTTGAAGAAGTAGTAGAGGAAGCCGCCGGGCTCGACGATGCCGCCCTGCATGACGGGAATGCCCGACATGAGGAAGCTCACCATGCCGTCGTGCATCATCGCGGGCGCGGTCACGCCGGCGAGCGGGCAGTTGGCGAGCAGGCCGCCGAAGCCGATCGGCAGCAGCAGGAGCGGCTCGAAGCCCTTGACGATGGCGAGGTACATCATGAAGAGGCAGAGCGGAATCATGATGAGCTGGCCGAGGCCATAGGGCATGCCGAAGAGCGTCTTCACCTCGTGCCCGCGCACGAAGTTGCCGCCCTCGTCGAAGTAGCCGCCGACCCACTCCTTCGTCTTGCGGTCATAGTAGCCGTTCGGCGTCCTGTAGCCGCTGGCGGGGTCGTGCGGATCCTTGCCGAGCATCGAGTTGACGCAGACGCGGTCCGCCTCGGCGTAGTTGCCGGTGATGTAGGCGGGCGCCTCGCGGCGGCAGAAGCCGGCGATGCCCGTCTCGCCGCCGAGGTCGAGGACGCGCGCGAGCGTGCGCTCCCACTTCGGCGTTTCCGTTTCCTCGCCGGCGCGCGCGGCGAAGACGCCGCACGCGACGAGAAGCGCGAAGAGAATCTTTTTCATGGCTCTCATCCCCCGTCCCTTAGCCGATCGTCGCGAGCGTGTCGCCGGTCGCCACCTTGTCGGTCGCGTTGACGGCGAGCGTGACCGTTCCGTCGCACGGCGCGGTGACGGGCGTTTCCATCTTCATCACGTCCATGACGAGGATTTCGTCGCCCTTCGCGACCTTGGTGCCCGTCGCGGCGGTGATGCGCAGGATCGTGCCCGGCACGGGAGCCTTGACCTCGGTGCCGCCCGCGGGCGCGGCGGCGGCCGGCGCGGCGGCCTTGATGCCGGCCTCCGACTTGAACGCGACTTCCCTGCCGTTCACCACGGCCTTGCCCTCGCCGGTGATCTTGACGCCGTACGCCTTGCCGTTGATCGTGACGGTGACACCCTCTTTGCCACCTGCCGAGGCGCCCTTCACGGGGGCGTCGGAAGCGAAGCGGCAGCCCATCGGCGCCTTCGACGGATCCTTGAGGAAGAGGATGCCCTTCTCCTTGCAGGACGCGGCGATGAAGATGTTCTCGTCGGTGACGGGCAGCCCCGCCTCCTCCAGCGCCTTCTTCGCGACCGCGCCGCCCTTCTTCGGGTCGGCGTCGTTCAGCTCGAGGACGGTCTTGGTCGTCGGCACGCTGTACGCCTTCGTCAGCTCGTTCGACGCCATGAATTCGCTCGCCTTCTTCACGATCTCCGGATCCGGCGGCACGGGCGTCTTGCCGAAGTAGCCGAGCACCATCTTGGCGTAGCCGGGCGCGAACTTCTTGAACTTGCCGAACATGACGTTCTGGATCGCCTGCTGCGCGTAGAACTGCGAGACGGGCGTCACCGACGTGCCGAAGCCGCCGAGGCGCACGCAGTCGTACATCTCGGCGATCATGTCGTCGTACTTGTCCATCATGTTGTTGTCGCGCAGCATCTGGGTGTTCGCGGTCAGCGCGCCGCCCGGCATCGGGCTCCACACGATCTGCGGGTTGACGTTCATCGCCTCCGGCGGCAGGAAGTACTTCTTCATCGCGTTCTTGAAGCTGTCCTCCGCCTTCTTGATCTTGTTGATGTCGAAGTCGAAGCCGAAGTCCGGGTCGCCGTCGAGGCAGTGCCACATCGTGATGATGTCCGGCTGGCAGGTGCCGCCCGACATCGGCGCCATCGACAGGTCAATGCCGTCCGCGCCGCCGCGCAGCGCCGCGAGGTAGCACGCGACGCCGTTGCCGGCCGTCTCGTGCGAGTGGAACTGGATGTGCACGTCCTTGCCCAGCAGTTCGCGCGCGAGCTTCATCGTGTTGTAGACGGTCGCGGGCGTCGAGGTGCCCGATGCGTCCTTGAACGCCACGCGGTCGAACGGGATGCCCGCGTCCATGATCATGCGCAGACGGTCGCGGTAGAACTCCGGCGTGTGCGTGCCCTGGTTGTCGATGCCGGGCGGCAGGCCCATCATCGTGACGACGACTTCGTGGTTGAGGCCCGCGTCGTGGATGCACTGGCCGGACCACTTCAGGTTGTTGACGTCGTTGAGCGCGTCGAAGTTGCGGATCGAGCTCATGCCGTGCTTCTTGAACATCTGCGCGTGGAGCTTGATCATGTCGCTCG
>DJXI01000085.1:47967-146616 GCA_002449695.1 Verrucomicrobia bacterium UBA7008 | reverse complement strand
GAGTAGGACGCCGCCAGCCTTTTTTCATGCCCTCAAGGCATGAAAAAAGGCTGGCGCCCCTTGACGCCATCAGCCCAGATTTGATATACTACACATTCCTGCTTTTCGTGGGGCCTGTCGCTCCACATGGAAAGCGGAAGGAAAGGTAAAAGAAAAATGGAAGCATACGCAGTACTCGAAACCGGCGGCAAGCAGGTGCTTGTCAAGGTCGGCGACAAGATCGAGATTGAAAAGCTCTCGGTCGAAGCGGGTCAGGACACGACGCTCACGACGGTTTGCGCCGTCAGCGACGGAACGACCCTCAAGGTGGGCAAGCCCTATGTCGACGGCGCGTCCGTGACGCTCACGATCGACGGCCACAAGCGCGGCAAGAAGGTCATCAACTTCAAGGCGAAGCGCCGGAAAGGCGAGCGCCGGAAAGTCGGCCACCGCCAGGATCTGACCGTCGCCACCGTCAAGGCTCTCGCGTAAAGAGGAGGTATTGAGATATGGCAACATCTGCATCTGCACGCAACGGCCGCGACTCCAACCCGAAGTATCTCGGCGTCAAGGCTTATGACGGCCAGTTCCTCACCACCGGTTCGATCATCGTCCGCCAGCGCGGCACCAAGATCCATCCCGGCAAGAATGTCGGTCAGGGCCGCGACTTCACGCTGTTCGCCCTCAAGGACGGCAAGGTGAAGTTCATCAAGGACGGCAAGGTCGTCACCATCGTCGAGGCCGAGGCCTCCAAGTAAGGAAGGAAGGTTTAAAATGGGTACAGGTCGTACACTCCGCAAGGAATCCCACGTTCGTCCGTGCAAGACGCCTGCCGGCAAGGCCCGCAAGAACAAGGCCCAGCGCGCGCGTCTCGTCAAGTTCGGCATGGCCGCCGACGAAGTCGCGGCGATGGGCGACGAGGACGTCCGCGTTCTCGTCCAGCGCCCGGCGCTCGTCAAGAAGCTGGTCGCCAAGAAGGCCGCCCAGTAACATGACGCGCGTCTTCTGCTCGGTCGACGAGCAGCTGGTGAATCCCCTCTTCGAAGTTTTCGACGGAGGGGATTTCATTTTATCCTCCTACCACGACATCGAAGCGACGACGACCGAGGTCGGCATCTATTTCGAGGACGCATCGCGCACGGACGACGCACGCGCGGCGCTCCAGTCGGCGCTCGCGATCGTCGGCGCGGACGCGCCGATCGAGGTCGCCGACATCCCCGACGAGGACTGGCGCTTCAGCTACCGCCGCCACTTCAAGACCGAGCAGGTGAGCCCGCGCATCTTCACGCATCCGCCGTGGGAGGAGCTTCCCGCGACGCCGAACGGCGAGATCGTGCTGACGCTCGACCCGGGACTCGCGTTCGGCACCGGCAAGCACGAGACGACGAAGGCGTGCCTCCAGTTTATCGACGCGCTCGCCGCGGGCGGCGGCTCGTTCCTCGACATGGGCTGCGGCAGCGGCATCCTGTCGATCGCGGCCGCGAAGCTGGGCTTTGCGCCCGTCGCCGGGTTCGACATCGACGAGGAGGCCGTCGCCGCCGCGCGCGAAAACGCCGCCGCCAACGGCGTGACGGTCGACTACCGCGTCTTCGCGCTCGGCAAGGGTGCGGTGACGCTCGACGCCTCCATCGAGGCCGCGAAGGGTCTCTATCCCGATCTCGCGCTGAACGACGGCCGCGTGCAAGCGGCGCAGACGGCCGTGTTCGCGCCCGCCGATGTCGTCGTCGCCAACATCCTCGGCCCGCTCCTCATCGCCTTTGCGGACGAGATCGCCGGCTACGCGAAACGGACGCTCGTCGTCTCGGGCATCCTGAACGAGCTCTATCCGGAGGTGCGCGCGGCGTTCGCGGCGCGCGGCTTCCGCGAGGTCGCGCACAAGACGCTCGGCGAGTGGACGACCGGCCACCTGACGAGGGTCGGCTGATGCGCACGGTCCTCTTTTTCGTCTATTCCAACAAGTACATCTGTGCGAACCGCATCGATGGCATCCGGCGGTACGCCGAAAAGGCCCGTTGGCGGATCCAGGTCATCGAGCGCAACGGCGGCGGACACGCGCTGGACGTGAAGGGCATCGTCGATTTCTGGAATCCGATCGGCGTCATCGCGGAGTGCGGCGGCGGAATGCCGGAGATTTCCCGGCGGACGCTCGGTGATCTCCGCGTCGTCTATCTGGACGAGGATCCCGCCGATCCGCGCAAGGCGCCGGGGCTGTTCGTGAACTCCGATTCCGTGGCGATCGGGGAAGCCGCCGCGAAGGAGCTGCTGTCGCTCAACCTGCCGCATTTCGCCTTTGTCGGGTGGAAGCGCAAACGCTACTGGAGCACGGACCGCCAGGACGCGTTCGCGCGCATCTTGCGTCTTCACGGCTACGAGGTCGCCGTCTTCGACGGTGCGGCGGCGACGGACGACCTCTCGCGCCGCGAGCGGCTCCGGCGCTGGCTGAAGGCGCTCCCGAAGCCGTGCGGCATCTTTGCGGTCCACGATCCCGTGGGCGCCGACATCCTCGAGCTGGCGGCGCTGGAGGGCATCGCCGTCCCCGGCGAACTGGCCGTGATCGGGGTGGATGACGACCCGCTGATCTGCGAACGGACCCAGCCGTCGCTGTCGTCGATCGGCGTCGATTTCGAGCAGGGCGGGTATCTGTGCGCCGAACTGCTCGACCGTGCCATCGGGGATGCGACCTTCTCGTCCGCCGCGGTTCGCTACGGCGTGGCCGGTGTGACGCGCCGGGAATCGACGCGGCTGCTGGCGCTGGCCGACTGGCGTGTCGCCAAGGCGGTGGAGTTCATCCGCCGCAATGCCGCGTCCGCCGTCGACGTCGCCGACGTCGCCAGGACGATGGGCCTGGCGCGACGCATGGCCGAGATCGCGTTCAAGCGGCACACCGGCCATACCATCCACGACGAATTGACGAATGTGCGCCTGGAGAAGGCGGAGCGCCTCCTGCGCAATCCGCGCCAGGACATCTGCGCCATCGCCGGGCTGTGCGGCTGGTCGTCGGGCTCGGTCCTGCGCAAGATCTTCAAGGAGCGCCACGGCGGGCTGTCGATGCGGGAGTGGCGCGCCCGGGCCGCGGCCGACGCGTCCGGCGCACCGTGCGCGAAACCGTCTGTTTCCATTGCGCGCGAACGGCGATCGGCACGCAGTTGATTTGATATACTGCCGGCATGATGAAAAAAAGTCTGCTGGCAATCTTCCTGTCCCTTTCCGCCGGAGCGTCCCTGCTGGCGGCGGAGTGGATCTCGGTTCCGGACGCGCCCGTCTTCGACGGCATCGTTCAGGAGAGCGCGGAGGCGCTTGATCGTGCCGCCGACGGCACCAGCTGGTTCGCCAGCACCTTCACCAACGGGAGCGAGATCGTCTCGGCCCGGTGGACCGTCGCCGGGCTCGGCGTGTTCGAGGTGTTCGTCAACGGCGCGCGCGTCGGCGACGATTTTCTCAAGCCGGGCTACACCCACTGGGCCAAGACCCGGTATTCGTTCGCGTACGACGTGACGCCGCTGCTGAAACGCGGCCGGGGCGAGGTGAACACGCTGGCGGCGGAGGTGTCCGCCGGCTGGTGGCGCGACAAGATTCTCACGCCGGGCGGCCATCGCGGCTTCATGGGCGCGAAGAGCGCGTTCCGCGCCCGGCTGGACATCGTCTATGCCGACGGCTCGACGGAGTGCCGGGAGACCGGGCCGGAGGGGTGGCGGTGCGGCGTCGCGGGCGCGGTCGTCCACGCCGCGATCTTTGACGGGGAGGAATACGACGCGCGGGTGGCCGACCCCGTCACGGGCGAGGGCCTGGCGCAGACGCCGGAGATCAACGGCGAATTCACCGGCGTGATCCTGCCGTCGTGCGGCGGCGAGGTGGCGCTGCGCCGCGACCTCGCCCTGTCGCGCGGCCCGCTTTCGCTCAAGAAAGGCGTGTCGCAGGTCGTGGATTTCGGCCAGAACGCATCGGCCGTCCCGTCGTTCCGCTTCCGTGCGAAGCGCGGCACGGTGCTGACGGTCCTCCCGGCGGAAATGCTGAACGACGCCGACGCGCCGGCGCGCGGCTGCGACGGGGCGAAGGGCACCGTCTACCGCGCCAACCTGCGCGTGCCGGACGACGGCATGCGCCTGGTCTACACGTTCGCGGGCGGCGGCGTCGAGACGTACATGCCGCGCTTTACGTACTTCGGCTACCGGTATCTCTCCCTTGTCGCGACGGACGACGTGGAGATCGAACGCATCGAGTCCATCCCGGTGTCCTCCATCAAGGCCGACATGGAGCTCGGCTCCCTCGAGACCGGCGATGCCGCGCTCAACCGGTTCATCCGGAACGTCTACTGGGGGCAGCTGTCCAACTACCTGAGCGTGCCGACGGACTGCCCGCAGCGCAACGAGCGGCTCGGCTGGATGGCCGACACGCAGATCTTCTGCGAGGCGGGCGCGTTCAACGCGGACACGCGGAGCTTCTTCCGGAAGTTCACGCGCGACATGCGCGACAGCCAGTCGGCGGAGGGCGGCTATCCCTCTGTCGCGCCGTTCGCCCAATACGGCAACGAGGCGTTCTGCTTCGGCTGGTCGGACGCCGGCGTCATCGTGCCGTGGACGATCTGGCGGCAGTTCGGCGACACCCGGATCGTCGACGAGAACTGGGCGGCGATGTCGGCGTTCGTCCGCCGCCTCGACGAGACGAAATACGACTTCGAGGACACCCTCGCCTACATCTATGCCGACTGGCTGTCGTACGAGACGTTCGAGACGTGCGGCAACCGGTTCGGCGACTGGACGACGTGGCGGCACGACGCCGACGCGAAGAACTACCGCCTCTTCCTCGCCGCGTGCTACTGGCTCTACGATGCGCGGCTGATGGCCGAGATGGGGCAGGCCACCGGCCGCGACGAGGAGGCGCGGTGGTTTGCGCGCAGCGCGGCGCGCGCGCGTGCGTACATCCGCGGACGCTTCCTCGAGGACGACGGGCTCCTGCTCCGCCCGCTGCGCCCGCTCCAGACGGCGTGCGTCTTCGCGCTGAAGCACGGCATCGTCGAAGGGGCGGCGCGGGAGGCGACGAAGAATCTCCTCGTCGCGTCGATCCGCGAACACGGCGGCTGCCTGCAGACGGGATTCCTCGGCACCAGCTTCATCATGGACGCCCTCACGGAAAGCGGTGCGGTGGAGGAGGCCTATTCGCTGCTCCTGCAGCACAAAAATCCGAGCTGGCTCTATTCCGTGGACCAGGGCGCGACGACGGTCTGGGAGCGCTGGAACAGCTACACGAAGGCGGACGGATTCGGACCCGTGGGCATGAACAGCTTCAACCACTATGCGTACGGTGCGGTGCTCGCCTGGCTGTACCGCACGGCGGCGGGCATCGGGCCGGACTTTCGCGACGGCACCGCGCCGTGCATCGTCCTCGCGCCCCGGCCGGACCGCCGCCTCGGGTTCGTCAAGGCCCGCTACCGCACGCCCGCCGGGACCGTCACAAGCGAGTGGCGCTACGCGGGCGACAGGTGGGTGTGGCGGTTTTCGGTCCCGGACGGCGTCCGGGCCGTCGTCACGCTGCCGGGGGAAAGCGTCGCCCGCGACTATCCGTGCGGTGCGCATGAAATCGTCCTGTAGGTCCGCGTCGCGCGCGGGCTGAAACGGGCCGATGCGCGAAAGCGGCGATGTTCCGTGCGCAATGAAGGCGTTGACAAGTTGTGAAATATGGTATAATTCAGCCGTGATGAAAAAGTCAGAAAGACAAGGTGGCCGTCTCGTTCGTGCCGTTGCGCTTCTGCTGGGCGTGACGGCTGCGGCGGTTGCGGCGGGCGAGGGGTTCGTTTCGACACGGCAGGATGCGGACGGCCGCTGGTGGCTCGTCGATCCGGACGGGCGCGACCTGTTCCTGCGCGGCATCGACCATGCGAACTGGAACGGGCATTTCTGCGAGGCGCTGGGCGTCAACCCCTATCGTGAAAACAACAAGCGGAACTACCGTTCGCCCGGCGAGTGGGAAGACGAGACCCTGGCGCGCCTGAAGGCGTGGGGATTCAACGCCCTGGGCGCGGGCTGTTCGCCCGAACTGCGTCGGCGCGGGCTCTTCCACATCGAGTTTCTCGGCGTCGGACAGGCATTCTGCAGCAAGGGCGGCGCGTTCGCCATCAGCCCGTTCGAGGGCATTCCGGGGACGGCGTTCCCGAACGTGTTCCATCCCGATTTCGCCGCGTTCGCGGACGCGCTCGCCCGGAAGATGTGCGCGCCGCAGAAGGACGACCGATCGATTCTCGGCTACTTCTTCGACAATGAGCTGGCCTGGGAGGCGAAGGGCGCGTCGTCCACCGGGATGTTCGACGCCGTCGCCCGGATGCCGCCGTCGCATCCGGCCCGCCAGGCGCTCGACGAATTTCTCGCCTGGCGCGGCCGGACCGTCGGCTCGATCGTGCCCGAGGAGACGAAGACCGCGTTCCTGCGCCTCGCCGCCCGGCGCTACTTCGAGATCATTTCCGCCGCCGTCCGCCGCCACGACCCGAACCACCTGCTGCTCGGCGCGCGCTTCGCCGGCCTGTCGTCCGCGCACCAGGTCGTGTGGGAGGAGGCCGGCCGGTTCTGCGACATCCTGACCTTCAACAACTATCCGTGGGCGGATCTCGACGAGAATGTCGTCTACTTCTCGCGCAAGGACGCGATCCGGGCGGCCGACGCCTACGCGCTTCGGTACAGCTGGGCGCAGAAGCCCCTGATCATCACCGAGTGGAGCTTTCCGGCGCTCGACGCGGGGCTGCCGTGCTCCAGCGGCGCAGGCCAGCGCTTCCGCACGCAGCGCGAACGGACGCGGGCGACCGAGCTGTTCGCGCGCACGCTGCTCGCGCTGCCGTTCATGGTCGGCTACGACTACTTCATGTGGGTGGACGAGCCGGCGCTGGGCATCAGCCGCAAATTCCCGGAAGATTCCAACTACGGGCTCGTCAACGAGCGCGGCGAACCCTATCCCGAGATCACCGCGTTGTTCGCGCGCCTCAATCCGCAGGCCGAGTCGCTCCATGCGCAGGGCGAGCTCCCGCCGGCGCGCGCCGTCGATCGCGCGGCCGAGGCCCGGGCGGCGGTTTTCCCGCCGGCTGCGTCCGCCGCGTCCGCGCACGCCGTCTTCACGCGCGTCGGCGACGCCTATCGGCTGGAGGTGCCGACGGGCCTGGTCCTCGCGGGCCGGGTCGGCGGACATGCGGCGTTTGACACGGTCGCCGTGAACGGTCTCGCGTGCGGTCCGTTCACGTTTATGCTCTACCACGGCGACTATCAGGATATCGACCGCGTCGAGTCGGTCGAGTGGATTCCGTCGCGCGGCGCGCTGCGCATCGCGGGCGTCGGCGCGAAGGGACGCAAGTCGTTCCGGCTCGTCTACGACGTGATTCCGTTCGCCCACCGCCCGTGGTTCGCCGCGAGCGTGGTGAGCGTCGCGAACACGGGCGCGGAAGAGTTCACCGACCTGAAGGCCTTCTTCCGCCAGTATGCGCCGTGGGCCGGCGACTGGTCGAAAGGCGGCCACAAGGCGCCGCAGAACGTCTGGAAGGCGCCGTCGGCAGCCGTCTGGATCCGCTCCGCTGACGGCGCGTGGTGCGGCGGCGCGACCTACGCGCGGACGGTCCGTCACTTCATCTACTGGATTTCCGGCGACGGCGCGCCGCATCCGGACGCCATGTTTTCGCCGATCGGCTCGACGCATCTTGCCGCCGGCGCCACGTGGGCGCCGCAGGGACAGGTGTGGATGGTCGCGGCGGCGGGGCGCGGCGGCGCGGACGGCTGGCAAAAGTTTCTGGACGAGTTCATCGCGACACAATCCTCCGGCGTTGATCTCGATTTCAAATAGTCAACCTCTGCAAGAAGGAGAACGACCATGAACACGATCACAGCAGGAATGGCGCGGGCCGGCGTGCTCGGCGTCGCCGTCGTCTTGGGCACTTCGGCGTTTGCTGGGCTCACGCCAATCTCTGGGACCTACGTTGAGACTGGTCTTGTTTCGCGTTGGGATGCGATTGACAACACTGGAACAGGGATGCACTCTCAAAGTGCAACAACATGGAAGGACCTTGCAGGTGACAATGATATGACGATTGTCGCCAATTCTGGTGCGACTTGGAAAAATGGCAATGCTTTCTATATAAACAGTCTGGCAAACGGCATCTGCCCCGCGTATGGCAAGAATGGTAACAAAACATACAAGACAATAGAAATCGTCTACAAAAAGGCGACATCCAAGGGCCGTATCCTGTGGTGCGGCGGCGAATGGTCTCGATATGTCGTTTTCGACTACACTGATACAGCGGCACCATGGGTGAATGCAAAAGTCTATTTTGACGGCGCTAAGGCAACGAAGCACACGGTCGTGAGCGATTCTGAGCCGACTTCGCTCGTCGCGCTCTACAACGACTCCAACGCTGTAGTTGATATATATCGCGATGGCGGAGAGAAGAATATGGGTGATAAAAATGCGAATACGTGGAGCGTTGACGGAAACAGTACTATGGTGCGGCTTGGCAGCAGAAGCAAAACAACTGGGAATGCGACACAAGGCTGGGAAGGTGAGATTTATACAATTCGCCTTTACGACAGACAGTTGACGGCTGATGAGATTGCAAAGAACTACACACTAGATTCGGCGAGATTTTTTGGTGTGAGATTTGCGACAAATGTTGTTGTCGCGACTGCCTTAGATGGGCTTGAAGGCAATGAGATATCTGGCATGTACATGATTGATGAGGATGGACACGATTTCTCGGCTCCACAGACAGCGACAAAAGGCGTGGACATATATAACTGCACGGGCTATACGCTTGAGACGTGGGATGGCGCGGCGTGGGGAGACGCCGTCGACTACACCGGCACATCCTGCACGCTGAACGACACCTCAAAGAAGGTTCGTCTGACATGGCAGTGGGAACCTGCCGCGGTCGTTGCGCAGGACTATACGTGGATGTCATCGCCCGCCAACGCGTCGTGGGACGGGAGCTCGGCCAACTGGAACGACGGCGCGGCGTGGGCGGACGGTAACAACGCCATCTTCGGCGCATCTTCGCAGACCACGGTGACGGTCGGCTCCGAACGTCTCGTCAACGACCTCACGATCAACGACGTCAAGTACACGTTCAACGGCACGGGCCCCCTGCGCGTCGCCGGAACCATCACCCCCGTCGGCGCGAAGGACCAGAACTTCAACGTGCCGCTCGCCAGCGGGCGGGACGACGGCTCGCTTCACTTCTCCGCGACGGGCGTCGACTGGCGGAGCGCCTACCTGAACAACGCGAACAATCTTCAGACGAAAACGGTACTGGGCGGGACTGTGTTCCTCATGCCGGGCAGTGACGGCGCGTTCGGCCCCGTCCCCGCCGAGCCGACGGAAAATATCATCATCGAAAGCGGCAACCCGACGATTTTCGGCAACGCGGCATTCTCGGTCAACGCCAACCGCGTTGTCAGGCTTGCGTCCGGCAGTGCGCTGTGGACTGGCTCGAACAATCCGTTCACCTATAACTCGCAGATTGTCGCCGAGCCGGATGAAAGTTCCGACTACAGCCAGGATACATACGTGAAGATTCGCAGTAACTGGAGCGGGCTCGTCACGTTCGACCCGGGCGAAGGCCGCACAAACGCCTTCGGACGGCTCTTCATCGACACGCGCCGCCTCAAGCTCGCGAGCGGTGCGACCGTCGTGACAGGACCGGCCGCAGGTACGGGCGAAAACGCGATCACATACGTAAAGGGCAACGGATCCAGCACCGGCTTCTCTACTGAACGCGGCTATCTCCTTATCGACGGCGGCGAGCTTTATTCGCCGAAGATGACGGGCGGCGACCGCTATGTCGATGTCGGCGCGTACGGACAGGTCGTCGTCACGAACGGCGGCCAGGTCGCCATGGCCGAGGGCGTCCAGTGGCTGAACGGTCTTGGCACGCCGGGCAAGCTGACGGTCGCCAACGGCGGCAGCTTCACCGTGGATCAGCTGCGCATCAGCCAATCGGGTTCGAGTCCGTCGGAAGTGCATTTGGACGAGGGCGGGCTCATGGCGGTTCACCAGCTGCGTATGGACAACGCTTCGACCGGACTCTTTGCGTTCAACGGCGGCTGCCTGCAGGCGATAAAGGAAAACGAAAACAGAGCGTTCTATGCCGGAGCGGCCGCGAACTGGGAGAACGTCACCTTCACGGTCGGCGAGAAGGGTGCCGGATTCGACCTTTCCAACAACGTGAACCTCTGGTGGAGCAAGCCACTCACGAGCGGCGCGGAATCCGACGGCGGCCTCTTCAAGAAAGGTACGGGCATCCTTGTGCTGCTTTCTGTGAACACCTACAACGGTCCGACGGTCATCGAGAGCGGACGCATCCAGGCGCGCGTGGACCATGCCATCCCGGACGGCACCACGCTGCGTCTCGTCGGCGGAGCGGGAACGCGTCTGACGGCGAGCTGCTATGATTCGGAAAGCGTCCGCCGCGACACGGTGCAGATGATCGGACGCGTCGAAGGCAGCGGAGAACTTGACGACATGGGGGCTTCATCCGTGACGGGTTCCATTGCGCCGTCGGCAGACGGAATCATCGAGTTCCAGACGCTCTGTTCGCTTTCGGGTGACTATGAGGTTGCCATCACGGTGGACGGAACCGGGTGCAGCTGCCTCAAGGTTGCGGAAGGCCAGAATATCTCCCGTCTCAAAGTCAAAATCATGAACGCCGAATCGCTTGACAGGAATGTCCGCTACAAGATCCTGGATGCGCCCAACGGCTACACCGGCACATTCGCCGGAGCCTCCCTGCCGGATGCATGGGTCCTCAAGTACGGGGCTGACGGCGTGTATCTCGGCCGCCAAAAGGGTCTGGCCATCATTCTCCGCTAGCGGATCGGGGTGCGGCGATGACGCGACGTGAATTCATTACAGGAATCGTGCCGGGGGCGGTCTGTCTGGCGACCGTCCGCGTCGGGGCGGCCGAATGCGCCGAACCGACCGTTGAGGCCCTGGGCGACATACAGACGTTTGACTATCTCGGCGGCGGCTGGCAGATGTACATGTTCGCCGGCCGCACGATCGACATCAGCCTTTCAACGCTCTTTCGCTCGCCGTCGGGCCGTCTCGTGATGGTTGACGGCGGGTGGGCCGAGGATGGCGAATTCCTGCTTCCGGTCTTGAAGGCGCTGGGCGGCACGGTCGACACGTGGTTTCTCACCCATGCCCACAGCGACCACTACGGGGCGCTCGGCGCCATCATCAAAAAGCCGGCGTGCGGCGGCCTGCGGATCGGCCGCGTCGTGCACGATTTCCTGCCGCTCGCGTTCATCGAGGAGACGGCCACGTCTCCGGCCACCGCGCCGCATGTGCGCGAATTTCTGGGCAACCTCGCGCAGAGCGGCCTGAAGGTCGAGCGGCCCGCCGTCGGTCAGATGTATGATTTCGGCGAGGGGCTGTCCTTTGAGTGCCTGAACGGCTACGATCTCTCCTTTCGCCGGGATTCCGTCAACAATTCCAGCATCTGCTACCGCGTGCTGGACAACGGCAGGTCGATTCTCGTCACGGGCGACGTCAGCGAAGAAATGGGCGCGAAGATGGTGCGGACGCTGCCGCCTGAAAAGCTCAAGAGCGATGTGTGCTTCATGGCGCATCACGGTCAGGCGGGAGCCGACAAGGCGTTTTACGCGGCGGTGCGGCCCGAGGTGTGCATCTGGCCGACGCCGCAGTGGCTGTGGGACAACGACTTCGGCGGCACGAACGGGCCGGGTTCCGGCGAGTTTCTCACGAACTACGTGAAATGCTGGATGCAGGATCTCGGCGTCAAGCGCCAGATCCTGCTCGTGCGCGACTGGCGGATGGTCTGACCGGCGCGGCCGCCGTCCGAGGGCTTTTTCGCCGGCCCGTGCGGCCGTGCCGTTCCCCGCGCGCAATTCCCTCACATCGGGTGATGGACGCGAAGGGGCGATTTGTTGTATAATATGCGGCAACGCTTTGACGTCAACGACACAAACGACAACACAACACGCAAAGAAAACGCAAAATGAAAACGATGAAAGACTATGAATTCTGGTTCGTGGTGGGCTCGCAGTTCCTCTACGGACCCGAGGTCCTCGAAACCGTCGCGACGCGCGCCGCCGAAATGGCCGCGCAGCTGAACGCGAGCGGCCGGCTCCCCTGCAAGATCGTCTACAAGACGACGGTCAAGACGCCCGAGGAGGCGACCGAGACGATCAAGGCGGCGAACTACGACGATGCGTGCGCGGGCGTGATCACCTGGTGCCACACGTTCAGCCCCAGCAAGATGTGGCTCAACGGCCTCAAGATCCTCCAGAAGCCGTACTGCCACCTCGCGACGCAGTACAACCGCTCGATCCCCGACACCGAGATCGACATGGATTTCATGAACCTCAACCAGGCGGCGCACGGCGACCGCGAGCACGGCTTCATCGCGGCGCGCCTGCGGACGCCGCGCAAGGTCATCGCGGGCTACTGGCAGGACGCCGACGTGCAGAAGCGCCTCGGCGACTGGATGCGCGTGGCGGTGGGCGTCGCGTTCTCGAAGAGCCTGAAGGTCATGCGCTTCGGCGACAACATGCGCAACGTGGCCGTCACGGAAGGCGACAAGGTGGGTGTGCAGGAGGTTCTCGGCTGGCAGGTCAACACGTGGCCGGTCGGCAGGCTCGTCGAGCACATCAACGCCGTGACCGACGCGGAGGTCGACGCGCTGATGGCGGAGTACAGGGAAAAGTATGACATCGCCACCGACAACCTCGCGTCCGTCCGCTACCAGGCGAAGGAGGAGATCGCGATGAAGAAGATGCTGGACGCGGAAGGCTGCCGGGCGTTCACCAACACCTTCGAGGATCTCTACGGCATGGAGCAGCTGCCGGGCCTCGCGTCGCAGCGGCTGATGGCGGCGGGCTACGGCTACGGCGGCGAGGGCGACTGGAAGGTCAGCGCGATGACGGCGGTGATGAAGGCGATGTCGGAAGGCCAGACCGGCGGCACGGCGTTCATGGAGGACTACACCTATGAGCTCGCCGAAGGGAAGGAATATTCGCTCGGCGCGCACATGCTGGAGGTCTGCCCGTCGGTCGCGGCCGCGAAGCCGCGCATCGAGGTCCACCCGCTCGGTATCGGCGGCAAGGCGGATCCGGCGCGTCTCGTCTTCGAGGGGCGCGCGGGCGCGGCCATCGTCGTCTCGCTCGTGGACATGGGCGGGCGTCTGCGCCTGATCGTCCAGGACATCGAATGCGTCAAGCCGATCTACGCGATGCCGAACCTGCCGGTCGCGCGCGTGATGTGGCGCGCGATGCCCGACCTCAAGACGGGCGTGGAGTGCTGGATCACGGCGGGCGGCGCGCACCACACGACGCTCAGCTACGACGTGACCGCCGAGCAGATGCGCGACTTCGCGCGGATCCTCGGCATCGAGTTCGTGCACATCACGAAGGAGACGACGGTCGAGAAGCTGGAGCAGGAGCTCTTCCTCAACGACCTCGCGTGGAAGCTGCGCTGAAGCGGACAAAGGAGTCGGAGACGATGAAAAAGATGAATATGGTGATCGCCCAGTCGGGCGGTCCGTCGATGGTGATCAACGAGTCGCTCGTGGGCGCGGTCCTCGAGGCGCGGCAGTCCGCGAAGATCGGCAGGATCCTCGGCGCGCGGCACGGCATCCTCGGCATTCTCGGGAATGACTACATCGACCTGCGCAAGCCCTCGGTCCGGAAGCTGGAGGCGATCGCCGAAACGCCGTCGAGCGCGCTCGGCAGCTGCCGAAAGAAACCGACGGCCGACGACTGCAAGGCCATCTTCGAGGCGTTCCGCGCGCGCGACGTCGGCTACTTCTTCTACATCGGCGGCAACGATTCCGCCGACGCCGCGCGCATCGTGGCGGAGGAGGCCGAGAAGGCGGACTATCCGCTCGTCGTCTACCACATCCCGAAGACGATCGACAACGACCTGCGCAGCTGCGACCACACGCCCGGCTTCGGCTCGGCGGCGCGCTTCGTCGCGAGCGCGATCAAGGGCGACGACCTCGACAACCGCGCGCTCGGCGGCGTGAAGATCGACGTCATCATGGGGCGCGACGCGGGCTTCCTGACGGCGGCGTCGGCGCTCGCGCGCGTCCGCGAGGACGACGGCCCGCACCTCATCTACCTGCCCGAGGTCCCGTTCGCGGAGGCGACGTTCGTCAAGGACGTCCAGGCGGTGATGAAGAAGCGCGGCCGCTGCGTCATCGCGGTGTCGGAAGGCATCCGCGGCAAGGACGGCGTGCCGATCGGCGCGAAGCTCGGCAGCGGCGAGACGGATTCGCACGGCAACGTCCAGATGTCCGGCACGGGCGCGCTGGGCGACGCGCTCGCGAAGATCCTCAAGGAGAAGGCGGCGGTCAAGCGCGTGCGCGCCGATACGTTCGGCTACCTCCAGCGCTCGTTCCCCGGCATCGCCTCGAAGGTGGACCAGGCGGAGGCGCGCGCGGCGGGCGCGGCGGCCGTGAAGGCGGCGCTCAAGGGCGAGCTCACGAAGGGCACGATCGCCATCGTCCGCGAAAACGCCAAGAAGTACAAGGTGGCGTTCGCGCCGGTGCCGATCCAGAACGCGGCGAAATTCACGCGCTCGGTGCCGAAGGAGTACATCGCCCGGAACGGTCACGACGTGACGCCGGCGTTCATCGCCTACGCGAAGCCCATCGTCGGCGAGCTGCCGGCGTGCGAGATCTTCTGAGGATGAACGACGATTTCCTCCCGCTGATCGAGCGGACGCTCGACGAGGTGCTGCCGGCCGCGACGGAACGGCCGGCGGAGTTGAGCGCGGCGATGCGCTACGCCGTCGGCAGCGGCGGCAAGCGCATCCGCCCGCTGATCTGCTTCGGCGCGGCGCGCGCCGTCGGCGGCGAGCCGGCGGACGCGCGGTACGCGGCGGCGGCGATCGAGCTCCTGCACAACTACACGCTCGTCCACGACGATCTGCCCGCGATGGACAACGACGTCGAGCGGCGCGGCCAGCCGACCGTCTGGAAGAAGTTCGGTGCGGCGAATGCGATCCTCGCGGGCGACGCGCTCCAGGCGCTCGCGTTCACGAGCGCGGCCAAGACGCCGCGCAACGCGGGCGCGGTCGTCGCGGAACTGGCGGCGGCCGGCGTCGGCGTCGTGCAGGGCCAGGTGGAGGATTTGAAGCGAGAGGGCGGAAGCGGCGCGGCGGCGACTTCGCGTTCCTTCGCCGATGGCTCCGGAACACTGTGCGCCGCCGAATCTTCTTCCCTGCTGAACGGTCCCGCGCCCTTGCCCAAGGAACTGGTCGAATTCGTCTACCGCCACAAAACCGCCGATCTCTTTATCGCGGCGGCGGCGATGGGCGCGTATGCGGCGGGCGCGGCGGAAGAGCAGGTCGCGCAGCTGAAGGACTATGCCTGCAGCCTCGGCCTCGCGTTCCAGTACGAGGACGACTTGCTCGACGGCGATTCGCCGTTTTCGAAGGAGAAGACCGAAGCGCTCGTCCGGCAGACCACCGATGCGGCGCGCGCCGCGCTGACGGGGCTTCCCGGCGACACGTCGTTCCTGACGGCGCTCGCGGAACGGCTCGTCGGACGCACGGTCTAGGGAAATGTAAAAAATGAAAATTCGCCGTTGACGCGGGCGGCGTCCTTTTGATATACTACTTCACCAAATCACAGGCCAGGTTAGCACAGTTGGTAGTGCGGCTCATTCGTAATGAGCAGGTCGGGGGTTCGAGTCCCTTACCTGGCTCCAAAATGGCGGGAGTAGATCAATTGGTTAGATCAACAGATTGTGATTCTGTGGGTTGCGGGTTCGAGTCCCGTCTCCTGCCCCAGAAAGGAACACGATTGTGGCGGTAATACAGGCGTTGATCGATCTACAGGAAGTCGATGGTCGGATCCGTGAGCTGGAGCTCGAACTGAAGGACCTCCCCCGCCGCAAAGCCCTTGAAACCGCGCGTCTTTCCGGTGTCAGCGCCGATCTGCAGGCCGCCAAGGCGAGCCAGGACTACGCCCGCGGGCGCGTGAAGGGGTTTGAAGCCGACGCGCAGGCGCTCAAGGACAAGATCCAGCAGCTGAAGACGACCCAGGCGGGTCTGAAGAACAACCGCGAGTACCAGCAGTACGCGGTGCAGATCGACCTGGTGAGCCACGACCTCGAGACGACCGAGAACAACCAGATCGCGGCGATGGACGACATCCCCTCCGCCGATCGGCGCGTCGCCGACGCGCAGGCGAAGTTCGACGAGGAGAAGGGCGGCGTGGACGCCTTCTGCGCGGAGATCGACGAGCGCATCGCGGCCGTGAAGGAGGAGCTCGCGTCCTGCCAGGCCGAGCGCGCCGAGCGCGCCCGCGCGGTCGACAACCCGCAGTTCATGCTTTATTACGAGCGCCTGCGCACGAAGCGCTGGCCGGTCGTCGTTCCGCTGACCCACGAGGGCGTGTGCGACGGCTGCCACCTCGTCCAGCCGCCGAGCGTCGCCCAGATGGCCGACGCGAACGCGAAGAACGGGGAAGAGGGCAAGCCGCAGCGCATCGTCGCGTGCACGATGTGCGGCCGCGTCCTCTATCGTTGATCCTTGAAAATTTCTCCTGAAGCGACGCGCGTGTGACCGGTCGCTGCCGTACGGCAGAGGAAAGTCCGGACTCCACAGGGCGGAGGATCCGTTCGTCAAGGACGGAAGGCGCGGGGCAATCCCGCGCGATGGAAAGTGCCACAGAGAACAGACAACGTACGGACGAACGAGCGAGCGGAGTGCGCGAAAGCGCGCGAAGCGAGCAAGTGCGTCCGCGCGAAATGGTGAAACGGCGGTGCAAGAGACCACCGGCGCGGCTGAAACGACGCGCGCAGGGCAAACCCTCCTCGGAGCAAGATCAAATAGGGGATCGACGGGCGGCCCGTCCGGCGGCGTCCTTTGCCGGATGCCTTCAGATCCCGGGTTGATTGCTCAGATGAATGATCGGAGTTCCCGCAAGGGGATGAACAGAATCCGGCTTATTCGCCGCGCGCCGCTTCAGGAGAAAAGGAGGAAGAACATCATGAAAATCGACCACCTGCTCGCGTGGATAGACCGTCTGCTGGCGGTCGGCGCGTTTGACGACGTCTCCAACAACGGCCTGCAGATCGCGCGCACGGGCGACGACGTGAAGAAAGTCGCCTTCGCGGTGGACGCGAGCCTCGCGAGCGTGCGCGCGGCCGCGGCGGCGGGCGCCGAGCTGCTCGTCGTCCACCACGGCGTCAGCTGGGGCGGCGGCATCCGGCGGCTGACGGGCGGCGCGTACCGCGTCGTCAAGGCGGCGATGGACGCGAATCTTGCGGTGGCGGGCTACCACCTGCCGCTCGACGCGAACAAGCGCTGCGGCAACAACTGGGAGCTCGCGCGCTACCTGAAGCTCACGCGCGTGACGTCGGCCTTCTCCTACCACGGCAATGTCATCGGCGTGACGGGCTTCAACGCGCACGGCAAGAAGATCGGCGTGTGCTCGGGCGGCGCGGGCGAATTCGCCGAGGAGGCGCGGCGGCTCGGCTGCGACGTGTACGTGACCGGCGAGGCGAACTGGGGCGAGAAGATCGCGGCGGCGAACATCGGCCAGCCGATGGTCTGCGCGGGCCATTACGCGACGGAGACGTTCGGCGTCAAGGCGCTGATGCGCGAGCTGAAGAAATCGCTTAAACTTTCAACGGTCTTCGTTGACGGCGATGTGCGGATATGATATACTACGCGCCGTCTACGATTTGGAGAGATGGCTGAGTGGCTGAAGGCAGCGGTTTGCTAAATCGTCGTACGGGGTAAACCCGTACCGGGGGTTCGAATCCCCCTCTCTCCGCCAAGTTGGAGGTGCATTATCGTACAGTTCACTCGCGTCAACTACAAGATTCGCGTGCCGCAGGTTCGCGTTCTTGATTCGTTCGGCAACATGCTCGGCGTCATGGCGACGCGCGACGCGCAGCGGATGGCGGAGGACCGCGGCCTCGACCTGGTCGAAGTCAACCCCAACGCCGTGCCCCCCGTCTGCAAGATCATCGACTACGGCAAGTTCAAGTACGAGGAGTCGATCAAGGCCAAGCAGCAGCGCAAGGCCCAGAAGGTGCAGAAGGTGAAGGAGGTCAAGTTCCATCCCGGCACCGACACCAACGATTTCAACTACAAGCTCAGCCAGATCCGCGGCTTCCTCGCCGACGGCTGCAAGGTGAAGCTCACGCTTCAGTTCCGCGGCCGCGAGAACGCCCACCGCGAGCTGGGCGAGGACGTCATCAACCGCGTGCTTGAGGAGCTGGCGAGCGAGTGCTTCATCGAGCAGGCGCCCAAGACGCTCGGCCGCGTGCACGGCGCGCTGATCGGGCCGCCGCGCAAGAACGCCCCCAGGACCGCGCAGCCGCGCAACGACGGCAATGAGTAAGTTCCGTTTGCGCGGCCGCCGCCGCCGGAGCCGCGAGACGCGCCCCGACCAGATCCCGCTGAGGGCCGTCGTCCCCAACCTCGTCACCTCGCTCGCCGCGTGCGCGGGCATCACCTCGATTTCGCTGTCGAGCGAAGGGCGCTTCGTGCCCGCGCTGGCGGCGCTGCTCGTCGCGTGCGTCTGCGACGGCATGGACGGGCGCATCGCGCGGCTCCTGAAGGCCAGCTCCCGGCTGGGCGCGGAGCTCGATTCGCTCGCGGACTTCGTGAACTTCGGCGTGGCGCCGGCGATGTTCATGTACTTCTGGCTGACGGGCGGGCCGACGCACGCGGGCTGCGATCCGAAGACGGTGCGCCTCGTGCTGAGCTGCGCGCTCTTCTACGCGATGTGCGACTGCTTCCGCCTCGCGCGCTTCAACACGATGCTGGAGGCGACGCCGCAGCCGTACTGGAAGCATTTCTTCACCGGCGTGCCCGCGCCCGGCGGCTGCTGGATGGTGCTGACGCCCGCGATCCTGGCGATCGCGCTCGACGCGCGCAGCAAGTACCCCGCGCTCGCGAACACGTTCCAGAACCCGTGGTTCGGGATGGCGATGCTGGTCTTCGTCGGCGCGCTGATGGCCTCGCGCCTGCCGACGATCTCGCTCAAGGCGATCCATTTCACGAGCAAGGGGCAGGCGCGGCTGTTTATCGCGGTGGCGCTGTTCCTCATCGGGCTGCTCGTCTGCGACATCTGGCTGACGCTCGGCGTCGTCGGCGCGCTCTACATTCTCACGGTTCCGCTCACCGGCTGGCTGTTCCTGCGCGTCAAGGCAAAATACGAGCGGGGCTTGACTTCCACCCCCGAGAAATTATAAACTATCTCTCACACTTTAATTCGCATACAAGGAGAAACGATAAAATGAAGCATACGATCAAGTTCGGTCTTGCGGCGCTCGCCCTCGCGGCGGTCACGCCCGCGTTCGCGGTCAGCGAGGAAACCTACGCCGAGGAGGGTCCGGTCGGCTGGACGCCGCTCGCCCTCGGTCTGGCGACGCCCGTGCAGCTGCCGTGGGGCATCAACCGGTGGGACGTCTACGGTCTCGACCTCAACCTCTTCTACGCCGACGCGCCCAAGATGTACGGCCTCGATGTCGCCTGCGTCACGCTCGTGCGCGACAAGATGTGCGGTCTGCAGGTCGGCCCGCTGGCCAACATCAACCGCAGCGACGTGTACGGCATGCGCGCGACGCTCGGCCCCAACATCAGCTACGGCGACGTCTACGGCTTCGACGCCGGTCTCGGCAGCCTGGGCCTCGGCAACTTCTACGGTCTGCAGATGACCTTCCTCGGCGGCGTTCAGAAGGGGCTGTGGGGCGTGGCGCTCGCCGGTCTCGCGAACGTCAGCTCCGTCGAGACCCACGGCGTGACGGCGGCGCTCGGCTGCAACCTCTCGCGCACGATGCGCGGCGTGCAGGTCGCGCTGGCCTTCAACATGACGGAGGACCTCGCGGGCGCGCAGATCGGCCTCGTCAACTTCGCCGAGAACTGCGACGGCGGCTTCCAGATCGGCCTGATCAACATCATCCGCTCGAACGTGGTCAAGGTGCTGCCGCTCGTGAACGGCTATTTCTGATCGCGCGATGGCACAGAAACCCAACCCCTTCCTGAAGAAGGCGACAAAGGCGACGGGAGCCCCCAAGGCTCCCGCTCGTGTTGAAAAGCGGCACGGTCTCGGGCGCGGGCTCGACGGGCTGCTGTCGTCCGCCCAGCCGCCGGAGCCGCGGCCGGCCGCACCGGTGCTGCCGCGCGCGCCGCTCGCCGCGTCGGCGCCCGCGCTCGCCGCGCCCGCACCGCTGGAGCTGAAGATCGCCGACATCGCGCGCAGCCCCTACCAGCCGCGCCGCGATTTCCGCGGCGAGGAGCTTCAGGAGCTCGCCGATTCGCTGAAGAACAACGGGCTCGTCCAGCCGCCGACCGTGCGCAAGAACGCGGAGGGCCGCTGGGAGCTGATCGCGGGCGAACGGCGTCTCAGGGCCGCGCAGCTCGCGGGCTGGACGAAGATTCCCGTGACGGTGCGCCAGGTGGACGATCTGACCGCCGCCGCGATGACGACGACCGAGAACCTCCAGCGCGAGGATCTCAACCCGATCGAGGAGGCCGTCAGCTACCGCACGCTTCAGGAGAAGTTCAGCCTGACGCAGGCGGACGTCGCCGAGCGCGTGGGCAAGGGCCGCGCGACGGTCGCGAACGCGGTGCGACTGCTGGAGCTGCCGGACGAAGTCAAGGCGCTCATCGAGAACAAGCTGCTGTCGGTCGGCCATGCGAAGGTGCTCCTGTCGGTGGACGACGAGAAGGAGCGCATCTTGCTGGCGCGCGAGTCGGTGAACAGCCAGCTGTCGGTGCGCGCGCTCGAAAAGAAGGTCGCGCGTCTGACGGCGCCCGTCCCCGAACGCACGCGCGGCACGCCGGACCTGCCCGACGGATACGTGCGCAATCTGACCGACCGGCTGAAGAAGCATCTGGGCTGCGCGGTGCGGCTGACGAGCGGCGTGCAGCACGCGAACGGCAAGCACACCAAGGGCGTCCTTGAAATCGATTTCTTCGACAACGACGAGCTGGACCGGGTTCTCCGGATGATCGGCGTCGAGGTCGAGTAGGGAGGCCGGGGGATGCTCGCGGCACTCCTCGCGGCGACGCTGGTTTTCAGCGAGGCGGACGCGGCGCGCGCGTACGCGACCGCCGAGGGGCTTGTCGCCGGCCATACGCCGCGCGACGCCGGCACGGCGGAGGGTTTCGCGGCCGCGACCTACCTGATGGACCGCGCGAGCGCGGCGGGCGGCGACGTGCGCCGCGACCGCTTCACGGCGGCGACGCCCCGCGGGACGAAAGGATTCACCAATCTTGAATGCGCCGTCGTCGCGTCGGACGAGCGGCCGTGGGTCGTCTACCTGTCGCACTACGACACGAAGGCCGGCGTCGACTGTCCGGGCGCGAACGACGGCGCGAGCACGTCGGGCCTGCTGGTCGCGCTGACGGGCGTGCTGGCGCGCCACCGCCGCGACCTGCCGTTCAACGTGCTGCTCGTCTGGACGGACGGCGAGGAGTGCTTCGGCCGTTATGCGCCGAACGACGGCTTCTGGGGCGCGCGGCGCGCGGCCGCGCGGCTCGTTGCGTCGGGCCGGACGGTCAAGGCCGTCATCGGCCTCGACATGCTGGGCGACCGCGATCTTCAGATCATCCTGCCGCACAACGCCACGCCCCGGCTGCGTCAGGCGGTCCTGGCCGCCGCGAAGACGGCGGGCGTCGCGGACAAGGTCGCCGCGACCGGCGATTGCGTCAAGGACGACCATCAGGAGTTTCTGCGCGCGGGCTTTCCTGCC
The DNA here is from genome assembly GCA_002449695.1 of Verrucomicrobia bacterium UBA7008. GTDB lineage: Bacteria > Verrucomicrobiota > Kiritimatiellia > RFP12 > UBA1067 > UBA1067. The sequence continues at coordinate 124,933 of DJXI01000085.1, read as the reverse complement.
GTCGAGCTGATCGACTTCGACTACGGCAGCCGGCCGGGGCTGAACGACTACTGGCACACGCCGCAGGATACGATGGACAAGATTTCGGCCGAATCGCTGCTCGTCGCCGGGCGTCTGGCGCTGGCCGTTCTCGGGGAACTCAGGTAAGTCGCGGGAGGAATATGCTGCACGTCGTCGCCACGCCCATCGGAAATCTCGGAGACCTCTCGCCGCGCGCGGTCGCGGCGTTCAGGGCGGCCGCGCTGATCGCGTGCGAGGACACGCGCCGCACGTGGCAGCTCCTGGCGCATTTCGAGATTCCGCGTCCCGAGATGGTGTCGTACCGCCAGGGCAACGAGGAGCGGCTGACGGAGAAGATCGTCGCCGACGTGCAGGCGGGGCGCGAGGTGGTGCTCTGCTCCGACGGCGGCTATCCCGGCATTTCCGATCCCGGCTACCGGCTGATCCGCGCGTGCGCGCAGGCGGACGCGCCCTACGAGGTCATCCCCGGCGCGAGCGCCGTCAACGTCGCCCTGCTGATGAGCGGTCTGCCGACGAGCAGCTTCACGTTCCGCGGCTTCCCGCCGCGCGGGCCGGGCGCGCTGCGCAACTGGTTCGCGGAAGACGCGGACAGGGAGCATACGCTCATCTGCTACGAGTCGCCGTTCCGGATCGGCGCGACGCTCGCTGCGGCGTTCGACGCGCTCGGCGACCGCGAGGCCGCCGTCTGCATCGAGCTCACCAAGCTGCACGAACGCGTCGTGCGCGGCTATCTGGGCGACCTCGCCCGGCAGTTCAAGGACGCGAAGGTGAAGGGCGAAGTCGCGCTCGTCATCGCCGGCTGCAACCCGAAATTCCAGCGCCCGGCGGCGGCGCCGACGCCATGACCTGCGCGCTCTGTCCACGACGGTGCGGCCGGCGGCCCGGCTTCTGCGGCGCGGGGGACGTGCCGCGCGTCTTCCGCTGGGGGCCGCACTTTGGCGAGGAGCCGCCGCTCACCGGCACGCGCGGCAGCGGCTGCGTCTTCTTTTCGCGCTGCACGATGAAGTGCCTCTACTGCCAGAATTCGCCGTGGTCGTGGAAGGGCGCGGGCGAGGACAAGACGATGGCGGAGCTGACGGACATCTTCCGTGCGCTCGCGGTCAAGGACCGCGTCGAGAACTGGAACCTCGTTTCGCCCACGCCCTACCTGCCGTTCATCCGCGCGGCCGTCCGGCCGCTGCTGGACGAGGGCATCCGTCTGCCGTTCGTCTGGAACTCGTCGGGCTACGAGCGCGTCGAGACGCTGGAGGAATACCGCGATCTCTGCGACTGGGCGCTTTTCGACCTGCGGTACGCGCGCGGCGAAAGTGCCGCAGCCTATTCGGGCGCGCCCGACTACGTGGACGCGGCGCGCGCGGCCGTCACGTGGGCGGCGGCGCACACGAAGCTGATCGTGCGCATCCTCGTCCTGCCGGGTCTGGCGGACGAGGCGATCGAGAATCTGGCGTGGCTCGCGAGTGAGGTGTCGAACGAGGTGCCCGTGTCGGTGATGGCGCAGTACACGCCCGCCTACCGCGCGCGCGACTGCCCGCCGCTCGATCGGCCGGTGACGGCGGAGGAATACGAAAGCGTGACGGAGGCCGCCGCCGACTTCGGGTTCGAGAACGGCTGGATACAGGATTACGCGGCGAGCGACCCGAAGCTCGCGCTGCTCGGCGAGAACATGACGGCGAATCACGGAATGGTGAAATGACAGACGCACATTGCCATGTCGCGCGCGGCGAGACGCGCCATTTCCTCTGCGCCCCCCGGACGGGCGCGGCGGGCGCGCAGGACGTCGTATTTGACGGCTGCCACCCGTGGGATGTCGAAAACGTGCCAGATTTTGACGAATTCATTCAGAAATTGCGAACGCGACTGGGGTCTGTCCCCACGTTGGGGGTGGGGGAGATCGGGTTGGACCGGCTCCGGTCGAAGACGATTTCCGAGGCGATGCGCGGCGCTTTTGATGCGCAGCTGGCGCTGGCGGCGGAGTTCAGGCGGCCGGTGCAGCTTCACGGCGCGAAGTGCTGGGGCGAGGTCGTGAAATCGTGCCGGCCGTTCGCGGGGCGGATCCCGGCGTTCGTCTTCCACGGCTTTTCGCGCTCGGACGGGCTGCTGCCGGACATCGTTGCGCTGGGCGGCTTCGTCTCGGTCGGCCCGGCGATCCTGAACGATCACGCGGTCAACTACCGGGCGATGGTGAAGAAGGTGCCGGTGGAACGGCTGCTCGTCGAAAGCGATGCGACGGAGGCGGCCGCGGCACCGCGCGTTGACGAGGTGGCGGCGAAGCTGGCGGAGGTGCGCGGAATCGGGCTCGCGGAGCTGATCGCCCGGCTTGAACGAAACGCCGACGAGGTGGCGCCGTGAGCCGGAAGAAGTATCCCGTCCGCATCCCGCGCGCGGCGGCGGGCATCCGTGCGCAGGAGTCGCGCACGGGCGGCGGCCGCAGCTGGTGGGCGCGCCGGTGGCTCGCGGCCATCGAGCGCATGGAGCTGGGCGCGCGGCTCGGGCGCGGCAAGAACTACGCGCTGTCGGGGCAGATCACGGACATGAAGCTCGTCGGCCCGCATGTCGCGGCGACGGTCGTCGGCAGCCGCCCGGAACCCTACACGGTGACGATCGACTTCCGCGAGCCGGACGCGGCCGCGCGCGCGCGGATCGTCGCGCGGCTGAAGGCGGAGCCGATGCTCGTGGCGCGGCTTCTCGTCGACGACCTGCCGCTGGAGGTGGAGCAGATCTTCCGCGCAGAAGGGTGCGACCTCTTCCCGGGCGGCAAGCTCGCGCCGCGCACGTACGACGTGACGACGCGCTGCTCGTGCCCCGACTACGCGAACCCGTGCAAGCATTCGAGCGCGGTGCTGCTCATCCTGGGCGAGGAGATCGCGTGGCGGCCGTCGGCGCTGCTGGAGCTCAGGGGCATCTCGCTGGAGGAACTGTGCGATGAAGACTGAAATTCCGATCCTGAAGCGGCTCGGGCCCGTGCCGTTCTGGCGCGGCGAGACGAAGTGCCTCGCCGCGCTCGAGGCGATGTACAAAAAGGCGATGGACGCCGTGCGGAAATTTGATATACTGAAGCCATGATTGCGAAACTGATCCTGGACAAGAAGCGCGAAGGCCACGCGCTCGGCACCGCGGAGATCCGCGATTTCATCGCGGGCTTCACGCGCGGCGAGATTCCCGACTACCAGATGAGCGCGCTCGCGATGGCGATCTGCTGCCGCGGCATGACCGCGCGCGAGACGGCCGATCTCACGGCGGCGATGAAGGAGTCGGGGCGCTGCCTCGACTGGCCGATGGCGACGGCGGACAAGCATTCGACGGGCGGCGTCGGCGACAAGCTCTCGCTCGTCGTGCAGCCGCTCGCGGCGGCCTGCGGCACGGCGGTGCCGTCGCTGACGGGGCGCGGACTGGGACTGACGGGCGGCACGGCGGACAAGCTCGAGACGATTCCCGGCTACTGCGCGTCGCTGTCGCTCGACGCGTTCCAGCAGGTCGTCGGCGACGTCGGCGTGTCGATGACGGTGCAGACCGACGAGATCACGCCGGCCGACCGCAGGCTCTATGCGCTCCGGGACGTGACGGGCACGGTCGCGTCGATCCCGCTCATCGTCGCGTCGATCCTCTCGAAGAAGCTCGCGGAGGGCGCGCATGCGCTCGTCTTCGACGTCAAGTGCGGCGCGGGCGCGTTCATGAAGACGCGCGAAGAGGCGGCCGCGCTCGCGCACGCGCTCGTCGACGGCGCGCGCGCGGCGGGGCGGAAGGCGGCGGCGCTGGTGACGGACATGAACGCGCCGCTCGGGTTCGCCGTCGGCAACGCGAACGAGGTCGCGGAGGCGCTCGCGATCCTGCGCGGCGCGCGGACGGAGGGGCGCGACATCGACCTCTGCATTGAGCTCGCGGCGCTCATGGTGTCGCTCGCGCAGGACCGTCCGCTCGACGACGCGCGGCAGATGTGCCGCGACCGGCTCGCCGACGGCCGCGCGTACGCGAAGTTCGCGGCGATGGTCGCGGCGCAGGGCGGCGACCTGGAGGCGTTCGCGGCGCGGATGGCGCAGCCGACGTTCAAGTTCCGCATCCAGGCGATGAAGGCGGGCCGCGTCGCGGCCATCGACGCGGAGAAGGTGGCGCGCGTCGCGCTGTCGCTCGGCGCGGGGCGGCTGACGGCAGGCGACCGGATCGATCCGCGCGCGGGCGTGACGCTCGCCGTGCAGGTCGGCGCGCGCGTGGGAACGGGCTCGCCGCTCGCGACGCTGGAGAAGTCGTCGGGGCCGGACGGGCTGGAGAAGGCGGCGGCGGAGCTCTACAAGGCGTTCGACATCCGGCCGGAGGCCGCCGAGCCGGAAAGTCTCATTTTGGAAAGGATCGCGTGATGGTCGACTACAATGAGCTGAGAAAGAAATTCCCGGTGAAGAATCCGGCGCGCACGCGCAAGACGGCCGCGATCAAGGCGATCGCGCGCGAGTACGAGCGCAAGAAGGCGGAGCTGGAGGGCCTCGGCGCGCCGGTCATGAAGAAGGGGATTGTCTTCTACGCGGTTGTCATCATCGGCCTTTTGATGCTCGGCGGGCTCGTCCTCTCGGCGACGGGCCGCGGCGGGCGCGCGCCGATCTCCAAGGCGCAGATTCAGGCGCAGAAGTCGGTCGACGCGCTCGCGACGGCGCTGGGGCGCTACCGCTACCATGTCGGCGCGTATCCGACCACCGCGGAAGGGCTGGAGCAGCTCGCGTCCGTGAAGGTGATCAGGCGCGGCTGGGACGGGCCGTACATCCGCAAGGTCGTGAAGGACCCGTGGGGGCATGACTACGTCTACGTCTGCAACGGCGAGGGCGCGGATCCGACGCTCTATTCGAAGGGCGTGGACGGCCTCGCGGGCACGAGCGACGACGTGCTGCCGACGGCGGGGCTGTTCGAGGCGGCGTTCACCGACACGTCCTGGACGAAGGGCTGGATGCCGTACACGCTGCGCGGCTACGTGGTCGCGCCCGACGCGGCGACGAAGGCGCAGATCGAAGGCGAAGTGCAGTCGATCATCGCGGCGGAGTCGGTCCAGGCGGAAGCGGCGGCGCGGCGCGCGCAGGAGAAGGTGTCGGTCGTTTTCACGTCGGTCGGGCCGGAGCTGGCGGCGGTCGAACTGCGCTTCTTCGATGCGGACGGGAACGAGACGGAGGTGAAGACGCGCAACTACCGCTGGGCGCGGCCGTACGAATTTTCGTCCGAGGCCGCGTTCATGGTGAAGGTCGAGCCGGAGGCGAAAGCGCTCGCGGACGGCGAGGTGGGCTTTGCGTCCGCGCGGCTCGTGGACTTCGACTGGCTGCCGCTTGAACGTGCCGACGGCGAGGTGACGTTTTCGATCGACGGTCCGGGCGAGATTCTGGCGGTGCACGGGTCGCTCGCGGACGGCACGGCGGTGGTCGCGTTCCGGCGGCTGTTCGGTTCGGGCCGGCCGATCCGGCTGACGGGCGCGTTCAACGGCGTGCGCGCGGATACGGTCGTGATTCCGCGCAGCTGAGCCGCGCCGCCTAGTGCAGGTGCAGGAACAGCTGCTTGAAGATGTCCAGGCGGCGGACGGGCCACAGGCGCGAGGGCAGTTCCGATTCGAGCGGGCTCTGGATGAATTCGGGCAGATCGGGCAGGAAGTCCAGACCCGTCAGCTCCTCCAGCTCGTCGATGGTGATGAGGTAGCGCGTCGGCCACGCGCCCCACGGCACGGTCTGGTCGATGAGAACGGCGAACGCGCGGATATCCAGCCCCTCCTGCGCGACGACGACCTGGTAGAACTGCTCGGGCACGTCGATCTCGGTGCCGCTGAGCGTTTCATGTCCGCGTGAAAGGGCGCCGACGATCACCCAGATCTCGCCGTAGCGCGCCGTCCACAGCTCCGCGATGCGGTGCTCGAGGTCGCGCCAGACGCCGCGGTTCAGGGCGCGGCTCTGCGGCGCGATGTTCGTCATGAGAAAGGTGAGGTCCTGCGCCGCCGCGCCGAAGCGCGTGGCGACGGCGTAGTTGGGCGCCATGTGCCCGCGGTCGTAGCCCGAGCGGTCGTAGGCGCCGGCGGCGGGCGAGGAGGCGACCGCCTTGTCCTTGCGGAAGTTCGGCCGCTCGCCTGCCTCGAACGGTGCGACGGCGGGCACGTGGTAGGCGACCCAGACGGGATGCTTCAGCTTCGGCGACCAGCCGACGATGAATTCGCCGCGGTCGAGCACCTGGATGTCGGCGGGGCAGGGCGCGCCCGTGCGGCGCGGCACGCCCGCGAACGCGACCGCGCCGTCGGGGGCCGGCTCGTCATATTCGTAGACGGCGTCGTGGCCGGTCAGCCCGAGCGCGTCCGTCAGATCGCCGACGGGGTTGCCGATCGCCGCGAGCGGCGCGGTGACGAAAGCCGGCCAGCCGGCGAAGCGGCGTTCCAGCCAGCGGCGCGGATGCTGGACGAACCAGACGCCCGCCGCCGCCCAGGCGGCGACCAGCGCGAGCAGGAGGAAGCCGATGCGCAGCGCCAGACGGCGCGACGACGACCGGCGCCGTTTGCGGGCGCGGGCCCGCGCATAGTTTGTATGCTTGCGCCGACGCCTGCCGCTCATATATCGAGGTCGCCGAGTTCGATGCGGATCGTGCGGCTCTTGGCGGCGCCCGACTGCGCGGCGCTCGGCGAATCCGGGCCGTGGCGGACGACGCCGTCATCGGCGGGGGCGGGCGCGCGCGTGTCGGGGACGACCAGACGGCTGCCGCACGCGGGGCATTCGGTCGGTTCGCCGATCAGGTCCAGGGTCGCTTCGATTTCGCAACGGCAGGAAGGGCAGACGAAGCTGATGAAGCCGTCCTCTTCGGCCGTGCTCATGCCTTCAGCCCCAGCTTGGTGGCGCTGCGCCACGCATAGTACTTCCGGAGCTTCAGCTTCTTGGCGGCGGCTTCATCGCAGAACACCCAGGCGTCTGGATGCATCTGGAGCGCGGACGCGGTGCAGAACTGGGTGACGCCGCCTTCGACCATGCCCTTGACGGCGTCCTGCTTGTTCTCGCCGAACGCGAGAAGGACGATCTTCTTCGCTTCGCAGATCGTGCCCACGCCCATCGACAGCGCGCGCGTCGGCACCTCGTCGAGCTTGCCGTTGAAGAAGAGCCGCGCGTTGTCCTTGATCGTGGACGGGGTGAGGTACACGACCGACGTGCGGCTCGTCAGCGACGTGCCGGGCTCGTTGAACGCGATGTGGCCGTCCGAGCCGATGCCGAGCACCTGGATGTCGATGCCGCCGGCCTTCTTGATCTGCGCCTCGTACGCCGCGCACTCCTTGTCGAGATCCTTCGCGAGGCCGTTGAGCACGTGCGTGTTCTTCAGCTGGATGTCGATCTTCTTGAACAGGTTCTCGTTCATGAAGTAGCGGTAGCTCTGGTTGTGCGTCGGCGCGAGACCTTCATACTCGTCGAGGTTCCAGCTCTTGACCTGTTTGTACGAGACCTTCTTCGCCTTGACCGCCTTCGCCATCTCGTTGTACATCAGCACGGGCGTCGAGCCGGTCGCAAGGCCGAGCACGGTCTTCGGATTCTTCTTGACGGCCGCGTTGATCATGTCGGCGGCGAGCCTGGACGCTTCTTCCTTTGTCTTGCAGATCACGATTTCCATGGTGTTGGACTCCTTTTTTTTTGTTTGTCTTTTTCCCTTAGGATAGGTAAATTATACACAATCTTTCAGTCGATGTAAAGGGGCGGTACGTCCCGCGGCGTGCGCGGCGCGGCGGCGGCCGGCGTCTGCGCCGGTGCCGGCGCGGCCGGCTGTCCCTGCACCGCCGGCGTTTCGCCGGGACCTTCGCCGGGCGCGAACATCGTGGCGCGGTAGAGCCCGCGGCCGAGAAAGAAGATGAGCCCGAGGAGCGCGCCGGCGACGACGAGCAGCACGAGAACGCGCCAGACGGTCGTCGGAATCTCCGGGAAGCGGAAGGGCTCGCGCGTCGCCTCCTCGTCGAGCGGCGTCGGCGGCGCGTAGCGCGACAGCGGCCGCGCGGGCGCGGGTTCGGGCACGGGCTCCGGTTCCGGGCGCGGCGCGAAGGTGGCGCGCGACGTTTCCGGCTCCAGCCGGAACCCGGTGTCGACGGGCGCGGGCTCCGGTTCGACCGACGGCGCGGGCGCGGCCTGTTGCGGTTCCGGCTCCGGGGCGGGAGCCGCCACGGGGTCGGGCACGGGCTCCGGCGCCGCCACGGGTTCGGGCTCGGGTGCCGGCGCCGGCGCGGGTTCGGGTGCGGCCGCACGCGCCGCCGGTGCCGGCGCGGCCGCGCGCGGCTCGTCGCGCATCCGGATCGTCGGCGCGCGGTTGCCGTTGAAGATTTCCATGAACTCCGCCACGAGCGGCTTGTAGTCGTCGATGCCGACCGCCTCGCAGTAGAGCTTCACGAAGCCGCGCCCGTAGATCGGCGCGGCGATCCGCCCGAAGCGCTCGTTTTCCAGGTCCTCGACCATCTGCACCATCATGTGCGTCCGGTCCGCGACGTCGTTCAGCGTCAGGCCCTTTGCTTCGCGCGCCTGGCGCAGGGTGTTTCCAAAGTCGATCATTCAGCTGCCTCCTCGTCGTTTTCTGGGGTCGGTGTGGGGGTTTCAACCGGTTCGTCGTTCGCGGCCGCGCCGTCGCCGCCGTTGAGGATGGCGACGAGCTGGTCCTGGTCCATGATGATCTGGCGCGGGCCCATGCCCTGCGGCGCGCTGACGATGCCGCGCTCGGTCAGCATGTCGAGGATCTTCGCCGCGTGGTTGTAGCCCCAGCCCATCTGCCGCTGGAAGTGCGAGGTCGAGGCGCGCTTCGTGTTGATGACGCACTCCACCGCCTTCTTGAAGTCGTCCGCGTCCGCCGCCGCCTTGACCATCGCGCGCTGGACCTCCTTCGGCTGCGCGTCCGCCTGCGGCTGGTTGTCGGGATCGTCCTCGTTCGACGCGAAGGGATCCTCGATCGCCGCCTCCTTGACGCGCCCGAGCTTCGTCGCGAACTTCTCGTCGAACTGCGTGTTCGCGTGCTCCTCGATGAAGCTGGTGATGTTGGCGATCTCCTCGTCGGAGATCCACGCGCCCTGCGCGCGGATCAGGAGCCCGTCCTTGCCGCGGAAGAGCATGTCGCCGCGCCCGATCAGGTTCTCCGCGCCCGCCTCGTCGAGGATCGTGCGCGAGTCGATCGCCTGGGACGTCTTGAACGCGACGCGCCCGGGGATGTTCGCCTTGATGGTGCCCGTGATGATCTTGGCGTCGGGGCGCTGCGTCGCGAGGATGAGGTGGATGCCCGCCGCGCGCGCCTTCTGCGTGATGCGCTGGATGTCGGGGTTCACCTCCTTGCCGCACTGGCCGATCAGGTCCGCCGCCTCGTCGATGATGATGACGATGTAGGGGACGGTCTTGGGCATGTCGGCGTTCACCGGCTCGTCGTTGCCGAACATGTCGGTCTGCGTGACGGTCTTGCGGTGGTTGAAGTCGTAGATGTTGCGCACGCGGGCGCGCGCGAAGAGCTTGAGGCGCTTCTCCATCTCCGCCACCGCCCAGTGGAGCGAGAAGACGACCTTGCGGTTGTCGGTGATGACGGGCACGAGCAGGTGCGGGATCTTGGAGTAGGGCGTGAACTCGACGCACTTCGGGTCGACCATGATGAGCTTGAGCTGCTCGGGCGTGCGCGTCATCAGAAGGCCGCAGATGAGCGAGTTGAGGCAGACCGACTTGCCCTGGCCCGTCGCGCCGGCGACGAGCATGTGCGGCATCGTCGCGAGGTCCGCCACGAGCTCGCGCCCGTCGGCGCGCTTGCCGAAGAGGAGCGGCAGCTCCGCCTTGGCGTTGCGCCACGCGTCCGATTCGAAGATTTCGCGGAAGGAGATGCCCGCGGGCTTGAGGTTCGGCACCTCGATGCCGATCTTGTCCTCGCCCGGGATCGGCGCCTCGATGCGCAGCGACTTCGCCTTCAGCGCCATCATGATCGTCGCCTGCAGCGAGGTGAACTTCTCGGGGCGCGTGCCGGGCTCCGGCGTGAGCGCGTACTTGGTGACGACGGGGCCCTGCACGGTGTAGGCGAGCTCCGCGTTGACGTCGAACAGCTTGAGCGTGTCGATCAGCTTCTGGCTCGTGGCGCCGACGTCGGAATGGTCGGCCTGCGACTTCTTCAAGGGCGACAGGAGCCCGACCGACGGCAGGATGTACGGCCCCTTGTCGGCGGGCTTCTCCGCGTCCGCCTCTGCGCCGTCCGTTGCCGTCGCCGCCGTGCGCGCGGGTGCGGGCGTGCGCACGGCGTCGTTCCGGGCGGCTTCCTTCTCGGCGCGTGCCGCCTCACGCGCGGCCCGGGCCGCTTCGCGCTCGGCCTCGCGCGCGGCGCGCGCCGCTTCCCGCGCGGCGTCCTTCTCGGCGCGGGCGCGCGCCTTGTCCGCCTCGCGCTGGCGCTTGGCCTCGTCCTTCGCCGCAAGCGCCGCGAGATACATGTCCTGCTCCGCGTCGGCCGCGCCGTTCGCCGCGCGGCCCGCTTCCGCTTCGCGCGCCGCGCGCACGCGGTCGAGGTACTTGCCGATCGTCACCCAGCGGTAGACCGCCACGAAGAACGCCAGGAGGTTGTGCACGCCGATCGCGGCGACGAGCGAGATGAGCAGGGCGATGACGACGATCACCGACGCGCCGAAATCCGACAGGAAGCGCGAGAGGAAGCGCTCCATGATCAGGTAGCCGAACGCGCCGCCGGCGTTGGCGAGATTGATCCGCGCGAGAAACGCCTGGATGCCGGGCGCGTGGCCCTGCGCCACCTGCATGAGGCACGCCGTGCAGACGAGGAAGAGCGTGAACCACGCGCCGCGCCGCCCCGGCCGCATCCGCCGCCCCGCGACGAGGCAGAGCCCGCCGATGAGGCACATGACGGGGACGATCCAGATCGCGAGGCCGAAAATCAGGTAGCCCCAGTAGGCGAAGCCGTCGCCCAGCGGGCCGATCCAGTTGGTGCTCGGCTGCGGCGGGATCATCAGCGCGGCGACGGCGCGCCAGTCGTAGGTCATCAGCGCGACGAAGGGGAACAGCGCGAGCGGAAAGAGGAGCCAGCCGAAGACGTGCCGCTCGGCGGGGCGTTCGGCGCCCTCATTCGGATTGGAAGAGGTGTCGTTCATCTACATCGGGCATCCGGCCGTTGAAGCGGCCGCTGTCGGATTTAAGTGTCCAGTAAATCAGGAGCGCGAGCGCCAGCGCCAGCAGCTTGAGCGCCCAGTTGTGGGTGACGAGCTGCAGCAGCCGCTTGACGCGCGTTCCTATCCTGTTCATGTCCATCATTGTTTCTCGTTGACGCATAGTATATCAAATCGCACGGCAGTTTTGCACCGCGTCGCCGCGTTTTTTTGGTATACTATAGGGAAAATTGGGAGTGACATGGAAGCGAAGAGAAAAATCATCGTGACAAGCGCGTTGCCGTACGCGAACGGCGACATTCATCTCGGGCACCTGGTCGAGTACATCCAGACCGATTTCTGGGTGCGGTTCCAGAAACTGCGCGGCCACGACTGCGTGTACGTCTGCGCGGACGACACGCACGGCACGCCGGTCATGATCCGCGCGCGCAAGGAGGGCGTCGCGCCCGAGGAGCTCATCGCGCGCACGCACGCGATCCATCTGAAGGACTTCACCGACTTCCAGATCGCGTTCGACAACTACTACACGACGAACTCGCCCGAGAACAAGGCGTTCTCCGAGCAGATCTACGCCGCGATGGAGAAGTCGGGCGGCATCACGAAGAAGACGTCGCCGCAGCTCTACTGCGAGCGTTGCCGCATGTTCCTGCCCGACCGCTACGTCAAGGGCACCTGCCCGAAGTGCGGGGCCGCGAACCAGTACGGCGACAGCTGCGACCGCTGCGGCGCCACGTACGGCGCCGAGGAGCTGGGCGCGCCGACGTGCACGACGTGCGGCGGCACGCCGGTCGTCCGCGACTCCGAGCACCTCTACTTCGAGCTGGAGCCGCAGCACGACTACCTCGCGAAGTGGATCACCGAGCACACGACGAGCGACGTGTCGAACAAGCTCCTCGAATGGTTCGCCGAGCCCCTGCGCGGCTGGTGCATCTCGCGCGACGCGCCGTACTTCGGCTTCGAGATCCCGGGCCATCCGGGCAAGTTCTTCTACGTCTGGGTCGACGCGCCCATCGGCTACCTCGCCTCGCTCAAGAACTGGTGCGGGAAGAACGGCCAGACGTTCGAGGACTGGTGGCAGGATCCCGCGGCCGAGCGCTACCACTTCATCGGCAAGGACATCATCCGCTTCCACTGCCTCTTCTGGCCGGGGATGCTCCACACGGCGGGCTTTCAGCAGCCCGACAAGATCTTCGTGCACGGCTTCCTGACGGTGAACGGCGAGAAGATGTCGAAGTCGAAGGGGACGTTCGTCAACGCGCGCACGTACCTCGACCATCTGCCGCCGGAGGCGCTCCGCTACTACTACGCCGCGAAGCTGGGCGGCACGACGGACGACATGGACCTCAACCTCGCCGACTTCGTCCAGCGCGTCAACTCCGACCTCGTCGGCAAGATCACCAACATCGCCTCGCGCGGCGGCCAGATGCTCCACAAGCGCCTGGGCGGCCGGCTCGGCACGCTGGACGCGGAGGGCGCCGCGCTCGTCGCGAAGTGCCGCGACGCGGCGGAGACGATCGCGAAGTTCTACGAGGAGCGCCGCTTCAACCAGGTCGTCGTCGAGGTGAGCCGCCTCGCGGACGCGGCGAACGAGTATTTCGACCGCCGCGAACCGTGGAAGACGGTCAAGACGGATGAAGAGGAGACGCGCACGACGCTCACGGCCGCGCTGAACGCCTTCCGGCTGATCGCGATCTACCTGAAGCCCATCCTGCCCGTCTACGCCGACAAGGCGATGAAGCTCTTCGGCGAGACGGAATGGACGTGGGCGACGCTCGGCACGGTGCGCGAGAACTGCGCGCTCGGGCCGTACGAATATCTCGCCAGCCGCATCGACGCCGCGCAGGTCGAGGCGATGGTCGCGGCCGCGACCGTCAGGCCCGCCGAGACGGGCGAAGTCGCGCATGAATCGCGGGCGAGCAAGAACAGAGGAGAGGCCGAACGCAGTTCGGCCATCAAATCTGGTTCGGCCATCTCCACAGGCAGGGGTGCGGGGGCGCCAGAGCCCCCGTCCGTTCCGCCCAAGGAGGCGGCGCCTTTGAAGCCCACCATCGCCTTCCCCGATTTCGAGAAGCTGGATCTGCGCATCGGCGTGGTGCAGAGCTGCGAAATCGTGCCGAAGTCGTCGAAGCTCCTCAAGTTCGTGCTCGATGCGGGTTCGCTCGGCACGCGCACGATCTTCTCGGGCATCCGCGCGGCCTATCCCGAGCCGGAGAAGCTCGTCGGCCGGGAGGTCGTCTTCGTCGCCAACCTCGCGCCGCGCAAGATGTCGGTCGGCGTGTCGGAAGGCATGATCCTCTTCGCGGGCGAGCCGGGGACGTGCGGCGGCCTGCTCTCGCCCGACGCCGCCGCGGGCGGCGGAACGGTGGTGAGCTGACGATGAGCGCGATCGAGATCGCATTGATGGCGGCGTGGGCCGTCGCGGCGGCGGGGTTCGGGTGGTATCTGGCGAACGTCGCGGGCGACGTCACCTATGTCACGCTCGCGGACGGCCGCCGCCAGGAACGCGCGCTCCCGCTCGTCTTCAAGCTGCTGCTGCCGTTCGTCGGCAACCTCGACGGCCTGCTCGCGCGTCCGGCGTTCGCGCCGCAGATCGCGAAGGCGGAGGGGATGCTCGTCGCCGCCGGGTTCGAGGGGCTTCTGTCGGGGCGCGAGTTCGTGGCGCTGAAGCTGCTGACGCCTGTCGTGCTCGGTTCGTTCTGGAGCCTGGGGATCGTCCTCGCCGGCGCGTTGCTGCCGGGCTCGCTCGTGGAGGAGCTGCGCCTGCCGCTGTGCGTGCTCGGCTTCGCGCTCTTCTGCCTCCAGCCCGTGATGTGGCTGTCCGCCACGCTGAAGAAGCGCCACATGGCGATCATGAAGGCGCTGCCGTTCGTGCTGGACATCCTGACGCTGTCGGTCGAGGCGGGCATGGACTTCATCAGCGCGCTGCAGCGCAACTGCGCGTCGCGCAAGCTCGATCCGCTGAACGAGGAGCTGCTGCGCATGACGAAGGAGATCCAGGTCGGCTCCTCGCGCCGCGAGGCGCTGCGCAACATGGCGGACCGCTGCCGCCAGCCGGACCTGCGGTCGGTCGCGTTCGCGCTCATCCAGGCGGACGAGCTGGGCGTGTCGATCGGCGCGATCCTGCGCATCCAGTCCGAGCAGCTGCGCGCGCGGCGGTTCGACCGCGCCGAGAAGCTGGCGGCGGAGGCGCCGACGAAGATGCTCGGGCCGCTGATGCTCTGCATCTTCCCGGCCGTGTTCATCATTCTGCTCGGGCCTGTGCTGTCGCAGGCGCTGAAGGGACTGCTGTAAATTCAATCAAAGGAGCGATATGTCTGAACGTCTGGAACTGCTGATCGTCAACGGCGCGCTCGCGGGCCGCCGGTTCACGGTGCCGAAGGGCGGTCTGCGCCTCGGGCGCGCGACCGCGTGCGACATCGCGATCCCCGACGAGGAGCTTTCGCGCAACCACGCGATGTTCGAGTCGAACGCCTCGGGCGCGCTGGCGGTCCTTGATCTCGCGAGCGCCAACGGCACGCTCGTCAACGGCGAGAACATCGGCGCGGACGCCTGCCCGCTCAAGGCGGGCGACGTGATCGACGTCGGCACGACGACGATCAAGGTCGTGCCGGAAGGCGCGGCCGACGCGCCCGCACCCGAACCGACACCCGAACCGGCCCCCGCGTCGGCGGCCCCGGCGGCGGGATCGGTCGATCTCGGCCTCGGCGGCGCGCCGGCGGACGGCGCGGCCGCACAGCCGGCGGCCGAGGACGCGAAGAAGCGGCCGCCGTTCCTCAACATCCTCTGGATCGCGGCCGTCGCCGTCTTTCTCGCGGCCATCGGCGTCATCCTCAACCTGCCGCTGGGCGGCGCCGCGCGCCGTCCGGCGCGGCCGACGGCCCCGGCGGCGCAGCCGGCGCGCCTGACCTCGCTTCTGTACGAGAAGGTCGAGGCCGACGCGCAGCATATCTTCCGCTACGTGATGACCGTCGACGAGACGGGCGTGCTGCGCGTCGTGTACGACGACGTGCCGGGCGAGAGCCGCCACATCGACAAGTCGGCGAAACTCTCCGACACGGCGCGCGCGCGCATCGCGGCGATCCTCGAGAACGCGGAGTTCCGCGCGCTCGACGACGCGTATGCGGGGGGCGGCGCCGCGGAGGAGAACGCGCTGAAGAGCCGGCGCATCCGCTTCATCGACGGCACGCGCGTGCGCGAAATCCTCGTCGAGAACGCGTTCGCGCCCGAACCGTTCGACACCGTCTGCGAGGAGCTCGAGACGTTCACGCGCAACGAGCTCGGCGTGTGGGCGCTCCAGTATTCGCGCGAGCAGCTGCTGGCGATGAGCGCGGAGGACGAGCGGATCGGCGACGCGAAGTGGGAGGAGCGCGACGTCGAGTTCGGCAACCTGTACGAGGCGTGCCAGGCGTACAGGGAGGCGCTCTTCTATCTGGAGACCGTGAACCCGAAGCCGGCCGGCTACGCCGCGCTCAAGGGACGGCTGGCCGAGGCCGAGAAGGAGCTGGACGCGCGCTACCGCCGCCAGCGCGCCGACGCGGACCGCTCGCTCAAGCTGCGCGAGTGGGAGAAGGCGAAGGAGGAGCTGCGCATCCTCTGCGATCTGGTGCCCGACGTGAACGACGCGCGGCACGCGGAGGCGAACGCGAAACTGCTGGACGTGGAGAAGCGCATGCGCGCGGCGAAGAAGGGAGGCCGTTGATGAAGAAGATCGGTGGAAACGGACGGTTTCGGTCGTTCGCGGCGGTGGTCGCGCTGTGCGCGGCGGCGCTGACGGCGACGGCGGCGGAGCGTGCGGAGCGGCCCGCCCGCGTCAGCTTCACGTCGCTGCCGGAGGGCGCGACGGTCGTGGTCGACGGCCAGCCGCGCGGCATCACGCCGCTGACGCTGTACGATCTCGAGCCCGGCGCGCGGCACATCCGCTTCGACCTGAAGGACTACGAGCCGTCGGACGAGTTCCTGTCGCTCGCGGACGGTTCGTTCGCGACGTGCCACGCCGAGCTGCGGCCGGTCTTCGGGCTGCTGCTCGTCACGAGCGAGCCGGCGGGGGCCGTGATCACGATGGACGGCGGGCTCGCGCTCGGCGAGACGCCGCGGCTCATCACCGATCTCGCGGCGAAGGACGTCCACCGGCTGCTCCTGCAGAAGCCCGGCTACCAGCCGCGTCCGGTCGAGATCCGGTTCGCGGGCCGCACGCCGCTCGTCCGCCACGAGACGCTGCTCCTGGATTCGGGCGTCGTGCGCGTGACGAGCGAGCCGGCGGGCGCGGAGGTGACGGTGAACGGGATCGTGAAGGGCCGCACGCCGTGCGTCGTGCGCGACGTGCCGAAGGGGCGCGCCACGTTCTCGGTCAGCAAGGCGGGCTACCGGACGGAAGTGCGCGAGCTGACGCTGAACGCCGGCGATCAGCAGGAGCTCGCGCTCGCGCTCGCGGGGCTGCCGGGCACGCTGCGGCTGACGTCCGTTCCCGAGGGCGCGCGCTTCTACGTCAACGATGCGGCCGAGGGCAAGGGGCCGGTGACGCTCGTCAATCTCCGGCCCGGCACGTACAAGGTCCGCTGCGAGCTCGAGGGCTACGCGACGGTCCTGCGCGACGTGAAGCTGGCGAACGGCGCGACCGCGAGCGAGGAATTCCGCCTGACGAACGTCATGGGGTCGCTGGAGGTGCGCACGACGCCGCCGGGCGCGACGCTGATCCTGGACGGCCACACCGTCGGCACCACCCGGTCGGCGGATCCCGCCGCCGAGAAGAGCGACGTGCTGATCGTGCCCAACCTGCCCGAGGGCGAGCACACGCTCGTCGTGCGCAAGGACGGCTACGCCGAGGTCGTGCGCCATCCCGCCGTCGCGGCGAAGAGCGCATCGCGCGTCACCGTCGCGCTCAAGCGCCTCTTCATCCCCAACATCGAGATCGAGACGCCGACCGGCATCTACCGGGGCGTGCTCGTGGAGAACACGGCGGCGGCGGTGATGATCGAGACGTCGCCGGGCGTCTCGCGCCTCTTCCCGCGCGCCGAGATCCGCCGCATCGACGTGATCGACAAGGCGCTGCGGCCGTGAAGAAGCGGCTCGACCTCCTGCTGGTGGAGCGCGGCCTCGCCGACAGCCGCACGCGCGCGCAGGCGCTCGTGCTGGAGGGCAAGGTCCGCGTCGCGGGCGAAGTCGAGCGCAAGGCGTCGCGTCAGCTGGACGACGGCGCGGCGCTGACGGTCGACGCGCCGCCGCGCTTCGTCAGCCGGGGCGGCGAGAAGCTGGAGGGCGCGTTCGCGAAGTGGCCGTCGCTGTCGGCGGCGGGCCGGATCTGCCTCGACGTCGGCTCGTCGACGGGCGGCTTCACCGACTGCCTCCTGCAGCACGGCGCGGCGCAGGTGATGGCGGTGGACGTCGGCACGAACCAGCTCGCGTGGAAGCTGCGCGCCGATCCGCGCGTCTGGGTGCGCGAGAACTACAACGCGCGCTACATGGTCGCGGCGGACCTGCCGCACGTGCCGACGCTGGCGGTGACGGACGTCTCGTTCATTTCGCTGAAGCTGATCCTGCCGCCGATCGCGTCGGTGCTCGCGCCGGGCGGCGAGATCGTCGCCTTGATCAAGCCGCAGTTCGAGGTCGGCAGGGGCCATGCGCCCGGCGGGCTCGTCCGCGACGACACGCTGCGCCGGACGGCGCGCGACGACATCGTCGCGTTCGCGACGGAGACGCTGGGGCTGACGCTCCGGGGGCTCGACGAATCGCCCATCCGCGGCCGCGAGATGGGCAACATCGAATATCTCTCGTACTGGCAGAAGCCGTGACGCGGGCCGGTCCGCGCGCGGTCAGTAGCCGGCGCGGCCGGTCGTGTTCGGCGGGTAGACGACCGTGAGTCCCTTCGCCTCGATGGCCATGCGCAGGTTCGTCTGCGCCACCTGCAGCGAATCGTAGGCGAGCGTCACCGTCTTCGCCTGAAAATCCCATTTGAAGGAATCTTTCTCGACGCCGTTGTACTTCGACAGCGCGGCGACGACCTGCGCCTGGTTCGCGGGCGCGAGGTCGGGGATCTCGATCGTCACCGTGCGCACGTCGGCGCGGCGGCAGCCGAAAAGGGCGAGGGCGAGCGTTGCGGCAAGGAGCGTCTTTTTCATGTCACTTGAAGGTGGTGGGATCCATGTCGGGGCCGAAGGGCGACAGCTCGCGCAGGTTCCGGATCACGGGCGGGAGCCTGTCCAGCACGTAGTCGACCTCCTCCATCGTGTTGTAGCGCGAGAGCGAGAAGCGCACCGAACCGTGCACCGCGATGAAGGGGACGCCCATCGCGCGGATGACGTGGCTGGGGTCGAGCGAGCCCGACGCGCACGCCGAGCCCGTCGAGATGCAGATGCCGAGGTCGCTCAGACGGTAGGCGATCGCCTCGCCCTCGATGTACTCGAAGCTGACGTTGAGCGTGTTCGGCAGGCGATGGTTCCGGTCGCCGTTGACGCGGACGTTGGGGCACTTCGCGAGGATGCCGGCCTCCAGGCGGTCGCGGAGCGCGGTGATCTGCACGGCCTCCTCGGCCATCCCGATGCGCGCGAGCTCGCACGCCTTGGCGAGGCCGACGATGTACGGGACGTTCTCGGTGCCGGCGCGGCGGCCCGCCTCCTGATGGCCGCCGAGCAGGAACGGCTTGAGCTTCGTGCCCTTGCGGACGTACAGGATGCCGATGCCCTTGGGCGCGTGGAACTTGTGGCCCGACATCGCGAGCAGGTCGACGGGGACCTTCGTGACGTCGACGGGGATCTTGCCCGCGACCTGCACGGCGTCGGTATGGAAGACGGCGCCGTATTCCCTGCAGATGTCGGCGATTTTCTCAATCGGGAAGACGGTGCCCGTCTCGTTGTTGGCCCACATGATCGAGACGAGCGCGTGCTGCGTGCCTTTCAGCTCGGCGCGCAGCCGGTCCAGGTCGATCTGCCCGACGCCGTCGACGGGCAGCTCCACGACGGTGTGGCCGAGCGCCTTCAGGCGGCGGCAGGGCTGGAGGACGGCGGGATGCTCGACGGCCGTCGTGATGACCTTCATGCCCGTGCCGAACCAGTCGGCGGTGCCGCGGATCGCGGTGTTGTCGGATTCGGTGGCGCAGGAGGTGAAGATGACTTCCTCGGGCGAGCAGTTGAGGAACGCCGCGACTTCCTCGCGGGCGCGCGTGACGAACTTGGCCACCTGGCCGCCGAACGCGTGCATCGAGCTCGGGTTGCCGTAGAGCTCGCCGAAGAAGGGGCGCATCACGTCCGCGACCTCGGGCGCGACGCGCGAGGTGGCGTTGTTGTCGAAGTAGACGATTTTCTCCATGATGAATAGATAGTATATCATAATTTACCTTGAATGGGCCTGACGGTCTGCGGGCGGCGTCAGGCGCGCGGCGCGCGCGCGATCGGGAACTCCCGCGCGAGGCGTGCAGACGGGCGGGGATTTATGATATAATACACAGCTAATGGACACAGCAGATACTCCTCTTTTGGACCTGGGATCGTTCGACTTCACGCCCGACTGGGCGAAGAAGGACGCCAAGGTGACCGTCGGCAAGGATGCGGCCCGTGCCGCGAGCGAACCCGAGTCGCGCCCCGCGCGCGACGCGCGCAAGCCGTTTGACAGACGCGGCGACAGGCCGTTCGCGCGTGACGCGCGCAAGCCGTTCGACAAGCGCGGCGGCGAGGCGCGGCGCTTCGGCGACCGGCCGCGCTTCGAGCGCCCGAAACCGCTCGACGTGGAGGTGAAGATCCTTCCCGAGACGAAGGCGCTGGGCACCATCATTCGCAAGCTCCAGGGCGACAGCCACGCCTTCAAGCTGAAGGATCTCGCGTATTTCTTCCTCGACAACCCGTCGTCGGTGCTCCTCCGGATCACGCCGAAGAAGGGCGCGGACGGCGCGCCGGCCGCGGAGGCGGCGTTCCACCAGTGCAAGGCGTGCGGCTTCGCGTCGACGCGGCCGGAGGACGTCACCGAGCATATTCTCGCCGCGCACCTCGGCGACTACTACGAGGCGAAGGAGATCGAAGTCGAGCCGCCGAAGGGCAATTTCAGCTGCGTGGCGAAGTGCGGGCTGTCGGGCGTGCTGCTCGGGCCGCCGAACGTCCATGAATTCGCGGCGACCGTCAAGGAGATGATCCGCACGCGCTATCCCGACATGAGCGAGGCGGACTACCGCTCGCGCCTCGTGATGGTGCGCGACGCGGAGGCCATCGAGGAGTGGCGCAAGAGCGCGACGAAGAAGACGGTCTACATCCAGAAGGGCGCGGGCGAGGGCGCGGCGCAGCTGACGCGCGACCAGGCGGAGGCGGCGTTCCGCCGCACGATCCTGCCGTCGATGCTCGATCAGCCGAAGACGCTGATGATCACCGCGGACGTCGCGATGAAGAGCCCCGTCCGGCCGCTCCAGTGGGCGGCGAAGGACGCGCTGGAGGCGGAGCGGCGCGCGCCGTACAACATGTGCTTCGCGCTGCGCGGCGCGTTCCACCACCGCAAGCTCAAGTTCTTCCGCGCCAACGACGCGCGCGGGCCCGAGTTCGTGACGAACACCGAGTACAAGGCGTTCGACGCCGAGCACGCGATCCCCGAGCTCGCGAAGGTGGCGCGCTTCATCGCCGAGAACCCGTGCCAGCCCAAGGCCGTGATCGCGCCCGACGCCGAGACGGAGAAGTATCTCGCCTGGCTCGTGTCGACGGGCCACGTGGTGGCGTTCACGAACGGCGTCTATTCGCCCGTCGAGAAGTTCCCGAAGTACGGCCCGCAGTGGCAGAAGAAGCTGGGGGTGGCGGGAGCAACTGGAGAAGGGACGAAAGCGACAGAAGGGACCGAAGGGACGGTTGCCGCAGGAGAGGCTCCGAAAATGGAGGAGCCGGTCCAGGCTGCAGAGCCGCCGAAGGAAGAGCCGCCGAAGGTAGAGGAGACGGGAAAGGCGGAGGAGCCGCCGAAGGTGGAAGAGGCCCCGAAGGTGGAGGAAGAGCCGAAGGCTGTTGTTGAAGAAGAGGTTAAGCAGGAAGAGGTGAAGCAAGATGAAAGTGCCGCTCAGCTGGCTGAATGAGTATGTCAAGGTCGATGACATCGACCCGAGGGAACTGGCCGAGAAACTGACCCGCGCCGGCTTGCAGGTCGAATCGATCGAAACCGTCGGCGGCTCGCCGCTGTCGGAGCTGATCGTCGTCGCGGAGGTACTGGAGGCCGAGCCGCATCCGAACTCCGACCACCTGAAGGTCTGCAAGGTGACGGACGGCACGGCCGAGTATCAGGTCGTCTGCGGCGCGCCGAACATGCGCAAGGGCATCAAGACGGCGTTCGCGAAGATCGGCGCGCTCATCCCCGAGGGCGAATTCAAGATCAAGAAGGGCAAGCTGCGCGGCGTCGAGTCGTACGGCATGTGCTGCTCCGAAAAGGAGCTCCACATCGGCGAGGGCGCGGCGGGCATCATCGAGTATCCCGCCGACACGCCTGCGGGCGCGCTCGTGCGCGACATCGCGCAGCTGGAGAAGCCCGAGACGGTCTTCGACATCGAGGTCACGTGGAACCGCCCCGACGCGCTCTCCGTCGTCGGCATCGCGCGTGAGTACGCGGCGATCCTCCACCGCGAGCTGAAGCTGCCGCCGGTCGATTTCACCGAGGTCGAAACGCCCGTCGAGGACGAGGTCAAGGTCGTCGTCGAGGACACGGTCAAGTGCCCGCGCTACACCGCGCGCGTCATCACCGCGATGACGCCCGACGCGCCGAGCCCGGCGCTCATGGCGAAGCGGCTGGAGCTCTGCGACGTCCGCTCGCTCGGCCTCGCGGTCGACGTGACGAACTACGTCATGCTGGAGCTCGGCCAGCCGCTCCACGCGTTCGACCACACGAAGCTGAAGGACCGCACGATCGTCGTGCGCGACGCGCGCGACGGCGAGACGATGAAGACGCTCGACGGCGTCGTGCGCACGCTCGATCCGACGATGCTCGTCATCTGCGACGCCGAGAAGCCGAACGCGGTCGCGGGCGTGATGGGCGGCGAGGATTCGGGCATCGCGCCCGGCACGACGACGGTCATGCTGGAGTCGGCGCTGTTCGAATGCACCTCGACGAAGTACACGGCGACGAAGCTCGGCCTCGCGAGCGAGGCGGCGTACCGCTACATCCGCGGCGTCGACAAGGACCTGGCGGACTTCGCGTCGCGCCGCGCGGCGCACCTCCTGCAGAAGTACGGCGGCGCGCAGGTGGCGAAGGGCGTCATCGACGCGGACTTCCGCGCGCAGCCGCTCAACGCGGACGTCACGCTCGATTTCGAGCGCGCGCGCAAACTGATCGGCATTCCCGTCGGCAACGACGCGATGGTCTTCATCCTCGCCTCGCTCGGCCTCGTGCCGCGCGCGCAGGGTCCGTACGCCGCGCAGCGGACGGTCGCGTTCGGCATTCCGAGCTGGCGCTACGACCTGTCGCTCGAAGCGGATCTCGTCGAGGAGATCGCGCGCCTCTACGGGCTCGACAACATCCCCGACACGATGCCGTCCGCGCCGTCGGTCTCGCCGCTGTCGGATGCGCCGTTCCAGGCGCGGTGCCGCGTGCGCGACATCTGCCTCGCGCTCGGCTTCTCGGAGGCGATGCACTATTCGTTCCTGTCGAAGAAGGAGCTGGACGAGTTCGACACGCGCAAGGCGGCCGAACGCCTCGTCATCCCCGATCCCGTCTCGGCGGAGTACGCGGTCATGCGCGACTCGCTCCTGCCGCAGATGATGGGGAGCCTCGGCCGCAACGCCGCGCACCAGCTGGAGAGCGCGCTCCTCTTCGAGATCGGCAAGGTGTTCACGCTCGCCCAGCGCGGCGGCGCGCAGCCCGTCCCGGCGGAGGCGGAGCGCCTCGCGCTCGGGTTCGTCGGCCCCGTCGGGCGCGAGGCCCTGCGGCGCCGCGCGGCGGTGACGGAGGAGGAGACGGTCCTGTGGCTGAAGGGCGCGGTCGAGGAGCTCGTCCTGCGGCTGCACGCGGGCCGCGTGGAGTTCGTCGCGGAGGACCATCCGGCGTTCGCGAAGGGCGCGTCGCTCGCAGTCCGGCTGAACGGGCGCGCGATCGGCGTGCTCGGCGCGATCTCGGCGAAACTGCGCCATCCGTACCGTCTGACGACGCAGATGGGGCTGTGCGAGCTCGAGCTCAGGCCGCTCCTCAAGCATGTCGGCGAGGTCGGCCGCGTCAGCGCGCCGCCGCAGTTCCCGCTCGTGCGGCGCGACATCGCGCTCGTCGCGGCGAAGGATGTCACGAACGCGGCGATCGAGAAGATCATCCGCGCGAACGGCGGCGCGGCCTTGACCAAAGTCGCGATCTTTGATATATTCAAGTCGAAAGACCTGAAGGACGGCCGCCGCTCGCTCGCCTACGCGCTCGAGTTCCGCTCGTCCGAACGGACGCTGACCGACGAAGAGGTCGGCGAAACATTCCGACGGATCGTCGACGCCCTCAAGGCGACCGCCGGCATCGAGGTGAGGGAAAGTTGATTTGAACGACGTAGACTCTGGGCCGCACGCGGATTCAGCAGATATTTCTTCGACCGACATCTTGAAATGGGGCGTCAGCCCCGACTTGGGAACACGGGTTCCGGGGGTTCTGTGCTACGGCGACTTGGGGTCTTTTTGAAATTTGCGGAAAGGGGTTTGGCGATGATGAACATGATGAAGATGATGACGCTGGCGCTGGTGACGGCGCTCGTCCTGCCGCTCGCCGCCGCGCCGGCGGCGGTGACGGTCAGGAACACCTTCAAGCGGCAGCCCGCCGAGGCGGCGACCGCGCTCAAGCGCACGGTCGGCAAGCCGATCTCGACGGGTTACGTGTTCATCGACGGCAAGTACATCCCGCCGCCCTACAAGGTGGAGCGCAACGGGCTCGTCCTGCGCGTGAACGGTCTGCAGGTGTCGAACCCCGTCGTGCCGTGGGAGGAGTTCGTCAAGACGCAGGAGGGCGTGACCGTCAGCAAGACCACGGTCGGCGGCGGAACGGACGGTGCGGCCGAGGCGGCGCCGGAACCGGAGCCGGAGCCCGAGGAGGACGATCTCGACGACTGGGACGACGATGACGGCGCGAGCTCGCTCGACGACCTCTTCGACGACGATCCCAAGCCGAAGGCGGCGAAGAAGAAGCCGGCGAAGCGCAGGGCCGCCAGGCCCCGCGTCAGGAAGCCGACGGTGCAGGTGAGCTATTCGTTCGACGGCGCGTTTACGCCGAACGAGAAGACGCAGGCGTTCGTCGCGAAGATCAACGCCGAGCGCACGCGGGTCGACGCGAAGCTGCGCGCTGGCGGGTTCTACTTCTTCGGTTCCGCCTATCCCGCCGGGGTGAGCGGCAACAAGACGCTTGCCCGGAAGATGATGGCCAAGCTGCCGGAGGCGATGAAGACGAGCGACAGCGCCGAGGCCCTCGCCTCCGCCGTCCGTCAGGCGGGGCTCGTCTACCTGACGCCCGCGATCGTGAACGACCTCTTCAAGAACCGCATCGATTATCTCCAGCTCATCCAGCGGTGCAAGGCCGACGAAAAGGAGGCGAATCCATGGGGCAGCCTGATCGGCCCGTGACCATCCTCATCCCGGCGTACAACCCGGACGGGAAGCTGCTGGCGCTGCTGCCGAAGCTGCGCGAGAAGTTCGACCGCATCGTGCTCGTGGACGACGGCTCGACGTCGGGGCGCGAGATTTTCCCGCAGGCGGCGCCGTACGTCGAGAAGATCCTTGTCCATGAGAAGAACCGCGGCAAGGGCGCCGCGCTCAAGACCGGTTTTTCGTACATCGCGGAATCGGGGTCGGACGTCATCACCGCCGACGCCGACGGGCAGCACACGCCCGAAGACATCGCCAAGGTCGCCGAGGGGCTGAAGACCCAGCGCGGCGGGCTCGTGCTGGGCGTCAGGGCGTTCACGGGCAAGGTGCCGTTCCGCTCGCGCTTCGGCAACACGTGGACGCGGTGGCTCTTCTTCTTCATGACGCGCCTGATGATCAACGACACGCAGACGGGGCTGAGGGGCATCCCGTTCGAGCTCTTGGCGCACATCGCGGCGATTCCCGGCGACCGTTACGAGTACGAGATGGCGATGCTCGCGGATGCGCGCAACCACGAGCAGAAGCCGCTGCAGATCCCGATCGAGACGATCTACATCGAGGAGAACGCGACAAGCCACTTCAACCCAATCCTCGACACGATCCGCGTCTACCGCTCGCTCTTCCAGTTCTGCCTGAGCTCGGTCCTGTCGTTTCTCCTCGACAACGCCGTGTTCGCGGCGGTCGTCTGGTATTTCGCGGGCAAGGCGACGCCACGGCGCGAGGACGTGCTGATCGCGCTCGTCGCCGCGCGGCTCGTGAGCTCCAACTTCAACTTCTTCTACAACCGGTTCGTCGTGTTCTACCGGCGGCGGAAGCTGACGCGCCTTCGGGTGCAGCGCGGCGTGCGCAACTACTTCACGTACTGGGGGCTGGTGCTGGCGCTCGCGGCGGCCTCGTACGCGCTCACGACGCTCTGCGCGGCGCTCTTCGACGTGCGCGGCGTCGCCATCACGATCGTCAAGATCGTGGTCGAGACGTTCCTCTTCCTCGCCTCCTACTTCATCCAGAAGCGCTTCATCTTCAAGTAGGGCTTCCTGCGGGATTGCGGATCCGCCGTGCCGTGCGCGGGCCAGCCGGGCCCGGCCTTCCCGGCGTGCGGCCGGCATCGCCCGTCGCCTGCATCCCGCCGGCCCCGTCGCGCAGGAACGTGCGTTGCGGACATGAGGGCCCTGAAACTGCGAGGGGCGCGCGGCGTTGCAAGTTGCGATGGCTATATGGTATAATACAAATTGTCATAACGAATTGTCAGGGCAAAGACTTTAACCGATGACAGGAGGAGGGGAAAGATGCAAACGTGCAAAAGTGCCATTTCACTGTTGGCGACAGTATTCGTTTTTTCCGGGCTTGCCGCGCCGTCGGCCGAGACGAGCGACATTCTCGTCGCGCCGATGAACGACCTGACGCCGCGGCGGAGCCCGTGCGGATGCGCCGCGACCGCGGGCGGTCAGGAACTGCGTCTCTGGCGATGGCCGTACCGCAAGCATATCGGCTGCTCGATCGCAGATGAGTGATACGGCAAAACCGCCGACAAACAATGCAGGAGGTTGTATATGAACATGGAGAACAGGATGAAGAGTTTTCTTATGCGCTTGGTCGCTTGCGCGGCTGTTGGATTCGCAGCGTTTGCCGCCGAGGCGGCCGTGTCGGTTCGGCTGTTGTTCGTCTATGACGCAGGAGCTGCGGACTACCTGAGCCAGAACAGTTTGGACGCCTATTCGGTTGCATCGTCGTGCGTCACGCAGATGAACAATGTCCTTGCAAATTCACGCTTGACCGGCACTGACAACCTGACGCAAGAAAGCAACGACTATTTCTCATACACGCTCGCCGGCGTCACGACCGTCCAGGCGCGCAACTCGAATACCGCCACCGCCTGGAGCCAGGCATACAACGTCGTGCTCGGCAATACGGCGGAATCCGACGTCTCGATGGACGGCCTCATCGAAGACCGCGCATATTACGCCGCCGACATCATTGTTATGCTTATTTGCCGCTCTAGCTCAAGCGCGGACGGCAACTCGACGCCATATCAGGGGACGGACGCGGAATATGCGGTCAATTTCGCCGGCAAGGCCGTGAGCGTCGTGGATGTGGAAATGGCCGTTGCGGAAGGTTCCGGCGCGTTCGGCGCGTTCCAGATATGCTCGCACGAAGTTGCGCACACGCTTGGCTGCGGACATGCCGACACGCAGGACAACCAGTCGGGCCAGCAATCGTCCTCGTATTCCTTCGGCTACCAGTTCGACTATCCCGGAGATCAGAACTACACGCTCTACCAGAACAATTCCTATCAGGCTTGGTGGGGCTGCACCGTCATGGCCTACAAGGAGCATTTCTTCAAGAACGCCGACGGCACGTTTATGTCGGCGGAAGATGTGTTGGCACTCACGGGCTGGACGGATGCCGATGACCAAGTACATCTCTGGAACAATTTCGACAGCAGCTACGGCACAATATACGCCAAAGGCATATGGAACTACTGCAACATGCTCCCGTATTTCTCGTCTCCCGACCTCTGCTTCGTGACGATGAATTCGAGCGCGGCGACGGTAGTTCCGACATCGTGGGCGACGGCGCACTATGACGCTGGCACATACGTGCCGATGGGCGACGCGACGCACAACAACCGCCAGGTGCTTATCGACAACTGCGGCTACGCGAGCCGCTGGCATCTGGGCGTCAAGTTCACCAAGGCGGGCGACGCCTCCGTCGTGAACGGCAAGGCCGACAAGATTACTCTCTCATCCCTCTCCGACAACTGCTCCGTCTATTACACCACCGACGGCACAGAGCCGACGAAGACAAACGGCACGCTCTACTCCGCACCCATTTTCCTGACGCAGACAACAACAATCAAGGCGAGAAGCTACGACGCGAATAACAACGCCGGCGACGTATTCACAAGAGAATATTCCGTTCTCCCCCTCGCCGCCGCTCTCGGCAATACGGAACTCGCCTGGACGACTTCCTCTCCTGCATGGTATGTTGATAGCGGCGTCGCCAGAAGCGGGCAGCTCACCACAATAGGAACGTCGTCAAGTTTGACAACGACAATCAAAGGCCCGGCATCGCTCACTTTCAATTATTCCAAATATATGTGGAGCGGCGATGTATTTACGGTATCGGTCGGAGGCGTCGAGAAGTTGCGTATTGCTCCGTCAGGATATGACACATCTAGTGGTTCGTCAGGTGAAATTGAAATACCAGAAGGCGACCAGTTGGTCGAGTTCAATTTCGTTTTGGGTGCTTCGATGTATGGCATCAACAAAATCAATGTTTCCAATGTCAGCGTCGTTTACTCTTACGATCCTGACGAAGAGCCGGATGACCCCGTAGAACCGACCTACACAGGCCCGACGCCGACGGCGGTCTGGGTCTCCGGCGAGTTCGAGGACGAAGCGACGCTCCACGGCGGCTACGCGATTACGCTCAACGACAATACCGTAAATGACGGCGGCAATATCGTCATCGGTTCTGCAACCACCCTCGGCGCGACGATCGACATCGCTGCCGTCACGAATTGCGCGAAAGTCACGATACTGGCGAAAATCAAGACGCCGGCCGGCGGCGCACCTGCGGCGAATTCAGTCATCGCCGGCGTTCTCGCTACAGACAACCATCCGATTGGCGCTGCTTGCAAGACGGCAGAAGGAACGGACGTCCAAGGCTATTGGCTTAACGGGGCAAACGCGAATTACAACAACGACGGCTATAAATTCGGCGGCAGCCTGCAGGCGCTTTCCGAAGGTGCGGCGTACATGCTTTTTGCTTTCCAATCCGATCCGTCCTCGATTTCGCCCACAACGGGTACGGCTCTCTATTTTGGCGAATCGTTTGGTGAAATGTCAGGCGGCAATGTTGCTGGTCTTCAGTGGCGTGGCTACACGAACAGCCGCGTTTCGGTGGGCGGCCCTGCAAACTCCGTCGCGTCCATGAACACCGTGCCGTGGGCCGGACTTGAAATCGAGGCGGTTGCGCTCTTTGCCGACAGCTGGCTTGCGCCGGGCGACGTCGCGCTTTACGAATTCCCGGAGGCGGTGCCGGTGTGGGCGAAGGCGTCGGTGACGACGACGGGCGGCGAGACAGTGTACTACACCGACGTGCTGGCGGCGCTCAGCGCGGTCGCAAACGGCCAGGTTGACGGCAAGGTTGTCAAAGTCTATGACGGCACATCGACGGATTACTCCGCTGCTGGATTCGCCTACGACCCAGAGACGCAGACGTACACGCTTGTAGCGACTGCAATTGCGAGGGTCGGCAATGGCATCGTAGAAGTGGAGTTCGCGACGCTCGCGGAGGCCTGCCAATATGCCGAGGAGGAAGGCTTCGGTTCGGTGACCCTGCTTGCGGCGACGAGCGAAACTATTCCGTCTGGCTGGAGCTACGTTTCGCCGGAAGACTCTGGAACGACATACGGCGAGCTGCTCAAAATTGTCAGTGAAATTCCTGGTACGACGAGCCGCATCGCATTGACCCAGGAAAACGTCTCGCTTTCAGCCGATGGTGAATGGGCAGAGGTTTCGACAAAGCCAATATACATCACGCTCGGCTCTGCGACAAACGCCTTTACGCTTTCTTTCGATGCAGATATTCCTGATGGCGTGTACGGTACGCTCTTGAGCTGGGATTCGGTTTTGGAGACGACTGCCTTGGATTCGCGCGTTGTGATCACGAACGATGCGGCGAAGCAGGTCATCTGGCGCAAGGCTGACGGTACGCTCTCGACGGTGGGATACACGACGAGCGAGCTGATTCAGTCTGGAGAGCACTATATCGAACTAAACTGGGTCCACAACAGCGGCGCGACGATCAAGGTGGATGGCGAGACGTACTATGCTTCCGGCAGTCTCAAGTTCACGGGCTACCTTACATCGCATCTCGCGCTCGGCGGTTCGGTGCTCGGATCCCCCGACGACGTGCTCGCGGGCTTGAAGGTGAAGAACTTGAACTTCCGCGTCGGCAAGCAGCCCACCGAACCGGACGAGGAAAACGCGAATTTCCCGCGTCTTGACTATGTGACGCGGCTTGATGGCACGGTCTATCACGGCAACGACGAGAATCGCGCAATCATCACGAACTGGCAGACGCAGATTACCGGCGTCGCGAAGCGTCCCGTGCCGGAGGGCAAGGCGGACGCAGACTTCAGTACGATCGACGTCCTCTTCGTCTATGACACGCCCGGCAAGGCGTATGTCGAATCGAACGAGAGCGCATGGAACGGGGCGAGTGCGCTCGAAGTCTATTCCGCCAAGGCGACGGCGAAGATGAACCAGATTCTTTGCACGACCGACATGGACACGAATTTCTGGTTCCGCATGGTCGGTGTCCACACGGTCGATGGCACGGGCGGGACGCTCAGAGAAATCATCGGCAAGTGCGAAGGACTGACCGGCGAATACAAGCACATGCTCGAACTGCGCGACCGCTACGGCGCGGACGTGATCGTCTGCCCGTCGCCGAACGGCGGCGGACTCGGCGGCCTTGCGCGTCTCAACACGCTCGACGAAATCAAGAGCCGCGGACAGAATGCGGCGTACCATTTCGCCACGGTGCTGCTCAATTATTCGCAGACCCATGCCTGGGTTCACGAGATCGGCCACAACATGAGCCTCAACCACTACCCGCCCGCGAACTTCGACCCGGCGAACACGTGGCGCGGACTCGGCTTCCAGCACAAGATCGCCGTGGACGGCACGAGCATGTCGTCCGTCATGGCGGAGCAGGGCTACGCCGACTTCTGCGGCGGCTTCTCCTCGAAGAACCACATCTACCACGGCTCGCGCCTCTCCATCTCCAACCACCTCGATTCAACGGGCGTTTTACTCGAAGCGGCGCCCTATGTTTCACAGTGGCGCTCGACGCGCGTGCCGGAGACTGCACAGGTCGAGTTCTCGATAGCCAACGGCTCGTCGCTTTCCGGCGATACGGAGTTTGAGCTATCCTTCCCCGATCCCGAGGCTGAAATCTGGTATCAAGCATACGGACTCAACAATGACTTTGTGAAATACACGGAGCCGTTCACGGTTCCCGAAAGCGCAGGGTACGCATACATAAGCGCATACGCCGTGAAAGATGGCGTATCGAGCGCGACGAACGTGAACTACAGCGTATTCGATACGACCGGGATTTGGGATACACCTCTCGGCTCGCCGCGCCTCCCATGGGCCATTTACAAATCCATCGACGGCGGCTGGGCGGAGGCAAGCGGCGGAGAGTATCTTGAAGTCGCCGACAGCTTCACCGGTTCGCGCACTTCCGAAAGCACGCTCTCGACGACCGTCGTCGGACCCGACACGCTTTCGTTCGAGCACAGCGAACTTTTGAAGGACAACCCCTACCGTGGCAGCTGGCCGCACACGTTCGCCGACTCGTCCTTCACGGTCTGGGTGGACAACGAGCCGGTCTATATGCTGCGCGGCGCGACGAACACCTTGGAAAACTGGACCACCACCGAAATCGCGATCCCCGAAGGGACGCACAAGGTCGATTTCACATATTCCCATCGCAGCGACTACGTAAGCGGCGAGACGGTGCGCATCAAGAGCGTCGCGCTTGCGTCCGCCGCGGCACCGGAGTGTCCGGCGACGGTCGTGCGCGTCCATCCGCGCCTGACGCGCGGGCTTGCGCGGGAAGCGCTACTGGGCATCCGCTTCGACAACGCCTGGGGCGGCAACGCGAGCGCGTTCGATGTCAAGTTCCGTCTCGTGAACTGCACAAAGGCGGACATCACGGACATTAAATACTGGAAGCAGCCGTTCGGTCACAACTACGGCTTCTACGAGGCGGAGGCGACTCAAGGCCCCGCCGCCACGGTATCGGCGGCGGATGACGCGACGGCGTTCACCGCATCCTTCCCGGCGGGAAGCGTCTTGTTCTATCCGCAGGTCGGCACGCGCGAGGACAGCGACTATCTCTGGGTGACGGCGACGATCAACCCTGAGATTTCGCCCGACGCCGAAATCTGGGTTTCGGTGCCGACGGCGACGATCACGCTTTCCAACGGCGGCGTATTCAAGGTCGTCAACGGCGCGGAGACGCAGCCTCATCGCGTCTTCCCGTTCGTCCACCAGATCGGCGCGTATTTGCGGCAGGACGGCACGGCGCTCACCGGCACGTGGGCAGGGAGGCTCGAAGACTCCCCGGCGAACCGCGTCGGCAATCTGACGGACATCGTCGTCTGCAACGACTTCCTCGTCGCGTACGACGCCGAGAACGACACGTTCAAGACGACGTGGGACGCGCGCGGGCGCGACAACACCGCGCAGGTCGCGCGCATCAGGGCCCTGCGCGACCAATACAATCCGAAGTGCATGATCCGCGCCTCGCTCACGAAGGGTGCAGGGACGATCACCGTCGATGGCGTGACGGGGCGGCCCATCGCCTGCGCCGCCGCATCCGCCGCGCGTCGCAAGCAGCTCGTCAATGCCATTCTCGCCGTGATGGAATCGGCGGGGCTGGACGGACTCGACATTGACTGGGAATATCCCGGCGACCACACCGCGCCACCCACATCCGCCAATACGCAGCGCGATTGGCATTCCTACGGACTTCTCATGCGCGATCTCGCCGCCGCGTTCTTCGACAAGGGATACGTCCTTTCGTTCTGCTCCAACCTCGGCTACCAGATGGCGCCGTCCGGCTATCACGCCGCGTTCCACGCCGCCGATTTCGTAAACGTCATGGCGTACGGCAACACGACGCTCAACGCCTCGCCGCAGGTGATGATGGACGGCATCAACGTCTGCACGTCGCGCGGCGTGCCGCCGCGCCGCATCGTCGTCGGACAGGCGATGTACGCCTACGAGGTCCAGAACCCGGGCTGGGGCACTGTCGTGCCGTGGCTGAAGGAGGCGTGGCCAAACGACAAGACGCGCTGGTGGGACGCCGACCTCGTTTGGACGAACCGCACGGCCAAGAAGGCCGACGGCACCGTGCTTTCGACTAACAAGGAGACCTTCGAGGGGCCGTCGAGCTACCATGCGAAGTGCAACTGGTGCCGCGCGAACGGCTACGGCGGCGTCATGAGCTGGGGCTACTACACCGACGTCTCGTGGGATGACGCCGACCTCATGTCGCTCGCGCGTCACCAGGCCAAGAGCTGCTGGCCGCGCACCAACTGGTCGTGGCCCGCGCCGCCGCAGGACTCCGACGGCGCGTATCTCCTCGACAGCGAAGAAGATTGGTTCTGGCTTCGCGACAACCCCGGCGTCCATGCGCGCTTTGCCGCCGACATTGCGCTCGTGCATGACCCGCTGCCGATCGAGACGTTCTCAGGGACGATCGACGGCGCGGGGCACACGCTCACGATCTCCAACGATGTGTGGCTCGCCTACGACGCGAACCCCGCGCTCGTCCGGACGCTGACGGGAACGGTGAAGAATCTCACAATCGACCTCTACGGACGTGTCGTCAGCCGCGCGTCGCGCTGGAATGACACGACAACGAACAAGACCGTCAGCACTCTCGACACCAGCGCGACGCACACCGCCGCCGTGCTTGCGGCGAATCTCGGTGCGGGCGGCATCATCGACGGCGTGGAGCTGACGCTGCATCCCGGTTCGGAGGTGCAAGGGCCTCGTCTTGTCGCGGGACTCGCCGCGAACGTGTGGGTGCCGAACGGCAGTCATGCGGAGATTCGCAATTGCCGCGTGCACGTCGAGGGCGTTGTGCGCGCGCTCGCCCGCAACACGGCGGAGGGCGACATCACCGTTGCGAACCAGTGCGCGGGAGGCCTTGCCGGATGGGTGGGATGCCCGGGCTCGCGGAACGTCGTCGTCACAAACAACATCGTTTCGCTCGCGGCCACGGGGCGTGTCGCCGTCGAGACGGGCAGTTCCTCGTCGGCCGGCGGCGTAATAGGCCATCTGCACAATGCCAATCCGTTCGTCCAAGGCAACGCGGTGTATGTGGCGTCCGGCGCGATGGTTGCCGCCAACGAAAGCGCGGCCGCGTGGAATGTCCGCACGTCTTACGCCAATGCGTCCTATTCCATCGCGTCGAGCGCGAACGCGGGGCAGACGACCTTCTTCATCGAGGATGGCGCGGCGGCGCTCGCCGATTCCGTCGGCGGCACGGGCGAAGCGACGGTCGATGTCGTTTCCTACGGCGGCGAGGCGGACGGCCTATCCGTCGATGCCGTTGCCGGGTTCTGGTATTCCGTGATCTACGGCGACCGGCTTGTTTCCGGCGGCATCGGCGGCGAGACGGGCGAGACGGAGCCGGTGAAGGCGTCTTCAACCGGCCCGCTGGCGCTTGAGACGCCTAAGGACGGGCCGACGCGTTTCTACCGGGTGAAGGTCAGTCCGCGCGGCAACTGAAAGGGAGGGTGACAATGAAGAATGCGATTCTGACGATGACGACTGCGGCGATGGTGCTGTGCCTGTCTGCGGCGGTGCAGGCGGGCGTGCGCGTTTCGCCGCACGACGCCCCGTTCATCCCGAAGGTGGTGCCGGGGACGCAGACGGTCGTGAGGGTGTCCGTGCTGAAGGGAAAGAACATGCCGCTCGTCAGGGCGAAGCTTGACGGACGCGACTGCACGCTTCTTTTCGACACCGGAGCGACGCACACGACGATCGACATCGCCTTCGTCCGGCGCGAGCTTCCCGACGCGAAGCTGGAGAAAGTCGCTCTCGGCGGAATGACGAACGTCGAAGGCGCGCCGATGCTGTTTCCTGCCGCCTCCCTGAAACTCGGCGATGCGGAGTTCCGCGACTTCGACGTCATGGCGCTCGATCTTTCGGGGCTTGGACCGGGAATCGGGACTCCGGTGGACGGAATCGTCGGGATGAACGTCATCGGGGCGACGCCGTTTCTCCTTTCGCTCGGCGAGGGACGGGCGGTGTTCCGTCCGGACGAAACGGAGCGCGCGGGATTCAAGGAAGGCATCGCGCGGTATGCGGACGATGCGATGTCCGTCGCCATGACGCCCGTCTACGGCGGGAAGATGTTCGGGCTGATCGTCGATTCCGCGGCCTCCTTGACCTTCCTCGACAAGTCGCTCGGCTGGCCGTCGACGGGGGAGCGGGAGGAAATCGGCGCGGTCGGCGTGAACGGCGACAGCGGAATCGGCTGCGAGCGCGGGAAGCGCGGCGGTCTCGTACTCGGCATCGAGGTCGAGATCGAGCCGCGGCTTGTCCCGCAGCGCGTCAACTGCATCGGCGCGGACGCGCTGCTGCGCCACGACATGCTTGTCGACGCGGAATGCGTCCGTTTCCGTCCGTGTCGCGCGACCGGCCGACCCCGGCTTGCGCGCTGAACGGCGGGCACTTGACGGGGTGGAGCGAATTTTGATATACTTTCAAATCCTTCCATCTGGAGCGGGCTCACAACCGACTGCCCGACCGGCGAGGAAGACGCATAAAGGAAAACAAACATGCCGAAGATGAAAACGAAGAAGTGCGCGGTCAAGCGCATGAAAATGTCGGCCACCGGGAAGGTGATGCGCAGCCAGGGCGGCAAGGCTCACCTGAACAACGGCAAGAAGCGCGCCCGCAAGCGCAACCTCCGTGGCATCACCACGACGGACAGGACAGTCGCCAAAACCTACGCCCGCGCGCTGCAGGGCGGACGCTAATACAGGAGGTAAAAGAACATGCGTGTTACAAATGCACCCGCTTCCCGCGAACGCCGCCGCCGCCGCCTTGAGCTGGCGAAGGGCTTCTATGGCGCGCGCAGCAAACTCTTCCGCACCGCGACCGAGGCGGTCGACCGCGCGATGCGCCTGTCGACCGAGCACCGCAAGCTCAAGAAGCGCGATTTCCGCCAGCTGTGGATCGCCCGCATCAACGCGGCGGCCCGCGCGGAGGGCATCAGCTACTCGAAGCTCATGGCGGGCCTCATCAAGGCCGGCGTCATCATCAACCGCAAGTGCCTGAGCGAGATCGCGATCCAGGACCCGGCGGGCTTCAAGACGATCGTCGAGATCGCCAAGAACGCCTGAGGGAGCGGCGAGCCGTCGGCGCGGAGGCGCGCGCGGCCCGGCCATTCAGCCCGTGCAAGCGGGCTGAATTTTTTTTGTGGAGCGGGCCTGCGCACCGCCGGCGGCAGGCGCGCGGGCGGATCAGGATGCTGCGTTCGGCCCGTTCGGCCTGTGGTGGTGGGGCTTGTGGGCGTGGCCGGAGAGGACCGGCACGCCGAGGTGGTACTTGATCGCCAGCGCGCGGATGGCGAAGATCACGAGCACGCCGAGGATGTAGCGCACGTACGGGTCGGAGACGTGGCACCAATAGAGGACGTAGTAGAGGAGACCGCCCGCCGCACACGCGAGCGCGTAGATCTCCTTGCGGAAGATGAGCGGCACCTCGTTGATGCAGATGTCGCGCAGGACGCCGCCGAACACGCCCGTGATCACGCCCATCAGGATCGCGAGCCACCATTCGTCGTGGCCGCAGTTGATGGACTTCTCCAGCCCGACGATGGTGAAGACGGAGATCGAGATCGTGTCGAAGATGAACCACGTGATCTTGCCGCTGATGAAGCGCCGCCCGAAGAGCCACACCGCGACCACGGCGGCGAAGGTGGCGACGAGATAGCTCGGCGCCGCCATCCAGAACGGCTCGACGTTGAGCATCATGTCGCGCAGCGTGCCGCCGCCCAGCGCGGTGACGAGCCCGATCACGTAGGCCCCGAACCAGTCGAAGCGCTTGACGCTCGCGAGGCGGATGCCCGAGATCGCGCCGGCGAAGGTGCCGATGTACTCGAGCACCGCCATGAACGGGAGCATTTCGTCGTGCCAGGCCGCTTCAGTCATGCCGCCACCTCCTGTGGAACCAGAGATACTGTTCGGGATACCGCCGGATCGCCGCCTCCAGCCGGTCGTTCAGCAGCTGCGTCGCCGCGTCGCGGTCCGCGCCCGGCGCGAATGTCACGGGATCGCCGCCGACGAGCTTGTAGCGGTAGGGCGCGACGCGCACGAACGTGCCGACGATGACCGGCGCCTGATAGCGGATCGCGAGCCGCGTCGCCGACGTGAAGCACGAGGCCGGCCGCCCGAAGAACGTGAGATGCGCACCTTTGGTCGTGTGCTGGTCGATGAGGATCGTCATCGCGGCGCGCTCGTCCCGCCACTGCCGCAGGATGTCGGGCGTGAAGCCGTGGTTCTTGTCGATGACGGTGATCCTGCCGCGGAAATGGTGCTTTTTCAGCCAGTTGGCGACGAGCCGCGAGTTCATCACGCGCGCGATGGCGATCATCGGCCGCGCGAAGCTCAGGAGGTTGGTCGCCGCCTCCCAGACGCCGTGATGCGCGCTTGCGATGATGATCGGCACGTCGGGCGTGTCGAGGAGCAGCTTGACGGCGACCGGGCTCGCGCCCTCGACGTCCAGGTGCTCGCGCCAGTTCGCGGCGTTGATGACGTTCGGCACGCACAGCGCCTCGGCGATGTGGCCCGCGAGGTGGCACCAGCTCGCCTTGGCGATGCGCCGCGCCTCGGCTTCGTCCGCCGCGACCTTCCCCTTGAGCAGATTGTCGACGGCGATCCTGCGCCGCTTCGGGAAGAGCGGCCACAGGAGCGCGGCGAATCCCGCGCCCCACCCGTAGGCGTGCCGTTGGATGAACGTCAGTTTCTTCATGTGCAGCGGATGGTGGCGGCGCGCCCGTGCGCGTCGAGCCCCTCGACCGCCGCAAACGCTTCGATGGTCGGCGCGGTCGCGCGCAGGTCGCCCTCGGTGAACGCGACGAAGCTGTGGCGGCGGCGGAAGTCGTCGGGCGTCAGGCCGTTGAACATGTTCGCCGCGCCGCCCGTGGGCAGCACGTGGCTCGGTCCCGCCACGAAGTCGCCGGCCGATTCGGGCGTCCACGGCCCCGCGAAGACCGCGCCCGCCGAGCGGACGCCGCGCAGGACCTTCAGCGCGTCCTTCGTCATGATCTCGAAATGCTCGGGCGCGAACCGGTTGACGACCTCGAGCCCCTCGGCGACGTCGCGCGCGACGACGATCAGGATGCCGCCGCGGTCGATGACGCGCTGGACGAGCGCGCGGCGCGGCAGGTCCTTCATCTGCCGGAGGACTTCCGCCTTGATCGCCGCGGCGTCCGCGCGCGACGTGCACACGCACAGCGACTTCTCCCAGCCGCTGCCGTGCTCGGCCTGCGAGAGGAGGTCCGCCGCGATCCAGCGCTTGTCCACGGAACCGTCGGTCAGCACCGCGATCTCGCTCGGGCCCGCCACCTGGTCGATGGCGACGTAGCCGTAGACCTGGCGCTTGGCGGCCGTCACGAACGCGTTGCCGGGGCCCGCGATCTTCTGCACCTTGCGGCACGACTTCGTGCCGAACGCCATCATGCCGACGGCCTGGATGCCGCCGACGCGGTAGATTTCGGTCGCGCCCGCGAGGAGAAGGGCGTAGAGGAGGACGGGATTCACCTCGCCCGTCCGGCCGGCGGGCGTGCACGCGACGATCTCCCGGACGCCCGCGGCCTTCGCGAGCGTGACGGTGTGGATCGACGTCGAGGCGAGCGGCGCGGTGCCGCCCGGGATGTAGACGCCGACGCGGTCCATCGGCGTGAAGAACTCGCCCGCCGAGCCTCCCTTGGGCGTCTTCATCGTCCACGGCTTGCGCAGCGACGCGACGGCGAAGCGCCGGACGCGGCGGTGCGCGTCCTTGACCGCGCGCACGATCCGCGGGTCGATCGCGTTCTCAAGCGCGGCGAGGTCGGCCTCGACCTTCAGCCTGCGGCCGGTGAAACCTTCGAACTTCGCGACGTACCGGCGCACGGCCCGGTCGCCTTCCTGCCGGATGGCGGCGAGGACCTCGG
Organism: Verrucomicrobia bacterium UBA7008; assembly: GCA_002449695.1. Classification (GTDB taxonomy): domain Bacteria; phylum Verrucomicrobiota; class Kiritimatiellia; order RFP12; family UBA1067; genus UBA1067. The sequence goes on along the minus strand of DJXI01000085.1, from coordinate 86,512 downwards.
CGGCGGCGCGCTCGGCGGCTTCGGGAAACGCGGGACGGGCGTTGAACTTCTCGATCGCCCGCTCGCCCGTCTGGACTATGCGTATCATGATGGCGCGTAGTATATCATTTCCGCCGCGGCCCCGCCATCGCAAAAATTCGCGCGGCACAGTTGCGGCGCGACCGTTTTTATTGTATAATATCCGCCGTAAACCCGACAAGGAGGGACACATGGCCAGCACCGACATGAACGGAGTGGAAATCTCCGACAGCCAGGCCGCGGACATCCGCGACACCGATATCGTCTTCGACTGTCCGCACTGCGGCAGCAACCTCGCGATCGACTACCGCGGCGCCGGCCTGCAGATCAACTGCTCGCAGTGCAACAAGTCGGTCCTCGTGCCGATTCCCGACGGCATGCAGCTGACGGATCTCGACCTCAATCCCGGCGACATCCTCAAGCAGCTCTTCGCCACGCGCCGCAACTTCCAGAAGGCGGAGCTCCAGATCCAGAACCTCAAGGCGAAGCTCGTCACGATGCAGGAGGCGCTCGGCGCGATGCAGGCGGTGGTCGCGGAAGGGCTGGCGATCTAAGTGACGGCGCGCACCGTTCTCGTCAACACGCTGACCTTTCTGCGTGTACCGCTCATCTTCGCGTGGATGGCCCTCGCGATCGTCGCGGAGTTCCGCGGCAGCCTCGCGCTCGGCTTCGTCGCGGTGACGATGATGTTCTTCGCGGGCCTTTCCGACCTCGTGGACGGCTGGCTCGCGCGCCGATGGAACGTCGTCACGCCGCTCGGCAAGATGGCCGACCCGCTGATGGACAAGGTGTTCTACGTCGTCGCGTTCCCCACGCTCACGTGGCTCGTCCAGCGGCCGGGCGAAGGCGACGTGCACGCGCTCGTGATGCTCGTCTTCACGATCCTCTGCATCCTGCGCGACCTGTGGGTCACGTTCATGCGCGCGGTCGGTTCGATGTACGGCGCCGACGGCGCCGCGATGTGGCTCGGCAAGGTGCGCACCGCGCTCCTCTTCCCGTTCGCGGGGCTGATCTACTTCTACACGTTCCTGCACCGGCTGCTGCCGCCGGCGGGGCAGTCGGCGTGCCTCCTCTTCTGCTACGCGGCGGAGGCGGCGATGATCGTGCTCAACCTCTACAGCTCCGTCGCCTACACGCGCGTCTATCTGCCCTATCTGAAAAAGGCACTTGAACGGAAATAAAATTTTTGAGATAATATCCACATCGCAAAAAAAGGAATAAACGAATGAACAAACAATCAAACGGTTTCACACTCGTCGAGCTGCTTGTCGTCATCGGCATTCTCGGCATTCTGATGGGCGCGCTCTTCCCGGCCATTTCGGCCGCCATGCTGTCGGCCAACACGTCCGCCGCCTCGATGCGCGGGCGCAATCTGTTCGTCGGCATCACCCAGGCCAACACCGAGCGCGAGGCGCAGGGCCTCACGTCCGTCTGGCCCCACCAGACCGAGGATGACGGCCTCAACACCGAGGACTCCGACGATATCGCCGGCACCGCCTACAACTCCTCGACCGAATACTTCAAGGAGCTCTTCGACATCGACAACTACGGCCAGGAGGCGTGGGCGCCGTACGTGAGCGGCGTCGACATCGCGGTTCTTTCCGGTTCGGGCGTTCCGGCGTTCACCGGCTCCACGCTCCAGTCCAAGAACGTCGCCTGGACGGTGGCCTCGGGCCTCACCGACGAGATGGAGGACATCGTCCCCGCCATCGTCTCGCGCAACATGGAGACCGACAACTTCCCGACCTCCGGCACGCAGGACATGTCGCAGAAGAAGGAGACGGTCGAGCTCGGCAAGAAGTATCCGCAGCCCTTCGGCAACAAGGCCGCGATCGTCATCCACAAGGGCGGCGCCGCGAACGTCGTCAAGGCGAAGTACGCCAAGCTCTACCTCATCTACAACAAGCAGAGCTTCACGATCCCGAACGGCATCACGCTCAAGTACATCAAGCCGGACTGATCGGTGCTCGTCAAGGTCGCCATCGACCTTTCGCTCGACCGCCTCTTCTACTACGAAGTTCCGGCGGCGCTCCAGAAGAAGCTGGCCATCGGCCAGCTTCTTTCCGTTCCGTTCGGGCACCAGCAAAAGCGCGGCTTCGCGCTCGCGCTCGGCGACTGGCCTGAGGCGCGCGCGCACACGCTGAAACCCGTCGCCGAGATCGTCGACGCCGAGCCGTTCTTCTCGCCGCAGCTGCTGGCGCTCGTGCGCCAGATCGCGGCCTACACCGCCTCGCCGATCGAAAGCGTCCTCCGCTCCGCCGTGCCCGCCGCCGTCATCCGGCCCAACGCGCGGCCGCGCGAACTTCTCTTCGTCGACCCCGTTCCGGACGCGCCGTGCGCGGCGCTCACCGCGCGCCAGCAGTGGCTCCGCGACCAGATCGTCCGCCTCGGCGGCGGCTGGATGCGGCCGCTCTGCGACGAGCTGAAGACGACGCCGGCCTCGCTGCGCGCGCTTGCCGCGAAGGGGGTGGTGACGGTCGCCGTCCGGCAGAAGCGGCGCGATCCGCTCGCCGGCCGCCGCCTCCTGCCGACGCAGCCCCTGCCGCTCAATCCCGAGCAGGCCGCCGCGCGCGAGCGGATCCTGTCGTCGGAGAAGCCCGTCCTCCTCTTCGGCATCACCGGCTCGGGCAAGACGGAAGTCTATCTCCAGGCCATCGCGGCGGAGCTGGCCGCCGGGCGCGGCGCGATCGTGATGGTGCCGGAGATCGCACTCACGCCGCAGACCGTCCAGCGCTTCGCCGCGCGTTTCGGCGACCGCGTCGCCGTCCTCCATTCGGCGCTCTCCGAAGGCGAGCGCTACGACGAGTGGCACCGCATCCGCAGCGGTGCGGCGCGCGTCGTGGTGGGGCCGCGCAGCGCCGTCTTCGCGCCCGTCGCGAACCTCGGGCTCATCGTCGTGGACGAGGAGCACGACCCCAGCTACAAGCAGGAAGACCTGCCGCGCTACAACGGGCGCGACGTCGCGGTCCTGCGCGGCCGGCTCGAAGGCGCGCGCGTCGTGCTCGGCTCGGCGACGCCGTCGCTCGAAAGCTGGTCGAACGTCGCGAAGGGGAAGTACGTTCTCGCCGAGCTCCCCCGCCGCGCGGGCGCGGCGCTTCTGCCGCGCGTCGTGCTGGTCGACATGAACGAGGATGCGCAGACGGGCGGCGTGCGCGGCGCGATCTACTCGGCGCGGCTCCTCGACGCGATCCGCCTGCGGCTCGACCGCGGCGAACAGACGATTCTCTTCCTCAACCGGCGCGGCTATTCGCGGTCGGTCGAATGCACGGCGTGCGGCCATGTCGTCGGCTGTCCCGACTGCTCGCTGCCCTACACCTACCATCAGGCGGACGACTGCTGCCGCTGCCACATCTGCGGCGGATGGATCCCGACGCCGTCGGCCTGCCCCGCGTGCGGCGCGCGCGCGCTCGCCTACCGGGGCGTCGGCACCCAGCGCGCGGAGGCGGCGCTGAAGAAGTGCTTTCCGGCGGCGCGGATCCTGCGCATGGACGCGGATTCGACGTCGCGCCGCCATTCGCACGACGACATCCTCGGCGCGTTCCGCCGCCACGAGGCGGACATCCTCCTCGGCACGCAGATGATCGCCAAGGGCCTCGACTTCCCGAACGTCACGCTCGTCGGCGTCCTCAACGCCGACAGCTCGCTCAACCAGCCCGACTTCCGCGCCGCCGAGCGCACGTACCAGCTGCTCGCGCAGGTGGCGGGCCGCGCGGGGCGCGCCGAGCTGCCGGGCGAGGTGTACATCCAGACGTACGACCCCGCGTCCGGGACGATCCGCGCGGCGGCCCGCGGCAGTTTTGCCGCGTTCGCGGAAGAGGAGCTGAAGGTGCGCGCGTCGTTCGGCTATCCGCCGTACCGGCACCTCGCGGTGATCGGCCTCCGGTCGAAGGATCTGCGGCGCGTGGGCGACTGGGCGCGGATGTACGCCGCGTCGCTGCGGAAGGTGGCGGGGCTGGAGGTGTCGGAGGCGATGCCGAGCGTCATCGAAAAGGCGGAAGGCGAGTACCGCTGGCAGATCGTGGTGCTGTCGAAGTCGGCGGCGCAGATCGTGAAGGCGTGGCGGTGGCTCGCCGAGGTGCGTCCGCCGCCGAAGGAGATCCGTGCGGGGCTTGATGTCGACGCGTACGATTTGATATAATGTCCCTCAACCGAAATGGGGGTGATCCGGTTTCGACGGGATGTGTTGAGGTCGGGTTGCGCGTCGTGGATCCTCGTTGGCCACGTAAAAAACGAGGGAAAAAAGTAATTGCGAACAACGATTACGCTCTCGCCGCCTGATTAACGGCCGCGATGTCGAAGCGCCGATGTCTGCTGAGCGCCGAGGCATAATTTAGCAGGCCACGCTGAAGGGGGCTCCGCTCGCTCGCTTCAGGGTGCCGAACCGAGCGGATGGAGGCGGTTCAGCCCGTGCATCGGCGTGCCGCTTCCGAGATCAAAGGTGCGCTACACGCGTAGAAGCTCGGGTGATGCCGTTTCGGACGCGGGTTCGACTCCCGCCACCTCCACCAGGTCTCGTCACGACTGAGGGACTGTGGATGATAGAACCGCTGAAAGATGATTGCGCCGTTCGGTATTCCGCGTTTCGCCGCAGATGGGCGAAGCGATGGGACGGCGGACGTTCGCTCCTGCGCAAGTCGCTGCTCCGGCAGTTGAAGCAACGGCCCGACTGCGCGGATCTGTGGGCCGCTGAAGACGAGCGCCGGATCGCGGCGGCGTGCGGCCGTTCTCGGACTGATCCTCGTCGGCGCGATCGGTCTGTCGATTTCGGAAATCGGCCATGCGGTCGCGGCGGCGCGCCATCTTGAGCTGGGTGCCCGCGAGGCCCTTGGCCTGATCGTGAGCGCGCTGGCGCTGATTTTCTCGGCGTTGATGGCGGCTGCGCTCGTCGTCAACTGGTACACGGCACGCAAGGAACTTCGTGCCGAGCGGGAACACCTGTCGAATCCTCCCGCCGCGCATCGCCCGGCCGCCGAGTAGCCGGTGTCTTCGGTTCCGTGCTGCAAAGGACGACTTGCCGAAGAGGAGAGGTGAGCCTGCCTCCACGGGCGGCGGCGGACTCCACTCGCTGCGCTCCTTCCGCCCGCCGCTCCTTCCGCCTGTCATCCTGGGAACGCCGCTCCTTCCGCCCGCCGCTCGTCTTTTTTGTCGCTCAAAAGAGGACGGGCGGAGGGAGCTCTGCGCGAGTCCCCCGCCGCTCGTCTTTTTTGTTGCTCAAAAAGAGGACGGGCGGAGGGAGCTCTGCGCGAGTCCCCCACCGCTCGTCTTTTTTGTCGCTCAAAAGAGGACGGGCGGAGGGAGCGCAGCGAGCGGAGTCCGGCCGTCAGAGGGAGTCCGGCCGTCAGAGGCGGATGTAGCGCGCGAGCTTTTCCGCCAGGATCGTCTCGAGCCGGTCGAAATCGCGGAACGACAGCGAGATGAGCTTCTTCCCGGCGCGCTGGTAGAGGAAGAGCTTTTTCTTCATGTTCGCGACGTAGTCCGGCGTGTCCATTCCCCAGTACTCGATGTAAAGGTCGAATTCCGGCAGATAGAAGTCGGGGCGGATGCGGACATCGCCCGCCATCCGGTAGCGTTCGTCGTAGACGTAGGCGATGCGCCGTTGCGAAAGGAAGTCGGCGATGCGCCGTTCGCCCTGCGACTGGACGGCCGTTCCGTCTTCGGTGCGCTTTTTCTTCGCCTCGTCGACGACGAGCTCGAAGTTCTTCGATTCGAGGATGCGTTCGTCGAGGCAGTGCCGGCAGTAGGGCTTGCCGAAGAGCTCCATCCCCTGCATGAAATCCTCTTCGCCGATGATCCGGCGGCAGCGGGTGCACCAGTGGTGCGTGCGGGCGTAGGCCTGGCGGTTCGCCTGTTGCGCCGCCGCGACGGCCTCGGCCGCCGCCGCCCGCACGTAGTCGCGCAGCGTCGGATTGCGCGCGAGATCCCGGAGCCGGTCGAGATGCGCGAGGGCGGCTCGCGGATATTTCGCCAGCGCCTTGAGCGCGTATTGGCGGACCTGGGGACGGTCGTCGGTTTCGGCGGCGCGCGCGAGCGCTTCGGCGACGAGGAATTCGTTGGGGCGGCGCGGGGCGAGCTTGCCGAGCGCGGAGGCCGCGAGGCGGCGGACCTCCGGGTAGGGGGACTGGAGAAGGGCGCGCAGTTCGGCTTCGGCGTCCACATCGAGCGTGTTGCCGATTTCAAGCGCACGCGCCTTCAGCCGCTGCTGCTCCGCGACAGTTGGATCGTGAGAAGCCATCGCCTCGTCCTCCGTGCCGGTTGGTGGTGTTCGAATCGTTCAGGCTGATAGTATACCATAATGTCTCGGCGGACTCCACTCGCTGCGCTCCTTCCGCCCGCCGCTCCTTCCGTCCGCCGCTCCTGCCGCCCGCCGCTCCTGCCGCCCGCCGCTCCTCGGCTGGAGGATGCCGCGCAGGGCCGTCCGGGCGGGGCGGTTGCCTTTTGACGCCGAATATGGTAATCTAACGGCCGGTCCGCTCGCTCAGGGGGAGCGAACGGCCGTGGACTCGCTTGGGGGAATCGCCCATGAAATCGCTCAGGGAACTTTATCGCATCGGCCTCGGGCCGTCATCCAGCCACACGATGGGGCCGGCGCGCGCGGCGGAGCTCTATCGCGCGCGGCACCCGTCGGCCGCGCACTTCCGCGTCACGCTCTACGGCTCGCTCGCGGCGACCGGGCGCGGACACTTCACCGACCGCGCGGTCGCGAGCGTGCTGGGCGAGGACCGCACCGAGATCGTCTGGTGCGCGGGCGAGAGCCTGCCCGACCATCCCAACGGCCTGAAGTTCGAGGCGGACGGCGGCGACGCCTGGCTTGTCTATTCGGTCGGCGGCGGCGCGCTGAAGGAGCCGGGCGGCAAGGAGATGGAGACGGAAATCTACCCCTACGCGAACATGGCGGAGATCCTCGCCGCGTGCGACCGCTCGGGCCTGCCGATGTGGCAGCTCGTCGAGGACGCCGAGGGCGCGGCGATCGCGGACTACATCGACCAGGTCCTGAAGACGATGTGGACGGCCATCGACGCGGGTCTCAAGCACGACGGCGTGCTGCCGGGCGGCCTGCGGCTCCAGCGGCGCGCGCGCTCGATCTACCAGAAGGCGCGCTTCCTCCAGCCCGAGTTCCGGCGCACGGGGCTCGTCGCGGCCTACGCGACGGCGGTGAGCGAGGAGAACGCGTCGCTCGGCACCGTCGTGACGGCGCCGACGTGCGGCAGCGCGGGCGTGCTGCCGGGCGTGCTGCGGTATCTCGCCGAGACGCTCGGGTGCGACCGCCGCGAGCTCATCCACGCGCTCGAGACGGCGGGGCTCGTCGGCAACGTCATCAAGCAGAACGGCTCCATCTCCGGCGCGGAGGTGGGCTGCCAGGGCGAGGTCGGCGTCGCGTGCGCGATGGCGGCCGCGGCGGCGACCTACCTCTACGGCGGCACCGCGCCGCAGTGCGAGACGGCGGCGGAGATCGGCCTCGAACACTTCCTCGGCCTGACGTGCGATCCCGTCAAGGGGCTCGTGCAGATCCCGTGCATCGAGCGCAACGCCATCGCGGCGAACCGCGCGCTTGTCGCGGCGGAGATGGCGGTCCTGTCGGACGGACGCCACCGCGTGTCGTTCGACGAGGTGGTGGCGACGATGCTGCGCACCGGCCACGACCTTCCGTCGCTCTACCGCGAGACGGCGGGCGGCGGCCTCGCCGTGACGGTGAAGGAGCCGTAGCCGCGTTTCGCCTGCCTGTTTTCAGCGCGGTCGGGATTTGGTATAATATGCGGCACGGAATGAAAGGCAGGCTGAGATGACGATTACGGGCGGACCCATCTTCTGGATTTTGCTGGCGCTGGCGGTGTCGGCGCTCTTCGTGTTTTTCGAGCGCCTCTTCGAGCTGCGCCGCGCTCAGATCGACTGGCAGGACTTCATCAAGGGCGTCGTGAACATCCTCGACGCGGGCAACGAGCAGGAGGCGCTGTCGATCTGCGACGACACGTCGGTGCCCGTCGCCAACGTGGTCGCGACCGCGATCCGCCACCGCCGCGGGCCGCTCCGGATCCTGCGCGAGGCCGTGGACGCGCAGGGCCGCGCCGAGATCGGCCGCCTCGACCGCCGCCTCGCCGCGCTCGGCATCATCGGGCAGATCGCGCCGCTCCTCGGCCTTCTGGGCACGGTCATCGGCTTCATCAAGACGGTCCTCCTGCTGAACAGCGAGGAGATCGTCTCGCGCGCGGCGCTGCTGGACGCGACGATGGAGGCGCTCGTCGCGGCGGCGATCGGCCTCGCCATCGCGATTCCCGTGGCGGTCATGTACGGCAGTCTCAAGATCCGCATGGACCGCCTCGTCACCGAGCTGGAGGCGGCGGCGGCGACGATCGTCGGCTACCTCGCCACCAACGCGAAGGAGCCGGCGGCGTGAAGTGGGGCTGGAGCGAGGCGCACGCGGCGAACGAGCTGAAGGCGGCCGGCGCGGTCGCGTGGCTCCGGCCGCTCGTGGCGGCGGTGCCGTGGATCACGGTCGGCCTCCTGACGCTGATGCTGTTTTTCGTCAGCGGCGTCTACACGCGCGCGCAGGGGCTGGCGGTCAGCCTGCCCGACACCGCGATCGGCGAGGAGCTGCCGACGTCGCTCGTGGCGCTCGTCATCCCGTCCGCGCGCGAAACGCTCGTCTTCTTCGACGACACGCGCTATGTGATGGACGACCCCGCCTCGCTCGCCGCGTTCGGCGAGCAGCTGGCGGAGCGCGCGCGCAAGGCGAAGGAGGATTCGCTCCTCGTGCTGGCGGACGGCCGCGTCGCCTCCGGGCGGCTGATGGCGGTGGCGGCCGAGGCGAAACGGCGCGGCATCGCCCGGCTCCTCTTCGCCGAGCGGCGGGAAAGGCAGGGCGCGCAGTGACCCGCGGCCGGCTCAAACCCAGGCGCCCCCTGCGCAACGAGGTCTATTCGCTCGCCGGCGTGATGGCGCTGCCGCTCGCGCTTCTCCTCGCGTTCCCCTACTGCGGCATCGGCTACCGGTCGGCGGCCGACCGTCCCGCGCCCGCGCCGGGCTGCGCGTACGTGACGCTGACCGAGGAGGCGGAGCGCGCGGCGGTCGAGGCGACGCGCGCGTCGTGGCGCATGCGCAGCGCGGGCGTGCGCAACCTCGTGACCGATCTCGGCGTCGAGGCGATCCCCGAGACGGTGCCGGGCGCGGTGATGGAGATCGGCGGGCGCGGCCGCCTGCCGCCGGCGGGGACGGTCGAAAGCGATCTGAAGCCGCTGCCGCCGACGCGCGCGGCGCCGAAGGCGGCGCGGCTCGTGCAGCCGAAACCGGCGGCGGACCCGGACGCGGCGCTCGCCTTCCCGCGGCGGGAGCTTCTGAACATCGATTGAAAGGCAACACAACCATGACGCAAAAACAGGTACTCAAGGCATTCACGGACACGGGCGCGCTCCTCGAAGGGCATTTCGAGCTTAGGTCCAAACTCCATTCCAACCGCTACTTCCAGTGCGCGAACGTGCTGCGCTATCCGCGCATCGCCGCGAAGCTCTGCCGGGAGGTGACGCGCGCGGCGGTGAAGAGCGGCAAGCTCGGCCAGCGGATCGACGGCGTGATCTCGCCGGCCGTGGGCGGCATTCTCGTCGGTCACGAGGTCGCGCGCGAGCTGAACGTCAAGTGCATCTTCGCCGAGAAGGTGCCCGGCGCGGGCGTGGACGCGACCGGCAAGCCGAACACGGTGCTCGCGCTGCGCCGCTTCGCGATCAAGAAGGGCGAGCGCTACGTCGTGGCCGAGGACGTGGTGACGAAGGGCGGGCGCGTGCAGGAGACGATTGATCTCGTCAAGGCGGCGGGCGGCACCGTCGCGGGCGTGATCCTGCTCGTCGACCGCAGCGCCGGCAAGGTCAGGTTCGGCCGCATCCCGATGTTCTCGCTCATGCAGATGACGCCCGAGACGTGGGAGCCGAAGGACTGCCCGATGTGCAAGGCCGGCTCGAAGCCCGTCCATCCGGGATCGTGAGAGTTGAGAATGGAGAGTTGAGCGTTGAAAGTGGAGAGTGGAAGGGTGAAAAGAGGGAAGAAGGGAGAGTGGAGAATTGAAAGTTGAGAGTGGAGAGCTGAAGATGGACGAGAGCAGGAGTTTTGATTCCGTCGAGGACTGTCTTGCGGCGCTCCGGCGCGGCGAGATCGTGCTTGTCACCGACGACGCCGACCGCGAGAACGAGGGCGACTGCATCTGCGCCGCCGAGTTCGCGACGACCGCGAACGTCAACTTCATGGCGACCTGGGCGCGCGGCCTCATCTGCATGCCGATGTCGCGCGCGTGGTGCCGCAAGCTCGATCTGCCGCAGATGGTCGCGCAGAACACCGACAACCACCAGACCGCGTTCACGGTCTCCATCGACGCCGTGACGACGACGACGGGCATTTCCGCCGAGGAGCGCGCGCGGACGGCGCGCCTGTGCGTGCAGGACGGCGTCGCGCCGTCTGACTTCCGGCGGCCCGGTCACATGTTCCCGCTCGAAGCGCGCGAAGGCGGCGTCCTGCGGCGCGCGGGGCATACGGAGGCGACGGTCGATCTCTGCCGCCTCGCGGGTCTGAAGGAAGTGGGGCTCTGCTGCGAGGTGATGAAGGACGACGGCACGATGGCGCGGCTCGCGGACGTGACGGCGTTCGCCCGGACGCACGGCCTCCGGATGATGACGATCGCCGATCTGATCGCCTACCGCCGCAAGGTGGACCGGCTCGTCGAGAAGGTCGAGGAGGTCGATCTGCCGACGGATCACGGCCACTTCCGCCTCAGCATGTACAAGAGCCGCGTGACGGGGCTTGAGCATCTCGCGCTCGTCAAGGGCGACGTCGCCGACGGCGCGCCTGTCCTCGTGCGCGTCCATTCCGAATGCTTCACGGGCGACGTGCTCGGCTCCGAGCGCTGCGACTGCGGGCCGCAGCTCCACGCCGCGATGGAGATGGTCGAGCGCGAAGGGCGCGGGGTCGTCGTCTACATGCGCCAGGAAGGGCGCGGCATCGGGCTCGCGAACAAGCTGCATGCCTACAAGAAGCAGGAGGAGGGCATGGACACGGTCGAGGCGAACGTCGCGCTCGGCTTCGCGCCCGACCTGCGCGACTACGGCGAAGGCGCGCAGATCCTGACGGACCTCGGCATCCGGCAGCTGCGGCTGATGACCAACAACCCGTGCAAGATCGCGGGGCTGGAGGGCTACGGGCTGGAGATCGTCGAACGCGTGCCGATCGTCATTCCCGCGAACGCGCACGACCGGCGCTATCTCGACACGAAGAAAACGAAGATGGGGCACCTGATATGAAGATTGCAGTGATTGGCGATGGCGGCTGGGGCACGGCGAACGCGCTGCTGCTCGCCGGCTACGGACACGACGTGACCGTGTGGGGCGCGTTCCCCGACTACATCGAGGAGCAGCGGCGCACGCGCCGCAACGACCGCTTCCTCAAGGGCGTGACGCTGCCCGACGCGCTGAAGCTGACCGCCGACCGCGAAGAGGCCGTGGCGGGCGCGGAGGTCGTCGTGCTCGCGCCGCCGTCGAAGTATTTCGCGTCGGTCGTCGGGTCGTTCAAGGGTCTCATCACGCCCGACCGGCTCGTCGTCTCGATCACGAAGGGCCTCTGCGAAAAGACGAACCGCCGCATGACCGACCTCGGCGCGGAAATCCTGGGGACGGGTCCGCTCGTCGCGCTCGCGGGGCCGACGCACGCCGAGGAGGTCGCGCGCGGCGTGCCGACGGCGATCGTGGCGGCGTGCACGGATCCGGAGAAGGCGCGGCGCGTGCAGGCGATCTGGTCGGGCCCGCTCTTCCGCGTCTACACGTCGGACGACCCCGTCGGCGTCGAGATCGGCGGCGCGGTCAAGAACGTGCTCGCGCTCGCCGTCGGCTGCTCGGACGGCATGGGCTTCGGCGACAACACGCGCGCGGCGCTCATCACGCGCGGGCTCGTCGAGATGAAGCGCTTCGTCCTCGCCTACGGCGGCCGGCCGGAGACGCTCTCGGGCCTCGCCGGCATCGGCGACCTCATCGTCACGTGCACGTCGCGCCACTCGCGCAACCATTCCGTCGGCGAGCGCATCGGCAAGGGCGAGACGGTCGACGCCATCCTCGGCTCGATGCAGATGGTCGCCGAAGGCGTGTGGAACTCCAAGGTCGTTCACGAGATCGCCGCGCGGCTCGGCGTGGACATGCCGATCTGCGAGCTCGTCTACAAGGTCTGCTACGAAGGCTTCGCCGCGAAGGACGCCGTCGCCGCGATGATGAACCGCGAACTGAAGAGCGAATGACATGCGCGCGTCCGTCGATGTCGCTGTGGCGCTGAAGCCCGTCTTCGCCTGCTTCTCGTTCGGGCTCGGCGCGTGCATCGCCTCGTTCCTGAACGTCGTCATCTGGCGCGTGCCGCGCGGCGAGTCGATTGTCTCGCCGCCGTCGCACTGCCCGAAGTGCAGCGCGCCGATCCGCTGGTGGCAGAACATCCCGATCCTCTCGTGGCTCGCGCTCGGCGGGAAGTGCGCGAACTGCCGCGCGGCGATTTCGCCGCGCTACATCCTGATCGAGCTGCTGGGCGGCGTCCTCTTCCTCGCAGCATTCCTGCACATGCTGAAGTTCGGACTGCCGCTTCACTTTCTTGTTGTCTATTGGATTTGGATCGCGCTCATGATCGTCGGTTCGTTCATCGACTTCGACCACCAGCTGCTGCCCGACTTCGTGACGGTGGGCGGCATGGCGCTCGGGTTGGTCGCCAACGCCTACGACTACTTTTTCTTCTGGGGAAAGATCTACTGGGAAAACTACCTCCTTTATTGTGTTGGCGGGCTCGCGCTCGGCTTCGGGCTCCTGTGGCTCGTCCGGTGGCTTGGCTCAAAGGCGTTCAAGCGCGAGGCGATGGGGATGGGCGACGTGTTCCTCATGGGCGCGGTCGGCGCGCTCTTCGGGCCGGTGGCCGTCCTCTTCACGCTCATGACGTCCGCCGTCGCCGGTTCGATCGTCGGCATCGGAATGATTCTTCTTTCCAAGGCGAAGCTGGGGAAGTTCGTCGCCATTCCGTTCGGCCCCTACATCTGCCTCGGCTGTCTCGCGTGGATGTTCTGCGGCCCGGAAACGGTCGCCTGGTACTTGAAACTTCTGGGAGTGAACTGACATGGATCTGGCACACGGACTTGAATTCGGCATGCTCTTCGCGTTCGGCTTTTCGTGGCCGTTCGCCATCGCCAAGACGCTCAAGGCAAAACGCGTGGACGGCAAGTCGCCGCTCTTCATGATGATCGTCATCGCCGGCTACCTGCTGGGCGTCGCCGCGCGGCTCCTCGACGCCGACGCGGGCAACGACTGGCTCGTGTGGGTCTACCTCGCCGACATCGCGCTCGTCTCCACCGACCTCGCGCTCTACTTCCGCTATTCGAGGAGACGAGAAGTCTAGAATCCTGGAATTCTAGAAACCGAGACGTCTAGAAGCCTCGAAGCGCCGTTTCCCGTCGCGCGCTGTCCGCGGCGGGCCGTATTATGATATACTATTGAACCTATGGCGCAGGACCAGTTATTCGCGGACGACTACAAGGTGAACCTCGACGTGTTCGAGGGTCCTCTCGACCTGCTGCTGTACCTGATCCGCCGCGAGGAGCTCGACATCTACGACATCCCCATCGAGCACGTCACCTCGGAGTACATGAAGTTCATCGAGACGGCGCGCGCGCTGAACCTCGACATCGCCGGCGAATTCATCGTGATGGCGGCGACGCTGATGGTCATCAAGTCGCGCATGCTCCTGCCCGTCAGCCGCCGCACCGCGAACGAGGACGGCGCGGAGGACTGGGTCGACCCGCGCCTCGACCTCGTGCGCCAGCTCGTCGAATACAAGAAGTTCAAGGACGCGGCGGTGCGCCTGGAGACGATGGAGGCGCTGCGCGCCAACAGCTTCGACTACGGCGGCGGCCGCCCCAAGTTCGAGAAGACCGCCGCGGATGCGCGCGGCGCGCTCGCGAACCTCGACCTCTACGACCTGCTGACCGCGTTCCAGGAGGTGCTGGCGCGGGCGAGCGAAATCCCGCACGAGGAGCTCAAGGGCATCCGCTTCTCCGTGCCCGACAAGATGGACTACGTGCTGGAGCGCACGCGCACGGAGGGCCAGGTCTCGTTCGCCACCCTGTTCGCCGACGACGCGCCCAAGGGCGAGGTGATCGTCACCTTCCTCGCGCTCCTCGAGCTCCTCCGCCAGCACCGCGTGATCGTCTACCAGAACGCGGCGTTCCACGAAATCACGATCCTGCCGTCGAAGGAGGTCCCCGACGACGCGCCGATTGAAAGGCCGGATGATTATGAGTGACACTGTGAAGATACCGCTGCCGCGCAGCCTTCAGGAGATCGTCGGCGCGCTCCTCTTCGCGAGCGAGACGCCGCTGACGGCGAGCGACCTGCGCGAATCGGTGCGGGCGGTCGAGCCCGAGGAGGGCGAAAGCGCCGAGGTGATGGACGTCTACCGCACCTGCACCAACCGCGAGATCGGCGAGGCGCTCAAGGGCCTCGAAAAGGCGCTGGAGGTGGCGGGCTGCGGCTTCGCGCTCGTCTGCACGGGCGGCACGTACCGCATCCAGACGTGCCCCAGCTGCGGCCGCTACGTGCGCGCGATGCTGAAGCTGGACCGCCCCAGCCGCCTCGGGCGCGCGAGCCTCGAGACGCTCGCGATCATCGCCTACCGCCAGCCGATCACGAAGGGCGAGGTCGAGGAGATCCGCGGCGTGGACGTGTCGGCGAACATCAAGACGCTGATGGATCTGCAGCTCATCCGCATGGTCGGCAAGTCGGAGCTGCCGGGCCATCCGTTCCTCTACGGCACGACGCCGCTCTTTCTGGAGCACTTCGGGCTCGCGAGCCTGCAGCAGCTCAACGAGCTCGATCCGACGCTCCAGCGCTCGAACCCGCGCGCGAAGGCCGCGCTCTACCGCAAGGCGGCGGAGCTGCCGCTCGAAGAGGCGGCGAAGACCGAGGAGGCGGACAAGCCGGCGGCCGCGCCCGATGCACCTGACGCGGCGGCGGCACCGGCCGAAACGGCGGAACCGGCGGACGAGACGGACGAGGCGGCGGGCGACGTGGTGATCGAAAAGGTCGGCGAAGTGGTGAGCCCGCCGACGGACGACGACGACTTCTTCATCGACGACACGCCGGACGAGTTCGACGACGAGGACGATGACGAGGACGGCGACGCCGAAGACGAAGACGACGACAGCGAGGAAAAGGATGAAGATGAAACGGACGATTGAGGGCGCGGCGCTGGCCGCCGTGCTGGCGACGCTGACGGCGTGCGACTACGTGCAGCGGCGCGAGATGAAGGACGAGCGCGCGGACCGCCACTACCAGGCGGCGATGACGGACTACACGGCGGGCCGTCTGGACGCGGCGGCCGCCGGTTTCGAGAAGGCGATCCGGAGCGATCCCGGCAACGCCAGCGCGCGCTTCCAGTACGCCTGCCTCCTGCAGGACGCGAAGCACGACTGGCTGGGCGCGATCTGCCACTACCGCGAGTTCCTGCTCCAGGCCCCGGGCAGCGACAAGGCGAAGATGGCGAAGGACCGTCTCGCGATCTGCGAGCAGATGTACGCGAACCAGCTGACCCGGCCCGCGGACGGCGCGGCGGCCCCGGCGGCGGATCCGGCGGCGGACCGGAAATCGGCGAAGCTGGCGGGCGACCTGAAGGCGGCCGAGGCGCGTCTCGCGGCGCTGACGGAGGAGAACGCGCGGCTGCGGCGGATGCTGGGCGCGGTTGGCGCGGACGGCGGGCGGCGCGCGCCGGCCGTGCGGACCGACGTCGGCCCGGACGCGGACGGCGGCGCGGCGCGGACGGTGCGCGCGGACGATGTGCGCAGCCTTCTCGACGACGACGAGGGCGACCGGCTGAAACTCTCGCCCGACGCGCGCGCGCTGTTCGGCGACGAGGAGGCGGCGGGCGGCGGCTCCGTCCCGGCGGACGTGCGGGCGCTCGTCGACGGGGAGGAGGCGGCGGATGCGTCGCGGACGGTGCCCGACGACGTGCTGGCGCTCGGCCTGGAAGACGACGACGGCCCGCGCGTGGCGGTGCCGCAGGGGCGGGCGGTCACGCTCAGGCAGCAGCCGGAGCGGCCGGCGCCGAAGGCGGAGGAGCCGCTGCACGAGGAGCGTCCGGCGACGTACGTCGTCGAGGAGGGCGACACGCTCTACAAGCTGGCGCTCAGGTTCTACGGCCGGCGCAGCGCGTGGCAGAAGATCCGCGACGCGAACAAGGCGACGGTCACGACCGACGGCCGCATCCAGGCGGGGCAGACGCTGGTTCTGCCGTAACGCGCGATGGGAAAGATCCGGCCCGAGTTCGTTTCCGACGCCCACGCCTACACGCGGGCGAAGCTGCCGTGGCTGCTGGACGCCTACACGGGGGCGAAGGGCGAGACGACGACGGGCAAGAAGTTCGGCTGGAAGCTCTTCCACTACATCGCCGGCGGCGGCATGAAGGTCTTCGGGCGCACGATCCGGCAGGAGCTGGCGGACGCGCAGCAGAACCGCTTTCTCGCGGCGGCGGCCGTGTTCGGCGTCGTGTGGCTGGCGTTTCTGCTGACATGAAAAACAGGAAAGGGAAAACGAGATGAAGAAACTCATGATGGTGGCGATGGCGGCGGCGGCGGCGACGGCGCTCGCCGACACGACGATCGGCGCGCGCGAGCTGGCGATCGGCCGGCAGGTCTACGCCGAGATGCAGCGCGTCTCGGGGCAGGTGGACGTGATGCAGGCGAATCTGGACGACCTGTCGCAGCGCGTCGCGCGCGTCGAGGGCGGCAAGGGCGAGGCGCAGGCCGTGCGCGGCGAGATCGACTCGCTCAAGGCGGAGATCGCCGCCGTCCGGCGCGAGATGCAGAAGATGCGCCAGGAGATCGTCAGCGAGATGACGCAGAAGGTGATCGAGATCGTCAGAAAGAACGGCGCGGCGCAGGCGTCGGCCCGCGCGGCGACACCGCCGGCGGCCCCGTCGTACAGCGGGCCGTGCAAGGAGTACGTCGTCGAGAAGGGCGATACGCTGTCGATGATCGCCCAGGCGTTCCGCACGACGGTGCCGAAGCTCAAGGAGATGAACGGCCTCAAGAGCGACAATCTGCGCATCGGCCAGAAGCTGCTGGTGCCGAAGGACTGAACGGACGGACGCGAAACGCAGGAACCGAAACGCAAGAGGAAAGGAAGCGAGACATGAAGATTCTGGTGGTGGGCGGCGGCGGCCGCGAACATGCGATCGCGTGGCGGCTGGCGCAGGACGCCGAGCGTCACGACATCTACTGCGCGCCGGGCAACGCGGGCACGGCGGCGGTGGCGACGAACGTCGCGGTCGGCGCGGAGGACGTCGCGGGCGTCGTCGCGTGGGCGCGCGCGCACAATCCCGACCTCGTGGTCGTCGGCCCCGAGGCGCCGCTCGTCAAGGGCCTCGTGGACGCGCTGCTGTCGATCGGCGTTCCGACGTTCGGCCCCGTGGCGGCGGGCGCGCGTCTGGAGGGCTCGAAGCGGTTCGCGAAAGAGGTGATGGACGCGGCGGGCGTGCCGACGGGCCGGGCGGAGACGTTCACGGACGCGGCGGCCGCGAAGGCGGCGCTGCCCGCCTTCGGGCTGCCCGTCGTCATCAAGGCCGACGGCCTCGCGGCGGGCAAGGGCGTCGTCGTGGCCGAGACGGCCGAACAGGCGGAGGCCGCCATCGACGACATGCTCGTCGCCAACAAGTTCGGCGCGGCGGGCGCGGAGGTGCTGATCGAGGAGTTCCTGCACGGCGAGGAGTGCTCGATCCTCGCGATGGTCGACGGCGAGCGCGCGGTGCTGCTGCCGAGCTCGCAGGACCACAAGCGCGTCTTCGACGGCGACCGGGGGCCGAACACGGGCGGCATGGGCGCGTATTCGCCCGCGCCCGTGGTGACCGACGACAAGCTGCCGCTCATCAAGGAGAAGATCATCCTGCCCGTCGTCCGCGAGCTGAAGCGGCGCGGCATCGTCTACCGCGGCATCCTCTACGCGGGGCTGATGGTGAACGACGCGGGCTCGCACCCGCGCGGGCCGCGCGCGAAGAGCGGTTCGACGGTCAACGTCGTCGAGTTCAACGCGCGCTTCGGCGATCCCGAGACGGAGGCCGTGCTGCCGCGTCTGGGCGGGAGCTTCGCGACGGCGCTCCTCCACGCGGCGACCGGCTGCCTGGCGGACGCGGACATCGTCGTCCGGCCCGAGGCGGCGGCGACGGTGATCGTCGCGTCGGGCGGCTATCCGGGCAGCTACGCGAAGGGCAAGGCGATCACGGGACTTGACAAGGTGACGGACGCGACGGTCTTCCACTGCGGCACGCAGGCGACCGACGCGGGCCTCGTGACGGCGGGCGGACGCGTCCTCTCGGTGACGGGCCTGGGCGCGGACCTGCGCACCGCCGTCGACCGCGCGTACGCGGGCGTCGCGCAGATTTCCTTCGACGGGATGTTCTACCGCCGCGACATCGCGCACCGGGCGTTTGCACGCGGATGAAGACCGTCTCGCTCGCGTCGGGCAGCAAGGGCAACGCCTATCTCGTCGGCAGCGGCGACGACTGGCTGATGATCGACTGCGGTCTCGGCTGCCGCACGCTCGTCTGCCGCGCGGCGCAGGTCGGCGTCGATCCCGCGCGCATCCGCGCCGTCCTCTTCACGCACGACCACGACGACCACGTCGGCGGGCTCGCCACGTTCCACCGCCATTTCCCGCAGGCGGAGCTCTTCGCGAACGACATGACGGCCGAGGCGATCGCGGCGGCGACGGGCGTCGCGCGCGCGGACTTCATGATCTTCACGAACGGCCAGTCGTTCACGACGGGGCCGTTCGCGGTCACGGCGTTTTCCGTGCCGCACGACGTGCCCGATCCCGTGGGCTATCTCGTGACGGCGGACGGCTTCACCTACTTCCACGCGACCGACTGCGGCACGCCGCTCGACTCGGTGGGCGCGCGCCTCGGCGCGGCGGACGCGGCGACGCTGGAGTCGAACTACGATCCCGTCCTCGTGCGCGGCGCCAACCGTCCCGAGCACGTCAAGCGGCGGGTGCTGGGGCCGCGCGGCCACCTCGCGAACGCGGACGCGGCCGAGCTCGTGCGCCGCTTCGCGTCGCCGAAACTGAAGCATCTCGCGCTCGCGCATCTCTCCGGGCAGTGCAACGCGCCGCACCTCGCCGAGGGCGCGATGCGCGCGGCGCTGGCGGAGCTGGGGCGCGGCGATGTCGATCTGGAGATCCTCGCGCAGGACGCGCCCGGCCGCGTCTTCTCGCTGCCGGTTGCAGAATCACATTGACTTCCGATGCGCAAAATTGATAAAATTTAACCGTCCGGTCGAAAAGGGCGGGTGTCCTCAAGGCCGGGCAAAGTTACACAAGGAAAGAAAAATAAGATGGAAATCTATGTTGGTAACCTCGCGTACGCGACGACCGACGAGGGGCTCAAGGCGGCGTTCGCGGCCTTTGGCGAAGTTACCGCTGTGCGGGTCGTGACCGATCGAATGACCGGTCGCAGCAAGGGATTCGGCTTCGTGACGATGCCTGACGCCACCCAGGCGCAGGCGGCGATCGACGCCCTCAACGGACACGAGCTCGACGGGCGCACAGTGCGCGTGAACGAGTCGCAGCCCAAGCCTCCGCGCGAAGATCGCGGCGGGTACGGCGACCGCGGCGGACGCGGCGGCTTCGGCCGCGGCGGGTACGGCGACCGCGGCGGGCGCGGCGGCTACGGCGACCGTCCTCCGCGTCGCGAGACGCGCTGGTAAGCGGTACCGGCGGAAACGGGCGCGGCGCTTCTGCCGCGCGGAAAAAGGCGGGGCTGTGTCGCCCCGCCTGTTTTTTTGCGCGCGGCGTGGACGGGATTTATGATATACTATGCGGCATGAGGCTGCGCGCGAGAAAGGGTCAGACGATGGTCGAGTACGTGCTCGCCGTTCTGGCGCTGCTCGTCGTGGTCGCGGCGATGGGCTGGGTGGTGACGGCGGCGCGGCGCAACGCGGTGCGCACGCAGACGCTGATCAGCCCCGATTATCCGTAGACGGGACGAAAGGAGCGAAGACATGATGAAAAAGATGAGGAAGGCGCAGACGATGGTGGAGTACATCATCATCGTGAGCCTGATCGCGATTTCGCTGATCGCGGTCTTCACGTACCTGAGCAAGGCGATCGGCCGCAAGGCGGCGGGCGCGGCGGACAAGCTCTCGGCGCAGGAGGGCGAGTCGGCCAAGGCGGCGGTCGACAGCATCGACGAGAATACCATCCGGGATCTCGGCGAAGACTGACCGTGCCGCGCGCACGCGAGGGACGGCGCGGGGGACAGGCGATGATCGAAACGGTCCTTGCCCTCGTCTTTCTCACCCTTGTCTTCTTCACGGCGTTCTCGTTTTCGCAGCGGCTTCAGGCGCGGACGGTCCTCGACTACGCCGCCGCGCGGGCGGCGCGCGCGCGCGCGGTCGGGTTCAACGAATTCATGTGCCTGAAGTCCGCGCGCGCGGCGATGATCCCGGTCGCGGGCGAACGGCTGTGGCCGGCCGCGGCGGTCGACGAGGCCGCGCGCGTGCCGATCTATCTGGAGGCGGAGGACCCCGGCCGCGCGGCGGCGGTGCTGGACTACGCGCACTGGCACACGACCGAGTTCGGCCTGTCCGACGGCGCGACCGTCGAGACGCGGCTGAAGATGACGACGGACGACTGGACGATGGACGGCGCGGCGGCGGTCGAGTCGCACTATCCGCTCTACATGGTGAACGGAGGGCTCTGATGCGGCGGGGGCAGGTGGCGGTCTATCTGGTGATGCTGCTCGTCGCGCTCTGCGTGCTCGCGCTCCTGAACGTCGACACGTTCATCACCGTGCGCGCGAAGCACCAGATCCAGAACGGCGGCGACGCGGCGGCGCTCGCGGCGGCGCACCGGCAGGGTTCGCTCGTCAACGAGATCGGGCGGCTCAACGTCGATCACCTTCTCGCCGCGCTGGCGGGCGACAGCAACCGCTGCGCGCAGATCGTCCTCGAGCAGCGGCGGCTGTGCCTGCTGGGGCCCGTCGAGGCGCTGCGTTTCGCGAACGAGGCCGCGAAGCGCAACAACCTGCCCGTCAACGAGGACTTCGCGACGATTCTGCGCGACCACGTGCAGACCGTCCGCACCGTCTACGCGGGCGACGGCGGCACGGGCGATCCCTATCCCGAGTCGTATCCCGGCGCGTGGACGGACTACGCGACCGCGATTCTGAACGTGGCGAACGAGGGGCTCGCGACGGGGCCCGACAACATGGAGTTCTACCATTCGGCGGGCGCGCACCTGCTGCTGACGCGCGCGTTCTATCTGGCGATCGCGGGCCGGGACTGGTGCTGGTTCCATTTCAACGCGGAGGCGATCCTGAGCGGCTACGGGAGCTACCGCAGCTGGAGTCCGCTGCCCGAGACGGACCGCAACTCGATGGAGAACAGCGAGATCTTCTCGCTCCACCTCACGGCCCGCCAGACGGCGCTGACGGACGTGTTCTCGCGCGCGGAGCTCAAGACGCTCGTCGAGCGCTTCACCGGCCGGCGGTTCGAAAGCCTCGTGCGCACCGCCGACGTGACCGGGCGCGAGGACCTGGGGCTTCTCGCCGACGGCGGCCAGACGTGGTTCTTCTTCGATCCGTCGGTCTGGCGGCGGTGGTTCGTCGGCCGCCACCTCGCGGACGAGACCGACGGTTACGAGTTTCCGATCGTCGGCGAAATCCGGGAGGAGTACAACGTGCGCGGCGCGGCGGCGGTCTGCCGCTGCACCCGGACGGCGGAGGCGACCGCGCTGGACCGCACGGCGACGCTGTCCTGGTCCGCCGCCGCCAAGCCGTTCGGCGCGCTCGACGGCTTCGACGGCGCGCGCGGCGACGTGACGGCGCTCAAGCGGTTCGTCGTGCCGTGCCTGACGGACGTGCGGCTCGTCGCGCTCGACATGGTCGGCGGCGCGGATCTGGCGACGGCCGATTTCGGCTGGGTGCATCACGTGCGCAACCATCTCGGCGTCTATCTGGAGCGCGGCCCCGCGGCGCTGAACGGCGACTGCTTCTACTGCCTCCAGCTCAAGACGTGGGAGCACGACGCGTTCCGGCGCGAGGGCGTCAACTGGCTCCGCTTCAACGCGGGGCTGTGCGTGCGCGGCACGGGCGGCGGCGGCGAGCGGGGAGGGACCAGCCATGGCCACTAGCCGCCGCGGCCAGGCGTTCATCGAGCTGGCGCTCGGCATGTTCGCGCTCGCGCTGACGTTCGCGGCGCTCTTCGGCTTCGCCGCGTACATCATCGCCGCGCTGAACATGGGCCGCGACCTGCGCGCCGAGGCGGGTGCGGAGGCGAAGGCCACGGTCGGCGGCGACGGCGCTTTCGCGGGCGCGGCGGACGCGGAGACGGTCGAGCTGGAGCCGATGGCGGCGGAGTATGTGTTCGGAAGCGAAGAGGTGGCGGTCAAGGAAGCGGTCTATCTGCCCGTCATGGGCATCGACAACGCGCTCTGACCGCCGCGCGGGGCTTGCGCCGGGGCCGGACGATTCCGACTGACGCGCCGAATCGGGATTTGATATACTATCTCTTTCACGACAACAGACTCACGGCACGAACGGAGCAGACAATGGCGGGAGAATACCAGTTCAGTCTCATCGACGTCACGAAACAGGTCGGCACCAAGACGATCCTGAAGGACGTCAACCTTTCCTTTTTCTACGGCGCGCACATCGGCGTCATCGGCGCGAACGGCGCGGGCAAGTCGTCGCTCCTGAAGATCCTCGCCGGGCTCGACACCGAGCTGATGGGCACGGTGCAGGTCGCGAAGGGCACGAAGGTCGGCTACCTCCCGCAGGAGCCGGAGCTCGACGACGCGAAGACCGTCCTCGAGACGGTGATGGAGGGCGTCGCCGACGCGCAGGCGATGGTGGCGCGCTACGAGGACCTCTGCTGCGAGCTGGACGACCCCAAGGCGGCGGCGGAGATGGAGCGGCTGCAGGAGATCATCGACAAGAACGACTGGTGGAATCTCGAAAACCTCGTCGAACGGCGCATGGCCGACCTCGGCTGCCCCGACGGCGCGAAGCCGGTCGCCGTCCTCTCCGGCGGCGAGCGCCGCCGCGTGGCGATCGCGCGGCTCCTCCTCTCGAACCCCGACGTGCTGCTCCTCGACGAGCCGACGAACCACCTCGACGCCGAGACGACGTTCCGGCTGGAAGCGTACCTCAAGGAGTTCAAGGGCACGCTGATCGTCGTCACGCACGACCGCTACTTCCTGAGCGACGTGACCGACTGGATCCTGGAGCTCGACAAGGGCATCTGCTATCCCTACAAGGGCAACTACGAGGAGTGGCTGAAGCAGAAGGAGGCGATGCTCGCGCGCGAGGCGAAGGTGGAGAAGTCGCGCCAGAAGATGCTCGAGAACGAGCTCAAGTGGATCCAGACCAACCCGAGCGGCCGCCACGCCAAGGCCAAGGCGCGCGTCGAACGGTACGAGGAGCTCCAGAAGCAGCAGGTCTCGACGCGCGAGGACGATCTCGTCATCCGCATCCCGCCGGGCCCGCGCCTCGGCAATCTCGTCGTGCGCGCCGAGCACGTCCAGATGGCGTTCGGCGACCAGGTGCTCTACAGCGACCTCAACTTCGACCTGCCGCGCGGCGGCATCGTCGGCGTCATCGGCGCGAACGGCGCGGGCAAGACGACGCTCTTCAAGCTCATCACGGGCCAGCTCCAGCCGGTCGCGGGCACGTTCACGGTCGGCGAGACGGTGAAGCTCTCCTACGTCGACCAGACGCGCGCGGAGCTGAAGCCGGACGAGACGGTCTACGAGGCGATCACGGGCGGCGGCGAATTCGTGCGCCTCGCGGGCGAGACGATGATGAACGGCCGCGCCTACTGCTCGCGCTTCAACTTCCGCGGGCCCGAGCAGCAGAAGAAGGTCGGCGTCCTCTCCGGCGGCGAGCGCAACCGCGTGCACCTCGCGAAGCTGCTGACGAGCGGCGGCAACCTGCTGCTCCTCGACGAGCCGACGAACGACCTGGACGTCGCGACGCTCCGCTCGCTTGAAGAGGGCCTTCAGGAATTCGGCGGCTGCGTGATGGTGGTGAGCCACGACCGCTGGTTCCTCGACCGCATCGCGACGCACATCCTCGCGTTCGAGGGCAAGGGCCGGACGACGTGGTTCGAGGGCAGCTATTCCGAATACCACGAGATGCTGGCCAAGCGCAGGGGCTGACGGCGCGCGCGCGGTTGTGATATACTATATTCAATGAAAACGACACTCCTTTGGGATGACACGGCGGCCGGTGCGGCGCAAGGCGGGCACCATGGCGGCTGACGGCCGGGCGAGCAGCTGGACGCTCGGGCTGGCGGCGAGTCTCGCGCTTCACGCGGTGATCGTGGGGCTCCTGGTCGGCGGCGGCCGGTCCGGCACGACCGGCGCGACGGACGAGCCGGAGACCGAACCGATCGAGGCGGCGGACGAAACGCCGACGCCCGTCGCGTCGCCGTCCGCCGCGGCGGAAGCACGCCCGGCGGCACCGACAACGGTGCTGACGCCGTCGGCGCCCGCGTCGCCGTCGCGCCCCGCGCCCGTGACGCCCGTCGCCGGCGCGGCCACGGGGTCGCTCACGGACATCACGACGAACGTCACCGGCGTCGACACGCCCGCCGCCGCGCGGCCGGCGGTCCACGTCGTCCGGCAGGGCGACACCGTCACGAAGATCGCCGCCGCCTACGGGCTCACGCCGGCCGAACTCGCGCGCATCAACGGCAGGAAGCTGAGCGAGTGGAACAACATCTGGGTCGGCCAGAAGATCAAGCTTCGCAAGTAACAAAAAGGAACAGTCCCCATGCTCGTCAAAGTCCTCTTCACCCTGGTCTTCCTCGGCATCATGGTCGGGGTCGGCATCTACAGCCGCAAGCAGTCGCGCTCGGTCGACGGCTTCGTGCTCGGCGGGCGCAGCGTCGGCCCGTGGCTGACGGCGTTCGCCTACGGCACGAGCTACTTCTCGGCGGTGGTGTTCGTCGGCTACGCCGGGCAGTTCGGCTGGAAGTACGGCCTCAGCTCCACGTGGATCGGCGTCGGCAACGCCGTCATCGGCTCGATGCTCGCGTGGCTCGTGCTCGCGCGCCGCACGCGCCTGATGACCCAGCACATCCAGTCGCGGACGATGCCCGACTTCTTCGGCACGCGCTTCGACTCGGAAGGGCTGCGCGTCGTCGCCTCGGTCATCGCGTTCATCTTCCTCATCCCGTATACGGCGGGCGTGTACATGGGCATCTCCAAGCTCTTCGAGACGGGCTTCGGCGTGCCGTACGTCTACTGCGCGTGGACGATGGCGATCCTGACCGCCGTCTACGTGATCCTCGGCGGCTACAAGGCGACGGCGATCAACGACTTCATCCAGGGCGTCATCATGCTCCTCGGCATCACGACGGTCATCGCGGTCGTCCTCAACCACCAGGGCGGGCTCGTCGCCGCCGTCGCGAAGATGGCTGAGGCCGCGCCGAACGCGGACGACCTCGGGCAGCCCGGCGCGGCGCTCTACGCGAACTTCCGCGCCGGCGACTTCGCCTCGCTCTTCGGCCCGAACGGCTGGAGCCTCCTCGGCGTCGTGGTCCTCACCTCGCTCGGCACGTGGGGCCTGCCGCAGATGGTCGGCAAGTTCTACTCGATCACCGACGAGAGCGCCATCCGGCGCGGGACGATCATCTCGACGCTCTTCGCGGTCGTCGTCGCGGGCGGCTGCTACTTCCTCGGCGGCTTCGGGCGGCTCTTCGTGCCGACCGCGTTCAACGCCGGGACGGGCCGCTTCGCGTTCGACTCGATCGTGCCGACGATGCTGGGCCAGAACCTGCCCGACGTCCTGATGGCGCTCGTGCTGCTGCTCGTCCTCTCCGCGTCGATGTCCACGCTCGCCTCGCTCGTGCTGACGTCCAGCTCGACGATGACGCTCGACCTCATCTACCGCGACAGGAAGTCGATCGAGGAGGAAGTGACCGAGGGCAAGATCGACGACACGATCACGGCGCGGATCGAACGCCGCAAGGTCGTGGTGATGCGCGTTCTGATCGTCTTCTTCATCGTCCTGTCGCTCATGATCGCGCTCAATCCGCCGCACTTCATCGCGCAGCTGATGGGCATCTCGTGGGGCGCGCTGGCGGGCGCGTTCCTCGCGCCGTTCATGTACGGCCTCTACGGGCGGTGGGTGACGCGCGGCGCGGTGTGGGCGTCGTTCGCGTGGGGCGTGGGGCTGACCGTCGTCAACATGATCCTCGGCAACCCGATGAATCCGATCAACTGCGGCGCGGTCGCGATGCTCGGCGGCATGGTCGTCGTGCCGCTCGTGAGCCTCTTCACGCCGAAGCTGCCGAGCGAGCATCTCGACCTCGTCTTCCGCTGCTACGGCGAGCGGACGCGCGACCCGCGCGAGGAGCCGTTCCTCGAGGAGAAGAAGACGTGCGGCTACTGCGCCGAGGGCGAATACCTCGCGGCCTACGGCATCAAGATCGGCGAGCTGCCCGCGTCGAAAGTCTACCTCTTCAAGGAGCAGTCGCACAAGGGCCGCGTCATCGTCGCCGCGAAGCTGCACGTCAGCGAACTGACCGCGCTCACCGCGGCCGAGCGCAACCGCTTCTTCGCGGACGTCGACCGGGTCGCGCGCGCGATCCACACGCTCTACCGTCCGGACAAGGTGAACTACGGCGCGTACGGCGACACGGGCCACCACCTGCATTTCCACCTCGTGCCGAAGTACGCGAACGAGGCGTTCGAGTGGGGCGGTACGTTCGCGATGAACCCGAAGCGCACGTTCCTCGACGACGCGGCCTACGACGAGATGGTCAAGGCGTACCGGCGCGCGCTCGCCCTCGGATGAACGCGCAGGACGTCATCCTGTCGTCAAAGGTCCTGCACCTGCGGGAGCTGAAGGGCGAGGTCGAGCGGCTGAAGGCGGAGTGTCAGCGGCTGCGCAACGAGTCGGCCGCGCTCAAGGAGCATTTCGATCTCGCGCTCGTCGCGGCGCAGGACCTGCGCGCGCTGCCGGACGGCGGCGCGTTCGTCGTGGTCGACGGCTGGAACCGGATTCTCGGCGCCGACCGCCTTGCGGCGAGCCGCGACGAACTGCTGGCCGACGCGCGCGCGCACGTCGCGGCGCACCCCGCCGATTTCGTCTGGATCGTCTACGACGGCGCGCGAGAGAATTCCTGCGCAGACGGGCGCGTGCGCGTCTCGTACACGGGCGGGACGGGGCCGCAGCGCGCGGACGACTTCATCGTCGACTTCGTGCGCATGGCGCGGTGGCTGGGGCTCGCGGACCGGATCAAGGTCGTCACGCGCGACCGGAAGCTCCTGCGGCGCTGCACGCAGGCCGGCGCGCCGCCGCACGCCGCGCGCTGAGTGCGCGTCAGCGAACGACGCGGCCGAACGCGCGCTTTCAGGACTTGCTGCTTGCTCTCCATTTCGACATCGTCATGCCGGTCTCCCTGCGGAAGAACTTGCGAAGGGAATTCGGGTTGGCGAATCCGCAGAAGTCCGATATCGCCTTGAGCGGCATGTTCGGATTCCCGGCAAGTTCCTTGGCGCGTTCCAGCTGGACGGCGTGGATCTCGTCGAGGATCGTATGCCCCGTCGCCCGTCTGAAGCGCATGTCGGCCATGCGCCGCGAACAGGGGAACGCGGCCGCGACCTGCGCGGAGGTCAGCCCCGCGCAGGCTTCTCCGCGTATCAGGTCGAGCGCGGCGGACACGTATCTGTCGGCGAAGCTCAGCACGCGCGACGAAGCCCTGCGCGCGACCCGCAGCGGTCCGAACGTCTGGACGCGGCTGCCGCGCCAGCGGCCTTTGGACATCAGCGAGGCCAGCAGCATCAGTGCGGCGAGGTTTCCGCCCCGGCGGAAGTTGGGCTCGATGCTGGACAGCGGCGGCGTCGTGTGTTCGCAGATCGGCGTGAAGTTGTCGACTCCGATGACGGCCATCTCGGACGGAACCCGTATGCCCTCGATCGCGGCGACGGAGAGGACGCTTTCCGCCGTCCTGTCGTTCGCGGCGAACACGGCGCACGGCCTCGGCAGCGCCGCGACAAACCGGCGCAGAGCCGAAATCCAGTGGACGGCGTCCGCCCTGTCCGCGGCGTGAGCGAAGACGCTGCACGTCTTGCCGTTGAGCGCAAGCGAGTCGGCAAAACTCTTCTCCCGCAGGTTGCTCCACTTCTTCCTCTCCGGACCGTGTACGAACGCGAAGTTCCCGAAGCCCGTTGACAGCAGTTCGCGGGCCGCCGCCCGCGCCGTTTCCGCCTGGTTGTTGCTGACGAGAAGACACTTCTTCGGAAGCGTGTCCGGGTTGTGTCCGAGAAAGACAACGGGATTTTCTCCGAAGATGTCCGCGTCGATGTTGTTGTATTCCCCGCCGCAGTCGATGATCGCCCCGAGCGGGTTCCAGAATTCCCAGAGTTCGCGCACAAGCCGCGCCGTGGGGCGCTCTTCGATGACCTGTATCGCGTGTCCGTGCTTTTCCATGATCTCGTGGACGCCAGCGAGCTTTTCAGGGGCGGACGTTTTGGACTTTGACTGGAAGTACAGTACGGTGTTCATGGGCGAGATTATACCATATTTCCTGAATGGGATGTTATTTCATTACAAAATGGGATGCTGTCAAAGCAAGGAAAATGCTATAATTGTCGCGTATGGAGAAGGTACTCCATCTGAGTCTGCCCGACAGCATCGTCATCGTCGCGTATTTTGCGCTGACGATGGGCGTCGGCATCGCCATGGGGCGCCGGGTGAAGAGCGCCGGCGATTTCTTTTCGGGCGGAAAGAAGGTGCCGTGGTGGATGGGCGCGGTAAGTTCCTACATGGCGATGATCAGCTGCTTCGTCTTCATCGCCTACGCGCAGATCGGCTACGAGGATGGTCTTGTGGGTCTGACGGTCTTCTGGTCGACTGCGTTCGCAATACTTCTCGGCACCTTCATCTTCGCTCGTCGGTGGCAGAGGGCGAATCTGGCGACGCCGGTCGAATATCTCGAGCGCCGCTACGGCGCGGGCGTGAGGCAGTTCCTCTCCTGGTGCGGCGTCGCGTTCCGCATTCTCGACAACGCGGTCAGGCTCTACACGCTCGGCATCATCGCCTCGCAGTTCCTCGGCGTGTCGCTCTCGACCGGCATCGCGCTCGGTGCGGGCGTCGTTCTCGTCTATACGACCACCGGCGGACTCTGGAGCGTTCTCGTGACGGACATCATACAGTGCGCCGTGCTGATGACGGTCGCGCTGACGATTCTGCCGCTTTCGCTGAACGCCGTCGGCGGCCTCGGCGAGCTCTATCGCGCCGTGCCGGACCATTTCTCGCTCTTCGGCGGACATCGCGGCACGCTGTACTTCCTTGCCGCCTACTACCTGATCGTCTTCATCAAGTACAACGGGGCGTGGTCGTTCGTCCAGCGTCTCGCGTCCGTCCCGAACGAACGTGACGCCGTGAAGATGGGGCTCCTCTCGTCCGCAATATTCTTCGTGTTCCCGGTTCTTGCCGTCCTTCCGGCCGTCGCCGCGCGCGTGTATCTTCCGGATCTGCCGCCCGAGATGCACGAGAGGAGCTACATCGAGATGTGTGCCCGCCTTCTGCCGCACGGGATGCTGGGGCTCATGGTCTCCGCCATGCTCGCGGCGTCCCTTTCGACGCTCGCGGCGGAATTCAACGTGACAAGCAGCGTCCTCACGACGGACATCTACAAGCGGCTTTTCCGCAGGAACGCGGAGGGTCGGGAACTGCTGTTCGTCGGACGCATCGGAACGGTGCTTGTCGCGTCGCTCATCGCGTTCGGTGCGCTCTTCGTCTCGCGTCTCGGCGGCGCGTTCGAGGCCAACAAGCTTCTGATGGCGCTTTTCGGCGTCCCGATCGTGATACCGACGGTCTTCGGCATCCTCTGGAAGCGTCCGAACGCAAAAGGCGTCTATCTGTGCGTCGCGGCGGGCGTCATTTCCGGTCTGCTTCTGAAGACGTGCTGGAAGGGTCTTTCGTGGGAGGCCGGCACATTCATCCAGATCGCGGTGTGCTTCGCGGGATTCTTCGGCGGTGCGCTTTTCGGCACGCCGCAGAAGGAGCGGGAAGACAGGGAGGGACTGTTCCGTGAACTTTGACGTCATGTATTCGTGGGTGCGGAACCTGCCGATTGTTGATTGGCACAACCATCTCGACATGCGGATGCTCGCCGAGGACAAGCCGCTCGGCTCGCTTTACGAAGTCTGGGTG
Organism: Verrucomicrobia bacterium UBA7008; assembly: GCA_002449695.1. Lineage (GTDB taxonomy): Bacteria > Verrucomicrobiota > Kiritimatiellia > RFP12 > UBA1067 > UBA1067. Next base: position 56,290 of record DJXI01000085.1, on the reverse strand, counting down.
AAGGCCGATCCCTACAAGCACCGTGCGATGCGCATCTGCGGCGAACCGGAGCGCGTCATCACCGGCGACGCGAGCGAGGACGAGAAGTGGGCGGCGTGGAAGCGCACGCTGCCGAAGCTCTTAGGCAACCCGCTCTTCGCGTGGGCGGGGCAGGAACTGGCATGGCTGTGGGATGGAAGATGTCTCGCGCAGAGACGCAGAGGCGCAGAGGGTAGATGGTGGGAGTGCGTGGAGAATGTGTCGCTTTCTGAATGGACTCCGTCGAAGATGTTGAAGAAGTTTGGTGTGGAGTATTTGAGCCCGTGCGTAGGCGCGGGGGAGTTGGAAGGACTTCAGACGACAGACGACAGACTTCGGGGGACGGCGCGTGGAGAGGTCGCTTCGAAGTCTGAAGTCCCAAGTCTGAAGTCCTCTTTCAAGGTCGTTCCATCGCTCCGCATGAACGCGGGTGACGAAGTCCCGGTCGAGACGCTTGAGAAGTTCCGCGCGGCGGGTTGCCGGGTGGTTGATGTCTCGGTCGATGATGTTTCGATCCTGGCAGATGCGGCGCGATGGGGTCATCGCGCCCTACCGACTGTCGCGGCGTATGCCGCGGCGCACGGTTGGACGATGCTGCTGCACATGGGCGCGCGCCGCGAGACGTCGTCGCGACTTCGCGCGGCTGCGGGTCCGGCGGGCGGTTTCGCCGGGATGCGCGCGCCCGTCGATCCCGCCGTCGTTGCCGCGTTTTTGGATAGACTGGAGAAGGAGAACGCTCTCCCCCGCACCATCCTCATGTCGCTCAACCCGGCGGCGCATGCCTCGCTTGCGGTGCTCGCCGGATCGTTCGTTGAAGACGGCGTTCCCGGCAAGGTGCAGCTCGGCCCGGCCTGGTGGTGGTGCGACCACGAGGAAGGGATACGCGACGTGCTGGAGAAGAACGCGGCGTACGGCGTCCTCTCGACGTTTGTCGGCATGACGACGGATTCCCGCTCTCTCCTCTCGCTTGTGCGCCATGACTACTTTCGCCGCGTTCTCTGCAAGTGGTTGGCGGAGAAGGTTGCGTCTGGTTCGTTCCCGGACGACGAAGCGCTGCTGCGCCCGCTGCTGGAGAATGTATGCTACGTAAACGCACATGCCATGTTCTTACAGAAAGGAGCAATACAATGAGCAAGACCGCAAAACAGACTAAATGCTGGAGTGCCTGCATCGCTGCGGTACTCGTCGCCGTATCGTGTGAGACCGTTGCAGCGGCCACCGTCGCCAACATGTCTGACACATATCTAGAGTCGGATGGCTCGCAGGCCATCGACACGGGATGGTGTGCGAGCGGAAAGACCAAGGTGGTCATAGACTTCGAGTGCGCGAACACGAACGGCACGCGCTATGTGTTCGGCTCGGCTGGCAGCACACTTCCGTTCTCGGCGGGACTTTACTTCCAATCCGGCGCCAACATTGCCTTCGCAATGGGAGACGCGGCGAATACCTCCGTCTACAAGAACTTCGGCTCCAAGGCGCCGCCGACCTTTTCGCGCTACACCGCCACGCTCGACTGCGCGAGCGGAACGGCGACTCTGGCCGGCGCCGGCAAGACGATAGAGGTGGATGTCTCGTCCCAGATCCGCACCGCGACGAACAGCCTCTCCCTCGCCGTCTTCGCGCGCCACACGGCCAGCGGCTATGACAGCGGCTTCACGGGTAGGCTCTATTCGATGCAAGTCTTCGACGACGGCGAACTCGTGCGCGACCTCATTCCGTATTCGTTCGGCGGCGTGACAGGGCTTTACGACCGCGTCAACGGCGTGGTTTACGGGAACGTCCAGAGCGAAGGCAATCCTTTTGTCTTCGGCACGGACTCTGCCTACGCGCTCGGCTCGTCCGCAAAGCCCGTCTACATCGACACCGGTTTCACCCCGGACTGCAACACAAAGGTCGAGTTCGACTTCGCGCTTTGCTCCACCAACAGCGGGCCTCGCCCGTTCGGCGTCATCGCCACCTCTGGATTGTGCTGGGGGATGTATGTGACGACAGCCGGGGAAATAGCCTATACCGTCCGCTCCAAAAATAACAACGGTGTGACGACGAAGATCGCCGCGGACGGCAGCCGCCGCGTCCTCACGCTCGACGGGCCCGGCAACTCCGCCGTCCTCGCCGATGCGGACGGCGAAATCCTTTTCGAGGGGACGCTTTCGCAAAAGCCGGACACAAACGAACGCGCGGCGAAATCGCTCGTTGTTTTCGGTGGAAATGCTGCGAGCGGTTATAGCAACGCCGCCGACGTCAAGGTTTACGGCATGAAGATATGGGATGACGGCACGCTCGTGCGCGATTTCACGCCGCGCATCGTCGATGGCGTGAGCGGGCTTTGGGACGCGCAGAACTCCAAGTTCTACACGCCCGAAACCGGCTGCCGCCTCGCCGTCGGCGGCGCTGTGGAATGCGCGAGCGCGGGAGGAATCGGCGCCGCGGCATCCGCCGACGCGTATCTGGAGGCGGCGGAGGCCGGGCCGATTCTCGACACCGGCTACTCTTTCAAGAAAAACTCGCGCATCGTCCTCGACTACGCTTTCGTCGCCACGAACGACATGTCGGCGCTCTTCGCCCTCGACGCGCGCAGCGGCGAGTCGGCCCCGTGCCTCGGGTTCTACAACCAGAACGGCGGAATCCGCTTCCGGTACTTTGACGGCGGCAAGGCTGCGTTCGACAGCGCCAACTCGCCGGCGCAGTGGAACTGGACGCGACACGTCTATGACATCGACCTTTCAACAGGAGCGCGGACAATCAAGCAGGACGGAACCGTCGTCAAGAGCGACTCCTTCACCATTCCTTCGTCTTTCGACGCCGGCGCTTCGATAGTTCTCTTCGGCCGGCGCACCAACAACGGAACGGGCGTCCAGGATCCCCAGGCGCTCAGGGTGTATTCGCTGAAGATTTACGAAGACGGCAATCTCGTGCGCGACTTCACGCCCGCAGTGCTGGATGGCAAAGCGGGACTTTATGATCCGCTGACGGGCACGTTCGCCGACAATGTCAACGCTTCCGCCAAATCCGACTTCTCGATTCATGGGGGCGGTTCGGACGGCAACGGACTTATGTTCTCCACACATCCACAGTCGTGCACAGTCAGCGTCGATGGCTCTTCGACCCTTTCGGCACACGCGCCCGGCGCGACCGGCTACCAGTGGCTGAAGAACGGTGAACTTATCCCCGGTGCGACAGGTCGGACGCTTGATGTGGAATGGGAGAAGGCTCCCGCCGCCAGCTACCAGTGCCTCGCCTTCTACGCGATAGCGGGCTATGGCGTCTCAAACAAGGCCACCGTGGAGAACACGCGGCGTGGAATGCTGATTATCTTAAGGTGAATCCGGCCATGATCGCATACGAAGAGAAAGTCGCCGTCGTGACCGGCGCGGGCGGGACGCTGTGCAGCGTCATAGCCGAGGACTTGGCGCGAAAAGGCGCGAAGGTCGTTCTCGTGGGACGCACGCGCGAAAAACTTGAGAAGGTGGCCGCCGCAATCGCGGCAGCTGGCGGCGTGTGCCGCATTGAGCCAGGTGACGTTACCGATGAGGCGGCCGTGGCTGATATCGCCGTGCGCGTCGAGGCAGAATGGGGACCTTGCCGCTTCCTGATCAATGGCGCGGGCGGAAACAACGTAAAGGCCATGCCGACGCGGCTTAGGTTCTGCGAAAAAGACCTCTGCGCCTCTGCGTCTCTGCGCGAGAACAACGACCTTCCCGCAGATCGCGGTTTCTTCGATATCGACATGGAGGCGTTCAAGAGCGTCCTTGAGATCAACACGCTCGGTACCGTCATCCCGTCGCGCATCTTCGGCCTTCAGATGGCGAAAGCCGGCGGCGGCGCGATACTCAACTTCGCGTCGATGAACACTTACCGTCCCTTGACGCGCGTCGCGCCGTATGCGATGAGCAAGGCCGCGATCGCCAGCTGGACGATGTTCTTTGCGCAGTACATGGCGCCCGCGAAGGTGCGCGTGAACGCCGTCGCGCCCGGCTTCATGGTCAACGAACGCTCCCGCGCCTATCTCATGACGCCGGACGGCGGCCTCTCCGCGCGCGGCGAACAGGTGATGCACCACACGCCGATGGGGCGGTTCGGCGAGGCGGAAGACCTTCTCGGATGTGTGAACTGGCTTCTTGACGATTCGGCTTCAGCTTTCGTCACCGGTATAACAGTTCCCGTCGACGGCGGCTTTCTTGCGTCGGCGGGCGTGTAGGCTATCCACCAGTTGCCACCGGACAATTATCGAAAAGGAACGGCAGATGAAAACGAATTTGATCTTTGCGGCGGTCTGCGCGTCGGTTATTTCGGCGAGTGGCGAGGTGGAGCTGTCTACAGCCCCCGACCGCGTGGAGTCCCCGCTTCGCGTGGGGCTGAAGCGCGTGGGCACGCTCGCGCCGCGCAGCGTGAAGGACATCCGCAGCTCAAACTGGACGCTCGGCTGCGAGGCGCTCGACCGCGACTTCGCGAAGTTCGACGAGTACAGGCGCTTTCTTGCGCCTCTTGGCATCAAGAAGATACGTCTGCAGGCGGGCTGGGCGAAGTGCGAGCGGGTGAAGGGCGTGTACGACTTCGCCTGGCTCGACCATCAGGTGGACTACGCGCTTGGGCAGGGCATCCTGCCGATGCTTGAGACGGGCTACGGCAATCCTGTTTATCCCGGCGGTGGCGGCAGGGACCTCGCCGGCGGCTTTCCTACGAGCGAGGAGGGCCTCGCCGGATGGGATGCGTGGGTGGATGCCCTCTCGAAGCACTTCGCCACGCGTGTGCGCGACTGGGCGATGTGGAACGAGCCGGACATCGGCACGCCGAAGAAGACGCCCGCCGCTATCGCGGCGTTCAACGTGCGCACCGCTAAGATGATTCGCCGCAACGTACCAAACGCACGTATCGCCGGACTCTCGCTCGCGCACAACAGTGCCGAATTCCTCGACAGGTGTCTGAAGGAGATGGGCGAGGATGTGAAACTGTTCGATTCAATCATCTACCACGGCTACGCGCCCGCGCCCGAGAGTTCCTACGCGCAGGTCGAGGCGCAGAAGGCCGTGCTCGCGAAGTACAACCCCGCGGCGAAGCTGCGACAGGGCGAGAACGGCTGTCCAAGCGAGATGGCCACGCGCTTTGCGCTCTCTAACATCCCCTGGAGCGAGTACAGCCAGGCCAAATGGGATATGCGCAGGATGCTCGGCGATCTCGGACACGACGTGGAGTCGAGCGTGTTCACGATCTGCGACTTCAACCACACGGGGCGCGAAATCAACCTGAAGGGGCTTCTGCGCGCGAACGAGGAGAAGGAGGTGATCGCCGTCAAGCGCGCCTACTACGCCGTGCAGAACGTGGTGAGCGTGTTCGACGAGACGCTCACGCGCGTTGTCGACTCCGGTTTCAGCACGACGGACAGCACCGTGTGCACCTATGAATATGCCAAGGCCGACGGCGCGCGCGTGTTCGTGTTCTGGACATGCGCGGAGACGACGCGGAAGGTGGACAAGGAAAAGGAGCCGTTGCTGCCCGCCGGACAGGTTGTGCCCGTCTACGAGCGTCCGGGCGACAGCTTCATCACGCGTCCCCACACCTTCAAGTGGACAGGCGCGCCCCTCAAGGATCCCGTGTGGGTGGATCTCTTCACGGGCGCGGTCTACGAGTTCCCGAAGAGGGACGTGTGCGTGTCGGCCAATTCCACGCGTTACGTCAACGTGCCAATCTACGACTCGCCATGTCTGCTGACCGAGAAGTCTCTCGTGCTGACATCTCATGGAGGAACGAAATGACGCTTGTGGAATTCGTACCGCCGACGCCGCATCCGCTGTGGACGCTCTGCCCGCAGATGGGGATCACGGACGTCATCGTGAAGGTGAATCCCGATTTGACGGGACTCGCCGATCCGTGGCGATATGAAACTCTTTCGTCCATCGTGTCGCGTCTCAAGTCTGCTGGACTCAACGTTGTCGGACTTGAAGGCGACCCGTTCGACATGACCCCGATAAAGGAGTATGGGGCGGGCGAGGGAAACCCTGCGACTCTGCGCGAGGAGGCCTTGGCGCACTACCGCGAACTGCTGGAGTCGATGGGGCGGCTCGGCATAAAGCTCCTCTGCTACAACTTCATGGTCGGCAAGGGCTGGTCGCGGACGGGCGTGCGCGAAGGCCGCGGCGGCGCCAAGGCGACGTACTTCTCGCTGGCGGAAACGAAGAAGACTTCGGACTTCGGACATCAGACTTCCAGTGCTGAAGTCGAAAGTCGGAAGTCCGAAGTCCTTCGTCTCTCCCACGATCAGGTCTGGGCGAACTACGCATGCTTCATCAAGGCCGTGATGCCGACGGCGGAGAAGTGGGGCGTGCGCATGGCGCTTCACCCCGACGATCCGTGCCTCGATTCGCTCGGCGGCTATGCGCGCATCTTCGGCAGCATTGAAGCCTACGACCGCGCCTACGCGCTCTATCCATCGCCGTCGAACGCCGTCACCTTCTGCCAGGCGAACTTCAAACTCATGAGTGTCGATCTCGAATCGACTGCGCGGCATTTCGGGAAGCGCATCGCGTTCATCCATGTGCGCGACGTGGAAGGGGACAAGACCGATTTCACCGAGCTTTTCCACGATCAGGGCGACACAGATCAGTTCGCGCTGATGCGCGCCTACCGCGCGATCGGGCTCGACGTGCCCGTCCGCGGCGATCATGTCCCCGAGATGGCTTACGACCGTGTCCTCACGCCCGAAGGCACGCCGGGCTACTTCACGCTTGGCCGCCTCTTCGCCAACGGATACCTTAAAGCGCTGCTTCAAGGTACTGGAAATGTTTCATCCGCAACCACCTTCGGCGAGGCTATGGTGGTCAAGAAGAACGCATAGATCACAAATCGCAAATGCCTCTGCGCTCTCTGCGCCTCTGCGTTAAAAACAATCTTGTAAATCCTGTCTAAAACTCAAAAAGGAATTCAAATGCCCTCACTCGCCGATATGCGTACCAAGGCCAAGGAAGCCGGCCTTATGAAACTCGACAGGCTCATCGCGAAGCGCCAGAGCGTGCCGACGAACGAATTTCCGATCCCCGTCAAGGAGCTCTGCGAGCGCTTCGAGAAGCTCTACACGGGCTGCGTCAACGACGTCATGCGCGAGGCGTGCCTGCTCGACCAGAACCTGCCGCACGAGATCATGCCGCTCCGCGACGAGATGGTCGTCTGCGGCGAGGCGTTCACGGTGAAGTCCGCGCCGAACTGCATGATCGAGGGCGAGATGACGTTCCGCGCCCAGATGCTCGATGACTTCAGGCCGAACGGCGTCGTCGTGTGGGACACGTCCGACGACGTGGAGGCCTCGCTTTGGGGCGGCGTCATGACGGCGACGGCGATCACGAAGGGAATCCGCGGCGCGGTGATCGCGGGCGGCATCCGCGACACGAAGCAGATACTGGAGCAGAACTTTCCGGTGTTTTACAAGTACCGCGTGTCGAACGGCTCGCTCGGCCGCTGCATGATCACGCACTACCAGGTGCCGGTCAGGATCGGCAAGGTGACGGTGCGTCCCGGCGACATCATCATGGGCGACATCGACGGCGTCATCTGCATACCGCGCGAAATTGCCTACGAGGTGCTGCTGCGCGCCGAGGGCATCGAGCGCAACGAAGTCGACATCTTCAGCTGGGTGCGCCAGGGCGACACCATCAGCGAAATCATCGACAAGGGCGGGTATTTCTAAAATATATAATCTGGAGGCGGCCTTCCCCTTTGCGGGGGCGTACGCCGGTTGAGGCGGATTTGTGATATACTATGCCGTTACCAAGGAGATTAGACGAAATGATTGACATCAAGAAACTGCGGGATGATTTCGACAACACCGCCGCCCAGCTGGCGCGGCGCGGCGTGGAGGCCGCGAAGCTGGAGAAGGCGCGCGACCTCGACGCGAAGCGGCGCGCGCTCGTCGGCGAGACGGAGGCGCTGAAGGCGAAGCGCAACGCCGCCTCGAAGGAGATCGGCAAGATCGCGAAGGAGGGCGGCGACATCGCGGCCGCCAAGGAGGAGATGCGCCAGGTGGGCGACCGCATCGCGGAGATCGACCGCGAGCTCGCCGAGGTCGACAGGGATCTGCGCGACACGCTGCTGATGATCCCGAACATCCCCGCGCCGGAAATCCCCACGGGCCTGGATTCGTCCGCCAACGTCGTCGTGCGCAAGGTCGGCGAGTGGCACGAGCGCGACTTCAAGATCCTCGACCACATGACGGTCGGCGAGAAGCTCGGCATCTTCGACTTCCCGCGCGGCGTGAAGCTGACGGGCACGGGCTTCCCGATCATCCTCGGGCAGGGCGCGAAGCTCCAGCGCGCGC
>DJXI01000085.1:0-47901 GCA_002449695.1 Verrucomicrobia bacterium UBA7008 | reverse complement strand
CTCCAGCGCGCGCTCATCCAGTACATGCTCGACGTCCACTGCCAGAAGCAGGGCTACACCGAAATGCTGCCGCCGTTCGTCGTCAACTCCGAGTCGATGACGGGCACGGGCCAGCTGCCGAAGTTCGCGGAGGATCTCTACCACTGTCCAATCGACGACTTCTGGCTCATCCCGACGGCCGAGGTGCCGGTGACGAACTACTACCGCGACGACATCCTCGCGGCGAAGGACCTGCCGATCAAGCTGACGGCGTACACGCCGTGCTTCCGCCGCGAGGCGGGCAGCGCCGGCAAGATGACGCGCGGCATGCTGCGCGTGCACCAGTTCGACAAGGTGGAGATGGTCAACTTCGTCCATCCCGACACGTCGTTCCAGCAGCTGGAGATCCTCGTCAAGGAGGCGGAGGAGATCCTGACGGGCCTCGGGCTCCACTTCCGCGTCCTCCAGCTCTGCTCGGGCGACATGGGCTTTTCGGCGGCGAAGTGCTACGACCTGGAGCTGTGGGCGCCGGGCGAGGAGCAGTGGCTGGAAGTCTCGTCCTGCTCGTGCTTCACCGACTATCAGGCGCGCCGCCTCAACTGCCGCTTCAAGGACGCGGACGGCAAGACGAAGTTCGTCCACACGCTCAACGGCTCGGGCGTCGCGCTGCCGCGCCTCATGGTCGCGCTCCTGGAACAGCACCAGAACGCGGACGGCTCGGTGACGATCCCCGAGGTGCTTCGGCCGTACATGAACGGCCAGGAGAAGCTGCTGCCGGTGCGGTGACGGCGGAAGGGGCGCGGCCGTGAAGCGGATTTTCCTGTCGCCGCCGTACGTGGGCGCGGCGGAACGCAAGGCGATCGCGGCGGCGTTCGACTCGAAGTACGTCGCGCCGTGCGGGCCGATGGTCGATGCGTTCGAACGCCGCCTCGCCGCGCGCGCCGGCCGCCGTCAGGCGGTCGTGGTCGCGAGCGGCACCGCCGCGCTCGATCTCGCGATGGCGGAATACGGCGTCGACCGGCGCTGGACGGTCATCGCGCCGACGCTCACCTTCATCGCGACGGTCGGCCCCGCGTACCATCGCGGCGCGAAGCTCGTCTTCGTCGACAGCGACGAGACGGGCAACATCGACGTCGCGCGGCTCGCGCGGGCGCTCGCGGACGCGAAGGGCCCGACGATGGTCATCGCCGTCGACCTCTACGGCCGCTGCTGCGACTACGACGCGATCGACGCGCTCTGCCGGCGTCACGGCGCGGTCTTCGTCAGCGACGCGGCCGAGGCCGTCGGCGCGACGTACAACGGTCGCCCCGCCGGGAGCGCGGGCGCGTGCGCGATCTACTCCTTCAACGGCAACAAGATCATCACGACGTCCGGCGGCGGCGCGCTCCTGACGGACGATGACGCGCTCGCGGCGCGCGCGCGCAAGCGCAGCCAGCAGGCGCGCGAGGCGGCCGTCTGGTACGAGCACCGGGAGGTCGGCTACAACTACCGCCTGAGCAACCTCCTCGCCGCGCTGGGCCTCGCGCAGCTCGGGCGGCTCGGGAAGATCCTGGACAAGCGCCGCCGGATCGCGGCCGCGTACGGCGCGGACGGCTGTCTGCCGCCGGTCGCGGGCGAAAACCACTGGCTGACGGTCAAGCTGCTCGCGGACACGGCCGCGCGCGACGCGGCGCTCGCGCGGCTCGCGGCGGCGAACATCGAGGCGCGGCCGGTCTGGAAGCCGTTGCATCTGCAGCCCGTCTTCCGGCGCTGCCGCGTCTACGGCGGCGCGGTGGCGGAAGACCTCTTCGCGCGCGGCCTCTGCCTCCCGTCGGGCACGGGCATGACAAAGGCGGACGTGGCGCGCGTGAAGAAGGTCCTCTCGGCCGAGGGCGCGCGATGAAGGCGGTCGTGCTCGGGTTCGGCCGCAGCGGCCAGGCGGCGCAGGCGGCGCTCGCGGCGCGCGGCGACGACGTGACGGTCGTCGAGAAGGCCGATCTCGTCGTCGCCAGTCCCGGCGTCCGCGTGATGAGCGAACTGGAATTCGGCGTGCGCGGCCTGAAGGCGCGCGGCGTGCAGCTGCTCGCCGTGACGGGCTCGAAGGGCAAGTCGAGCGTCGTCAAGCTCGTCGCGGACGCGCTGACGCGCGCGGGGCGGCGCGCGGTGCCGTGCGGAAACTACGGGCTGCCCGTCAGCGCGGTGGGCGCGTGCGACTGGGCCGTCGTCGAGGTGTCGAGCTTCCAGCTTGAGACGACGAACCTGCCGCCGGACACGTTCGCGGCGGCGGCGGTCCTCAACCTTCAGGCGGACCATCTGGACCGCCACGGCTCGCTCGAACTCTACCACGCGCTCAAGCTGAAGCTCCTCGGGATGACGCGCCGGCCGGTGAAGGGGTGGGACTGCGCGGCGGACGCGTCCGCGTGCGCGCTGCTGGCGGGCTCGTATTTCGACAACGACATCCTGCGCGCGAACGGCTGCGCGGCCGTCGCGCTGCTGCGCGCGGCGGGGCTGGACGACGCGTCGATCGCGGCGGCGTTCGCCGCGTTCGCGCCGCTGCCGCACCGCATGAATCTCGTCGCGGAGCTGAACGGCGTGCGCTACATCGACGACTCGAAGGCGACGTCCGTCGCCGCGCTCGCGGCCGGCGTGACGATGGCGGGCGCGCGCGTGCGCCTCATCGCGGGCGGCCTTCCCAAGGGCGACGACCCAAAAACTGCAAGTTCCCCCTTGACGAAACGGGTCAAAAAAGTGTATCTTATAGGACGATGCGCGGAGGAGTTTCGTTCCGCCTGGTCCGACGCCGTCGACTGCGAAATCTGCGGCACGATGGAAAAGGCTGTCGAGGCTGCGATGCGCGACGCGGAGACGGGCGAGACGGTGCTCCTTTCGCCCGGAACCGCAAGTTTCGACCAGTTTAAAAACTTCGGGGAGCGCGGGGACGTCTTCGCGCAACTCGTCAAACGAGAAGGAATAAAAGAAAAATGAACAAGCTCGGTGTGGTGTTCGGCGTCGCGGCCCTCGCGGTCGTCGCCGGCTGCAAGGATCCCAACTACGTCAACAAGAACGGCAAGGTGCAGAACGAGGTCAAGAACGTTCCCGCCGCGCCGGCCCGGCCCGTCGAGGTGACGCCGGACGTGAAGCCGGTGGAGATCGTCGAGCCGGTCGTCACGGTCGACGAACGTCCCGTGCCGCAGCCGGTCGAGGTCGCGCCCGTCACGCGCGACGCGGATGCGCCCGCCCCGGCGCCGGCCGAGCCCGTGTACACGACGTACATCGTCCAGCGCGGCGACTACCTCGCGAAGATCTCCAAGCGGTTCAACGTCAAGATCGACGCCATCAAGGCGGCGAACCCGCAGCTCAAGGGCGACGTCGTGCGCCTCGGCCAGAAGCTCAAGATCCCCGGCCAGCACGAGGTGGGCGAGCAGACGGTGCCGGACGGCGCGTTCGCGAAGCCGCAGCCGAAGCCGGCGGCTCCCGCGACCTACACGGGCGCGACGGAGGAGTATGTCGTCAAGTCGGGCGATACGCTCGGCGCGATCGCCTATCCGCGCGGCATCAACATCCGCCAGCTCAAGGAGATGAACGCACTGACGAGCGACCGGATCGTCGTCGGCCAGAAGCTGAAGGTCCCGGTGAAGGCCGGCGCGGCGAAGCCGGCGGCCCCCGCGACGGAGAAGAAGGCGCCTGCGGCGACAAAGGCGGCCTCGCCTGCGCCGGCGCAGCCGACGGCCGCGCCCGCCGCGCCGGTCGTCGAGCCGGCGGCTGACGTCGCGCCCGCCGCCGAGGGCACCGTTCTGACGCCGGACGCCCCGGCGCCCGCGCCGGTCGCCGCCGTGGACGCGACCGACGGCGACAGCTACCAGGTGCAGGAGGGCGAGGACGTCCTCAACCTCTCCATCCGCTTCAGCCTGAATCCGTCGGAGATCCGCGAGCTCAACAACCTGAGCCCGACGGACGAGCTCAAGGAAGGTCAGATCATCAAGCTCCCCGCGGGCACGCTCCTCTGATCGACGTGCGCAAGTCCGCACTTTACGCGCTGGGCCTGGTGGTCGCGACTCTCGTGGCGCTGGGCCTTGTCGTTTTGTCGAGCGCCAGCGAGGCGAACGGCGTCCGTCTGCACAACGACGCCTACTTCTTCATGAAGCGGCAGGCGGCCTATCTCGTCGCCGGCATCGTCGTCGCGGTGGCGGTGGCGTTCTTCAACTACCGCCAGTGGCGCGAGCACGGCGTGCTGACGGTGCTCTTCTACCTGCTCGTGGTCGCGCTGCTCGGCGCGGTCTTCCTCTTCCCGGCGATCAACGGCTCGCAGCGGTGGCTGTCGTGCGGCCCCCTGCGCCTCCAGCCGAGCGAGCTCGCGAAGCTCGCGGCCGTGATCGCGGTGGCGGTGTGGATGGACAAGGCGGGCTGGCGCGTGGAGCTCTTCCGGCGCGGCGCGCTCTGCCCGGCGCTGATCATCGCCGTCCTCGCGGCGCTCGTCCTCAAGGAGCCGGACTTCGGCTCGACGATGGTCGTCGGCGCGGCGGGCTTCCTCGTGATGTTCGTCGCGGGCACGCGCCTCCTGCACCTCTTGCCGTTCATCGGCGCGGGCGTGATCGGCTTCATCGTGATGCTGTCGCTCAACGCGAACCGCATGCGGCGGCTCGCGCCCTATCTCAACAAGCTGCTCGCGCTCTTCAACGGCGGGGGCGGCGAGGCGGCGGCCGCATCGGCCGCGCACGCCGCGCCGTCGCTCGCGACGATGGATCCGGCGGAGTACCAGGCGTACATGGCGCGCGTCGCGATCCAGAACGGCGGCATCTGGGGGCTCGGGCTGGGCGAGTCGATGCAGAAGCACGCCTACCTGCCCGAGGCGCACACCGACTTCATCTTCGCCGTCGGCGCGGAGGAGCTGGGGCTCTTCTTCTCGATCGCGGTGATCGCGCTCTTCGCGGCGTTCTTCGCGCTGTCCATCTACATCGCGCGCCACGCCGCCGACCGGTTCGGGCGCTTCCTCGTGCTGGGCATGAGCTTCATCATCTTCTTCCAGGCGATGTTCAACCTCGGCGTCGTCTGCGAGGCGATGCCGACGAAGGGCATGGCGCTGCCGTTCTTCAGCTACGGCGGCACCAACCTCCTGAGCGCGTTCTTCGCGGTGGGGACGATCTTCTCGGTCGGTCTCCATTCGGTGCAGGACCGCAAGCGGCAGGTCCTCGCCAGGGTCGTCGCGAGGGGGCGGTCGGATGGCCGGTGACGAGAGGGCGATGCCGCGCGTGTGGACGGTCTCGGAGCTGACCGCCGCCGTCCGCCGGACGCTGGAGGGGCAGTTCCCCGTCATCGACCTCGAAGGCGAGATCACGGGCTTCAAGCGCTACCCGTCGGGCCACGCCTACTTCACGCTCAAGGATTCCGTCTCGCAGATTTCGGCCGTGATGTTCAAGGGCGCGTTCGACGCCTGCGCCGCGCAGAACGGCTTCAAGGACGGCGCGAAGCTGAAGGTGCGCGGCCGCGTGACGATCGGCACGCGCAGCCAGTACCAGTTCGTCGTCCTGCGCGCGCGGCTCCTCGGCGAAGGCGAGCTGATGCAGCGCTATCTGGAGCTGAAGGCGAAGCTCGCGGCCGAAGGGCTGTTCGATCCCGCGCGCAAGCGGCCGCTGCCGTTCCTGCCGCGCCGCATCGGCCTCGTGACGAGCCCGGCGGGCGCCGTCGTCCACGATCTCTGCCGCGTGCTGATGCGGCGCTTCCCCGCGCTGGAGATCCGCCTCTATCCCGCCGTCGTGCAGGGCGCGTCCGCGCCGCTCTCCGTCCTCGCGGGCCTCGACTGGTTCAACCGCGCGCCGGACGGCTGGCGCGCCGACCTGATCATCTTCGGGCGCGGCGGCGGCAGCTTCGAGGACCTGTACGGCTTCAACGACGAGCGGCTCGTGCGCGCGGTCGCCGCCTCGCGCGTGCCGACGATCTCGGCGGTCGGGCACGAGACGGATTTCACGCTGTGCGATTTCGCGGCCGACCTGCGCGCGGGCACGCCGTCGATGGCGGCGGAGCTGGCGGTGCCGGAGCGCGAAAAGCTCGTGCGGCGGATCGACGACGCGCAGGCGGCGCTCGTCGCGACGCTGCGCGGCAAGTACGAATGGTATGCGCAGAAGGTGGACGGTCTCGCGGGCGATCTGCCGCGGTCGCTCGCCGCGCGGACCGTCGAGGCGGCGCACCGGCTGGAGCGCGCCGGCGCGAAACTGGCGCACGGCGCAACGGCGCGGCTCGTTGAAACGGCGCACCGGCTGGAGCGGGCGGACGCGGCGCTCGCGCATCTTCTCGCGGCGGGTCTCGCGGAAGCCGGGCACCGCGTCGCGACGGCCGAAACCCGCCTCAAGCTCCTTTCGCCCTATGCGGTGCTGGAGCGCGGCTATTCGCTGACGACGGACGAAAAGGGCGCGGTGCTGCGCGAGGCGGCCGCGGTCGCGCCCGGGGCGGTCGTCCGCACCCGCCTGTGCCACGGGACGCTCACGTCGGTCGTGACGTGAGGCCCGCGGCGGATCGGCATCAGCCGATTTCGATGCGCTTGGCCTGCGTCTCGGGGCGCTTCTTGATCGTCACCGTCAGGACGCCGTTCTCCAGCTTGGCCGCGAGCGTCGCGGGATCGGCCTTCTCGGGCAGGTCGGCGCTGATCGCGTAGTTGGTGCGCTCGAATTCGGCCGCCACCTGCTTGAAGCCCGCCGGATTCTGGTACTTCGCGTGCGTCTTCAAGGTCAGCGTGCGGTGCTCGATCTTCAGTTCCGCCTCTTCTTTGGCGACGCCCGGCACCAGCACCTTCAGTTCATAATCCTCGGGGCGCTCGGTGAACGTGGCGCTCGGCACGACATACTTCTCGTCATTCATGATCTTGTTCCTTTCGTTTGAGATTGTTGATCCGACTCAGCCGGCGATGGCGATCTTGCGCACGCCTTCCGTTTCGGTCTTGGGCAGCTCGACGCGCAGGATGCCGTCGGTGAACTTCGCGTTCGCCTTTTCGGCGTTGACGCGGAAGGGCAGCTCGATGCGCCGGCTCCACGCGGGCCGCACCGGTTCGGTGGCCGCGCCGCTTTCGCCGTCGGCGACCGGCGCGGGCTTGTCGGCGATGACGACCGCCTGCGGCTCCAGCGTCAGCTCCACGTCCTTCGCCGTCTTGCCCGGCAGTTCAAGGTCGATCAAAACGGCGTTGTCGTCGAGGAAAACGTTGACGGGCGGGAAGCGGCCCGCGGCCCGGGCGCGCATGCGACGGAAGGCGCTGCCGCCGAGCATGTCGTCGAAGATGCTCCAGGGATCCATGTTCATCAGTGTGTTCATTTTCGTGTTCCTTTCATTGTTTCTCAACGCCCCCAGTAAAGCACCGCCGTGCCAACGCTTTTTTCGCGCCGGTGGCGCGCCATTTTGACCCACTCTGGGACGAAGTGGGACTAGAATTCTAGGCGTCTCGGCTTCTAGAATCCGAGACAGTTCAATCAAGAATATGATATACTTCGCTTTCAACATGCTTGATTATGCCAAGTTCGCCGTCATCTTTGCCGCGGCCGCCTCGATGGCGGTCGCCGCCGTGCGTCACCGCGAATGGCGCAAGGCCCGCCGCTTCCTGGCGCGCCTGCGCGCGAAGTACAACATCCGCGACGTGACGATCCGGCAACTGGAGGAGGAGCGCAGACATGCCGCGGCCGTCGTTTGATGTCGCCCGGCTCCGGGCGTTCGTCGCCGAAAAGGTCGGCGAGCCGGTCGATCGCTTCACGCAGCTGACCGACTGCTCCAACGCCTCGAATTTCGCGGCGGTGACGGCCGGCGGCCGCCGGCTGCTCGTCAAGTGCACGGCCGCGCCGCGCGCGGGCCGGATCGACTACTTCGCCCATTTCGTCCGCCATCTGGAGGAGCTGAAGGGGACGCGGGCGATCCAGCTGACGCACGGGCCCTTCGACTGGGAGGCGCGCCGGGTGATCGTCATCGCCTGGTGCGCGGGGCGGCGGGTGATGCCGGACCGGCTGACGGCGGCGCAGGAGGCCGGGCTGGTGACGGCCTACGGCGAATTCTCCGCGGCGATCCAGCGCTGCACGCAGATCCTGCCGCCGCGCGACAACGCGGCCGTGCGCGACGAGGCGATGCGCCTGATGGCGGGCCGCGCCTGCGCGGGCCTGCGCCGCTTCCTCGACCGCGAGCTGCCGCCGGCGAGCCTCGCGTACGATCCGGCCCGGCTGAAGGTGATCCACGGCGATCTGCATCACGGCAACTTCCACTTCGACGGCGACCGGATGACGGGCTTCATGGACCTCGAGGATTTCCGCTACGGCTATCCCGCCGACGACTGGGCGCGCTACATCCTCTGCGCGGCGGAGCATCTGCACTGGTACGACCGCGCCGGGCGGCGGCGGCTGACCGCGCTCTTCCGGCGGCTCCTGCCGCTCGCGCCGGCGGACGAGTGGCGCGAGGCGGTCGGCGGCCTGCTCGTGCGCAAGATGTGGCGGCGGTTCAAGAAAAAGAAGGGGTCGGCGTGGTGGCTGGCCGTCAACCTGCGCTTCCGCCTCGGCTATTACCGCGACCTGTTCGCCCTGATCGCGGAAGGTGCCGCCGGCCGCCCGGACCGCCGTCAACCCTGAACCTTTGGGGACAGACCCCGAACCTTTGGGGACAGACCCCGACTGAAGAGGAGATAAGGATTTAAAAACGAGCTTGGATGATGTAAAATGTAGATGATTCGTGGGGTCTTTCCCCGCCTTTCGGACTCGGCTTCTCGGAGTCTCGGCTTCTCGGCTTCTAGACGTCTAGACTTCTAGACAGTTCAATCAAGAATATGATATACTTCGCTTTAAACATGCTTGACTACGCCAAGTTCGCCGTCATCTTTGCCGCGGCCGCCTCGATGGCGGTCGCCGCTGTGCGTCACTGTGAATGGCGCGGCGGCCTGGCCCTCCTGTCGTCGCTCTTCCTGGCGGCGGCGATGAACGAGCTGGAAGCGCCGCTCAGACCGCTGTTCCCGAACCTGACCGAGCCGGAACTGCCGCTCATCATCGCCTTCATCGTCCTCGGCGTCGTTCTGGCCGCCGTGCACCGCGGCACGACGTGGCAGGGCCTCAACGCAATCTACCACAACCGGCGCTTCCCGCTGCTGGTCGCGGGCCTCTGCGCCGTCTCCTTCCTGCCCAACCTCGCGTCCTACCGCCGGCTGTGGGATCTCGCCGCGCCGCAGACGGACACGTCGGACCTGCGCGATATCGTCGAGCACGGCGTCGAGGCGGTCGGAGATGTGCTGCTGCTCGTCTGGTCCATCCTCTTCCTCAAGGACAAGTTCAAGATCTTCGAGCGGCGCGTCAGCCCCCTCAATCGCCTCATTCTCGAAAACGAGCTCGTCGAGATCGGGCGCGGCACGCGGCGCATCGCCTACCGCGTGGGCGACACCGGCTACTGCGCCAAGTTCTACTACCCCAAGGAGCAGTGCATCGAGGCGCTGAAGATGCAGAAGTCGATCCAGCGGGACGTCAAGTGGCGGCGCTTCAACAAGGCGCGCAACTCCTCCTCGCGCGAAGTCTACGTCTACAACCTCTTCCGCCACTCGATGCCGCCGGACATCCGCGCGCGCATGCCGGAAGTGTGCGAGCGCGTCTACCACGAGACGTGGGGCTGGGGCGTGATCGAGACGTACTACACCAATCCCGACGGCACGGCGATCCTGCCGTACGAAAACGAGATGGCGCGCCAGACGCCGGCGAACCGCGAAGTGATCTACGACCAGGCCGTCGATTTCCTCCAGGCGATCATCGCGGCGGGCGCGCTCTTTTACGAGCCCGGCAACTTCCATGTGCTGATCCGCCCCGACGGCGGCATCGAACTGAAGCTCATCGACTTCGAGCCGGAGTCGAAGACGGCCATTCCGCTGGAGATGTACTGCGCCTGGTTCCGCCGCCGCAAGCTGATCCGCAAGTCGCGGCGCTACCTCGCGCACATCCGGAAATCGTTCGGCATCAAGAGCGCCAAGAGGATCTAACCGGGAAAACGACGATATGACAGCCGCACTCATCTATCTGGCCCTGATGGCGTTCCTGCCGCTCCTCTACTCGACCGCGAAGTCGGTGAGCCGCGAGAAGCTCGGCGACCGCATCTTCCTGAAGACGGTCGCAAAGGACTATCTGCGCACGTTCCCGACGCTCGGCCTCGTGGCGCTGCCGCTCGTCCTCTTCCCGTCGGCGGCGAAGGCGTACCTGATCGTCCTGCATCTCGTCTTCGCGTGGATGCTCTTCGGCGACCTCTGGCACGTCCACCTCTTCGGCGCGCGCGCGGGCATCAACACGTGGTATTCGATGTTCGTGACGACGCGCGGCGAGATCGCCGAATACATCCGCAACAACATGACGCCCGGCCAGTGGCTCCTGATCGGCTTCGTCTACCTCGCGCCGGTCGCGGCGATCGCGCTGTGGCTGCCGCCGCTCGCGCTCGGCCCGGCGCGGTGGCCTCTCGCGGCGGGGTGCGCGCTCCTCGCGGTGCCGCTCGTGCGCAACTGCTTCAAGAAGGGCGCGCGCCACAAGCCGGCCTACATGCTCAATCCGTTCGTGAGCGTCTTCTACCACTACTTCCTCTACACGCGCCGCTACCGCGTGCTCCTGAAGCAGATCGCCGCGCACGCCGCGCCGCCGTTCGCGGGGATCGTCTCGAAGCTGCCGCCCGGCACGCCGCAGACGTACGTCATCTGCATCGGCGAGAGCGCGAACCGGCAGCACCACGGCTACGCGGGCTACGCGCGCGACACGAACGAATTCACCGCCGCGCTCGGCGACGTCATCGGCTTTACGGGCGTGCGGTCGCAGTACGCGCAGACGCTGCCGAGCCTTGAAAAGACGATCACCTTCGCGACGGACGCCGCGCCCGAGCTCCTCTACAAAAAGGGATCGATCGTCGACTACTTCAAGGACGCCGGCTTCAAGACGTTCTGGCTCTCCAACCAGTACGCGCTCGGCGAGGAGGGCGACACGGCGATCACCGCGATGGCGGGCCACGCCGACGAGTCGAAGTGCTTCAACTTCAGCGCGATGAAGGGGTTCGAGAGCGCGAGCTCGGGCCTCGACGGCACGCTCATTCCGGAGCTGGAGAAGCGCCTCGCCGATCCGGCGGAGAAGAAGGTCATCTTCCTGCACATGATCGGCAGCCACTCGGCCTACGTCAACCGCTACCCGGCCTCGTTCAAGCACTTCACCGACGATCCGCCCGGCAGGGCGCACCTCGCCGCCGCCGCGAAGGCGCTCCTGAATACGTACGACGACTCGATCCGCTACACGGACTGGGTGATCGCGGAATTCGTCAAGCGCCTGCGCGCGCGCGGCAAAACCGACGCGGAATACCTCCTCTATTTCAGCGACCACGGCGAGGACTGCTTCGACACGACGGACGACAAGATCCTCGGCCACGGTCCGATCGCGAACGAGCCGATGACGTCGGTGCCGCTCCAGATCTGGGTCTCGGACCGCCTGAAGGCGCTGCGGCCCGATCTCGTCCGGCGGATGGCGCAGCCGAAGGCGGCGTACCGGCTCGAAGACCTCATCCACCTCGCGATCGACCTCGCGTCGCTCGACAACCCCGACTTCCGGCCGGAGAAGAGTCTGTTCGGAGGTGCGGCGTGACGATCAAGATCCTGTCCAAGAATCCGCTCTTCGCGCGCGCGCCGTTCGCGTACGCGCCCGGCTGGGTCTTCACGCAGGATCCCGCCTGCGACCGGTACGACTGGCTCGTGGTGTTCGACGATCCGCCGCAGAACGACGGGGGCGCCTGCCGCGACGGCACGGCCGTCCTCGCCTGCCCGCGCGAGCGCACGATCCTGCTGACGTGGGAGCCGGTCAGCATCAAGAACTACTGCACCGCCTACACGCGGCAGTTCGGGCACCTGCTGACCAACCGGCCGCCGACGGCGGAGAACCATCCGAACTACCACCTCGGGCGCGGCTACTTCCCGTGGTACACCGGGCGCACGTACGAGGAGGAGAAGGCGTTCACCGCACCGCCGAAGACGCAGGTCGTCTCGGCCATCTGCTCGTCGAAGGCGATGAAGTGGACGCAGCACTTCAACCGCATCCAGCTCTTGAAGAAGCTCGTCGCCGAGGTCCCCGGCGCGGTGTGGTACGGCCACGGCGTCCACGAGTTCGCGCGCAAGTGCGACGCGATGGACACGTTCAAGTACCATGTCGTTCTCGAAAACCACATCGGGCCGCACTACTGGACGGAGAAGCTGGCCGACGCGTACCTCTGCGAATGCCTGCCGTTCTACGCGGGCGCGCCCGACATCGCCGAGGACTTCCCGGCCGACTCGTTCATCCCGATCCCGTCCGACGATCCCGACGCGGCGATCCGCATCATCCGCGCGGCGATCGCCGCCGACGAATGGTCGAAGCGCATCGGCGCGATCCGCGAAGCGCGCGCACGGCTCATCGACAGGTACAACTTCTGGGCGCAGATCATCCAGGTGATCGAATCGGCGGCGGATCAGCCCGTCCGTCCCGTCGATCCCGCGCGTCCGGCGCTCATCCGGTCGCGCCGGTGGCTGCGCCGCCACACGCTGTCGGCGAATCTGGAGGACGGCTGGTTCCACGCGCGGCAGTATCTTTCAGGAGCGGGTCTATGGCCGAAAATATCCTAGTCATCAAACACGGCGCGCTGGGCGACTTCGTCATGGCGAGCGGGCGGATGCGCACCGTCCGCCAGCGCCATCCGTCGGCGCACATCGCGCTCGTCACCGAAGCGTTTCTCTTCGGCCTCGCGCGGAGCATGGGGTTCTTCGACGAGTTCATCGAGGATTCGCGCGGCTACCGGTTCGGCGTCTGGTGGCGCGTCATCAAGCGGACGATCGCCGACCGGAAGTGGGACGTGATCTACGACCTCCAGTCGTCGAACCGCACGCTCTGCCGCTACTACCCGCTGGCGCTCTGGGCGACCGGGCGTGCGATGAAGTGGGGGCGGCTCGTCCCCGGCGGCCTGCGCTACCGCGTCAGCACGCGCAAGATCCCGTGGCTGCCGTGGTTCTGGCGGAACGTCACGGAGCCGATCGCCTGGCTGCCGGCGGATCTCTCCATGTGCCACGGCCCGGCGGCGCGTCTCGACGGTCTGCCGGACCGGTATGCGCTTCTGATCCCCGGCTGCTCGGCGGGCAACGCGCAGAAGCGCTGGCCGCCGGCGCGCTACCGCGAGCTGACGCGGTTCTTCGCCGCGCGGGGCCTCCGATCGGTCGTGATGGGCACGCAGGCGGAGGCGGCGGAGATCGACGCCATCTGCGACGGCAATCCGGACGCGGTGAACTTCCGCGGGAAAAGCGCCGTCGCCGACATCCCCGCGCTCGCGAAGGGCGCGGCCGTCGTCGTCGGCAACGACACGGGCCCGTCGCACATCGCCTTCTACGCCGGCGCGCGGCTCGTCATGGTGTTCCGGGATTCCGATTTCCGCCGCGCCGCGCACCGGAACGTCGCGCGCGTCGTCAACCTCCACGCGCCGGCGATCGCGGACATTCCGACCGCCGCCGTCGTCGAAGCCCTCGGAAAGGTGATGGATCAATGATTGACAAGCTGAAAAACGCCCGCCTCCTCGTCATCGGCGACGTGATGCTCGACCGCTTCGTGCAGGGCGAGGTCGCGCGCATCTCGCCGGAAGCGCCGGTGCCGGTCTTCCGCTGGAGCGCCGAGCGCCAGATGCTCGGCGGCGCGGGCAACGTGATCGCCAACCTGCGCGCGCTCGGCGCGGCGACGACGATCGTCTGCCGCGTCGGCGACGATGCCGAGGGCGAGACGGTCCGGCATCTCCTCGCGGCGTCGGGCGCGGACGTGCGCGCCGTCGTGTCGCGGACGGTGCCGACGATCCAGAAGACGCGCTTCGTCGCGAAGGGCCACCACGTCCTGCGGATGGACCGCGAGACGGTCGCGCCGCCGACGGCGGACGAGGCGGCCGCGCTCCTCGCGCACGTCAAAGACGCGCTCGCCGCGGTCGATCTCGTCGTTCTCTCCGACTACGCGAAGGGGCTCCTGTCGAAGCCGTTCACGGAGCAGGTCATCGCCGCGTGCCGCGCCGCCGGCAGGCCCGTCTACATCGACCCCAAGGGCCGCGACTGGCGCAAGTACGCGGGCGCGACGCTCGTCAAGCCCAACCGCGCGGAGCTGGAGGCGGTCTGCGGCGTCGCGCTCGATCCGGCGGCGCCCGACTTCCTGTCCAGCGTCGTCTTCTACGCGAAGAAGCTGCTGGAGACGGTCAACATCGACCACGCCATCGTCACGCTGTCCGAGAAGGGGATGGTCTACGTGCCGCGCGGCGCGGGCGAGACGATCGAACTGCCGACCGAGTGCCGCGAGGTGAGCGACGTGTCGGGCGCGGGCGACACGACGATGTCGTTCCTCGCCGCCGCGCGCGCGGCCGGCGCGGGCTTCCGCGCGGCGATGGAGATCGCGAACGTCGCGGCGGGCATCGTCGTCGGCAAGGTCGGCACCGCCGTCGTCACGCCGGCCGAGATCGCGGCGGCGCTCGCGCGCAAGCGGTCGGCCGCGCTGCCGTTCGCCGAGAAGGTCTTCGACCGCGCATCGCTGGCTGAACAGGTGCGCGCGTGGCAGGCGGCGGGTCTCAAGGTCGGCTTCACGAACGGCTGCTTCGACTGCCTCCACTGCGGCCATCTCTCGTCGCTCTATCAGGCGAAGGAGCACTGCGACCGGCTCGTCGTCGCGCTCAACACCGACGATTCGGTGCGCCGGCTGAAGGGGCCGACGCGGCCTGTGCAGGACGAGAAGACGCGCGCGCTGGTGCTCGCGGGTCTGGCGCTCGTGGACGCGGTGACGCTCTTCGGCGAGGACACGGCGCTGCCGCTCGTCGAGGCGATCCGGCCCGACGTCATCGCCAAGGAGGGCTACGCGCTCGCCGACTGGCCGGAGGCGCGCGCCGTCGTCGCGTACGGCGGCGAGGCGGTGACGCTGAAGCGCGTGGACGGGTATTCGACGTCGGCGCTGGTCGCGCGGATGAACGGAAAGGGAGGGACGAAATGAAATCTTTCATCGAATCGCAGTGTGACGAGATCGCGGCGAACTTTGTCGCGCTCAAGGCGCTCGCGCCCGCGCTGGCGGACGCGGCGTGCCTGTGGATCGACGCGCTCCGGGCGGGGCACAAGGTGATGTTCTGCGGCAACGGCGGCAGCGCGGCGGACGCGCAGCACCTCGCGGCGGAGCTGTCGGGCCGCTACGAGCTGGACCGGCCGGGGCTCGCGGGGCTCGCGCTCACGACCGACACGTCGGCGCTGACGGCGATCGCGAACGACCTGGGGTTCGACCGCGTCTTCGCGCGGCAGGTCGAGGCGCTCGGGCGCCCGGGCGACGTCCTCTACGCGATCTCGACGAGCGGCCGTTCGCCGAACGTGCTCGCGGCGGTCGAGACCGCGCGCCGCCTCGGCGTCAGGACGATCGCCGTCACGGGCGCGGACGGCGGCCCTCTGAAGGCGCGGTGCGACGTGGCGCTGTGCGTCCCCGCCCGGAAGGCGAACCACATCCAGGAGCTGCACATCGCCGTCGGGCACATGCTCTGCGGCCTCGTGGAGAAGGCGCTGCATGGCTAAGGCGCTCTTTCTCGACCGCGACGGCACGATCAACGTCGACACGGGCTACGTTTCTGAACGTGCGAAGTTCACGTTCCTGGACGGCGTGTTCGACTTCTGCCGCCGGGCGCAGGAGGACGGCTACCTCGTCATCGTCATCACGAACCAGAGCGGCATCGCGCGCGGCTACTACACGGAGGCGGACTATGAACGGCTCACCGACTGGATGCGCGGCGAATTCGCCGCGCACGGCGTGACGGTCACCGACGTCTTCCACTGCCCCGCGCTCGACGGGCCCGACCGCAAGCCCGCGCCGGGGCTCTTTCTCAAGGCGCGCGAGAAGTACGCGATCGACATGGCCGCGTCGGTCAACATCGGCGACAAGCCGCGCGACCTGGAGGCGGGCGAACGCGCCGGCGTCGGCACGAACATTCTCTTCACGGGCGACTGGCGGACGATGTCGCTGCCAACCGACGGGGCGGCGAAAACGCCGGAGCAGCAGGCGGCCGAGCGGACGTTCGGCGTCGCGTTCACCGCCTTCGAACGGCTGTCGGTCGGCAATTCCTCGCGCAACTACCGCGCGACGACGGCCGTCGGCGAGCGGTATTTCGTCAAGTTCGCGTCGCCGAAAGTGATCGACCTGGCGATCACGCGCGACCGGCTGATGAAGAGTCCGCGCGTTCCCGTGCTCGCGTTCGGCGGCGTCCGGGGCGAGCTGGGGGATCAGGCGTTCTGCGCCTTCGAATGGCTGGATGGTCTGGAAAGCTTCCCGCCCCATACGTACACCGAGGGGCAGATCCGTTCGATCTGCGATTTCCACGCGCAGCTGATGAACGATTTCGCGGCGCTCCCGCACGACGGCCTCAAGACGTACGCGGGCTTCGACACGCGGGCGCACGGCGCGCCGCCGCGCGTCATCCACGGCGATTTCCACTGCCGCAACTTCGGCTTCCGCGACGGGCGCGCCTGCGCGTGCTTCGATTTCGAGTGCATGCGTCTGGGGCTCGCGGCGGAAGACCTTCTGCGGATCTTCGTCCACGCGCTGGAGCGGACGCGTTTCTGGCGGCTCGGGCGGATCCGCCGGACGCTCCGGAACCTCGCGACGTGCGTGCGGCTGTCGGGCCTCGGCCGCGACGAATTCCTCGCGGCGCTGGACCTCTACGTTCTGCACAAGCGGGACGCCCGCCGCCGGAAGAAGCGCCTGCCGGTCCTCGCGCGGATTGAGGAGCCTCTGCGCGCGCCGCTCTACCGGCTGCTGCGCCGGGCGATCCGGCGCGCGCCGTGCGCCGTCGGCGAACGTGTGTCCGTGATCGTGCCCGTCTACAACGTCGAGAAGTACCTCGCGCGCTGCCTCGATTCGATCCTCGCGCAGACGGTGCGCACGCTGGAGATCATCTGCGTCGACGACGGCTCGACCGACACGAGCGCGGCGATCCTCGCCGGCTACGCGGCGCGCGACCCGCGCATCCGCGTCCTGACGCAGCCGAACGGCGGCCAGGCGGCGGCGCGCAACGCGGCGCTCGCGGTCGCGACGGGCGACTGGGTGCTGTTCGTCGATGCCGACGACTGGATCCCGCCGTACGCCGTCGAGACGTTCCTGACGGCGGCGGCGGAATCGGGCGCGCGCGTCGTCGTCGCGTCGGACTACGCCGTCGACCGGCTCGCGGCGGCGCGCCCGGCCCGCGTCCGCTGGACGCGCCGTCGGCCGGCGCTCGCCAAACTCGTCGGCCGCCGCAAGATCCAGTCGTCGCCGTGGAACAAGCTCTTCCGCCGGGAGGTTCTCGCCGGACGCCGCTTCATCGAGGGTATCGTTTTCGAGGACTGGCCGTTCCTGACGGAGGTCTTCGGCGATCTGGACGCCTTCGCGCTCGTGCACGCGCCGCTCTACGTCTACTGCACGAACGCCGGCAGCGCGTCGACCGTCCGCTCGCCGTTCACCGAGAAGAAGGCCGTCAGCTACCTGACGGGGATCGCGCACGTCGCTGCGCGCTTCCGCGGCCATCCGCGGCGCCGGGCCGCGCAGCGCCGGTGCGCGGTCGCGGCGGCGATGCTGATCAACAAGGTGTACCGGACGAAGGATCGCGCGCTTTCGTCGCGCGTCCGGCGCGAACTCGCCGCGCTGCGCGCGGCGGGCGCGTTCCGCTTCCGGGACGTCCCGTTCAAGTCGCTGATCCGGCTGTGGTGCCTGCGAAAGGAGGCGTAGAAGATGGGCGGGAGGACATGCAGATCGCGGCGCCCGGGCGCGGGCGGGGAGAAGACGGCGAAGCGCCATTCGCCGACGCCGGGGCGCCTGCGCGTGCTCGCGCTGATGGCGGCGGATCTCGCGTGCCTGATGGCCGTGTGGCTCGTGCTCGTCACCCTCTATCTGTCCTGCGGCCTCGGGCAGTACGACGCGCACGACTACTGGAACCTCTGGCCGATCGCGCTCCTGTATCTGGGCGTGAACACGGCGACCCGGCTGTACCACGGCAACGTCGTCTATCCGGCCATGCCGCTGTCGCCGGTCGAGGAGTTCCGGCGGCTGTTCGCCTCCTCGCTCTTCGCGCATCTGCTCCTGATGGCGATGCTGGGGTTCGCGCGGACGAATCTGGCGTATTCGCGCTTCCTCATCGCCGCGGCGGGCGTCGCCGTCGGGCTGCTGGCCCAGCCGGCGCGCAACCTGCTGCGGTGGGGCCTGTTCCGGCTGCGGATCTGCCAGATCCCGGTGGCGCTCGCCGGCAGCGGCGAGACGGTCCGGCGGATTGAGGAGATCCTCGCGGACAACGCCTACATCGGGTTCGACGTGGTGCTGACGTTTGACGAACGGCAGCTGCGGGAGGTCGTGCCCGAGTCGCAGAAGCGCGACATCAAGATCCTGCTGGCCTGCCAGGACGCGCGGCTCTTCCGCGCGCAGCTGCGGGAGTTCTCCGAATGGTTCACCTACATCGAATACCTGCCGCGTCTGGAGGCGTTCCCCGTGTTCGGCGCGCATGCGGTGGCGATCGACGGCATCGGCGGCATGGAGATGACGAACCAGCGGCGGATGAAGGTGCTCCGGTGGGAGAAGGCCGCGCTCGACTTTCTGCTCGCGCTGGCCGGGTTCTGCCTGGCGCTGCCGTTCTTCGCGCTCATCCCGCTCCTGATCAAGCTGACGAGCCCGGGGCCGGTCCTGTACCGTGCGCGGCGGCTCGGGAAGGGCGGCCGGGAATTCGACTGCCTGAAGTTCCGCTCGATGTGCGCGGACGCCGACCGGCGGCTGCCGGATCTGCTCGCGCGCGATCCGGCGCGGGCGGCGGAGTTCGCGGCGGACTTCAAGCTGAAGGACGATCCGCGCGTGACGCGGTTCGGCCGGTTCCTGCGCAGGACGTCGCTGGACGAGCTGCCGCAGCTGATCAACGTGATGCGCGGCGAGATGGCGTTCATCGGGCCGCGGCCCATCGTCGCGAAGGAGATCGCGTTCTACGGCGGCGACTACGACGTGCTCAAGACGGTGCGGCCGGGCATCACGGGCCTGTGGCAGTGTTCCGGCCGGTCCGACGTCGGGTACGCGCGGCGGGTGGCGCTGGACACCTACTACATTCTGAACTGGTCGCCGTGGATGGACATCTGGATCTTCATCAAGACCATCGGCGCGGTCCTGTTCATGCGCGGCGCGGCGTGAGCGGGCGAGACGGGGGCGTCATTATTTGATATACTATGCCTCCATGATTGAAAGGTTGAAGAAATATCAGTTCCTGTTCGAGGAGCTCGTCAAGCGCGACTTCAAGAAGAAGTACAAGCGGACGGTCCTCGGCATGGGCTGGAGCATGCTCTCGCCGCTTCTGATGCTGCTCGTGATGAAGGTCGTCTTCGAGCAGTTCTTCGGGCGGACGGTCAACCACTACACGACATATCTCTTCTGCGGCCTCCTGACGTTCGGCTGGTTCGCGGAGTCCACCGGCGTCGGCATGCGCAGCCTGTTCGCGAACGCCGGGATCTTCACGAAGGTGAACGTGCCCAAGTATCTGTTCCTGCTCGCCGTCAACATCCAGGTGCTGATCAACTTCGCGCTGACGCTGCTGGTGTTCTTCGCCTTCTGCGCGTACGACCGCGTCCCGTTCACCTGGAAGTTCGTCTTTCTCCTGTATCCGATCGCCACGCTGCTCGTCTTCAACATCGGCGTCGGCATGATCCTGTCCGCGCTCTTCATCTTCTTCCGCGACATCGACTACCTCTGGTCCGTCGCGCTGCAGCTGGCGATGTACGGCTCGGCCATCTTCTACACGGTGGACAACTTCCCGCCCCGCATCCAGGCCGTCTTCGCCTGCAATCCCGTCTACCGCCACATCGCCTACATCCGCGAAGTGGTCCTGGCGGGCACGATTCCGTCCGCCGAAACGCATCTGACGCTCCTCGGGTTCGCCGCCGCGGCGCTGCTGGCCGGTGCCTGGATGTACAAGCACTACAACACCAAGTTCCTCTACTATGTCTGAAGCGTCGCGCATCGTGCTGTCCTGCAGAGACGTCTCCATCCGCTACCGGGTCGGCGACTTCAAGAACATCGGCCTCAAGGAGTGGGTCACGCGGCGGCTGACCGGACGCTACAGGGTCGTCGACTTCTGGGCCGACCGCCATGTCAGCTTCGACCTCCGGCAGGGCGACATGCTCGGCATCATCGGCACGAACGGCGCGGGCAAGTCGACGCTCCTGAAGGCCATCGCCGGCATCATGGAGCCGACGAAGGGCCGGATCGTGCGCCACGGCCGGATCGCCGCGCTGCTGGAGCTCGCCAGCGGGTTCGACGGCGACCTGACGGTGAAGGAGAACGCCTATCTGCGCGGCGCGATGCTCGGCTACACGCGCGCGTTCATGGACAGGACCTATCCCTACATCATCGATTTCGCGGAGCTGAAGGCGTTCGAGGACCGCCCGTTCAAGCAGCTGTCCTCCGGCATGAAGTCACGCCTCGCGTTCGCGATCGCCTCGCTCGTCCGGCCCGAAATCCTCATTCTCGACGAGGTGCTGTCGGTCGGCGACGGCGCGTTCCGGGCGAAGAGCGAGGCGAAGATGCGCGAGATCATCGCCGGCGGCGCGACGACCATCCTCGTCTCGCATTCACTCTCGCAGGTGCGCAAGATGTGCAGCAAGGTGCTCTGGCTGGACAAGGGCCGTCCGGTCGTGTGCACCGGTGACGTGGAGGGCGCCTGCGACTGCTACGAGGCGTTCCTGCGCGCGCCGGCCGGGACGCCGGCGGCATTCGATCCCTCGGCGATCGCGGCGAAGCGCGCGGCGGCGAAGGCCGAGGCGGAGCGAAAGACCGAGGAGCGCATTCGGCAGGAAGAGGAGCGCATTCGGCAGGAAGAGGAGCGCAGGCGCAAGGCGGCGGCGGCCGTCGCGGAACTCAGGCGTCTGCGCACCGAGGTCGAGAAGCTCGCGGAGGTTCGCCGCATTCTGAAGGGGGGCGGGAAGTGAAGGATATTGCGCGGCCAGACGTCAAACCGGCCTTCGCCGAGCGGAACGTCCCCGTCGTGCTGGCGACGGACGAGAATTTTCTGCCTTATCTCAAAGTCGCCGTCAATTCCGCGATCGCGAACGCGCCCGGAAGCAATCTGGACATCCTCGTGCTTTGCGCCGGCATCCCGGAGGAGGCGATCCGGACGTTCGTCGCCGGATACGCCGAGGTCGGCCGTGCGTCCGTGCGATTCGTCGATATTTCGGAGGAACTGGAAGCGTCCGGGCTTTCGGACTACAAGCAGACGGACAGACTGCCGCTCTCTTCGTGCTACCGCCTGCTGCTCCCCCGCGTCCTTCCGGCGTACGGCAAAGTCGTGTACATAGACGTGGATGTCGCCGTGTGCCGCGATCTGGGCGAGCTGTATGCGACGGATGTCGGCGACAGCTATTTCGCGGCCGCGAAAGACGTCGTTTGCAACACACATCCCGAATACGTTTCCTGGGCGGCCAAATGGGGGTTCGCCGAATGGGAGGACTATGTCAATGCGGGCGTCCTTGTGATGAATCTCGATCGGTTCCGCCGCGAACCGGTCTTCGACAGACTCAAAGAGATCGTTTTCGAAGCGGCGAAATGGAACTGCGACCAGGACGCCCTGAACTTCGTCTGCAAGGGTGGAATCGCGCCGCTCGATCCGCGCTGGAACGTGCAGCTCGGCGACTACTGCCTCGAAAAGCAGATATCCTTGACCGGCGACGAGATGTGGATCGCGCATTATACGGCCGGGCGCAAGCCGTGGACGTATCCCGCCCGCCGCTATTCGCATCTCTGGTGGCGGCATGTGGACGCGTCCGACGTGTCGCGCCTTTGGCAGCAAGCCTGGGGCGAGACGTCTGTGTCGCCGGACGGCGAAACGCCGAAGCTTTCCGTCGTCATGCCGGTCTGGAACGCGGCGAGATATCTGTCGGAGGCGCTCGCGAGCGTCCTTGTGCAGAAGGATGCGCCCGCGCTCGAGGTGATTTGCGTCGATGACGGTTCGACCGACGATTCCGCCGCGATCGCGGCGTTCTGGCAAGCACGGGATTCGCGGCTCAAGGTCATCCGCCAGGAGAACCAAGGCCCGGGAGCCGCGCGCAACGTCGGCATGGACGCGGCCCGGGGCGACTACCTGCTCTTTCTGGACGCCGACGACCGGCTCTCGTCTGGAGCGGCGCTCCGCGCGGCGTGCGAACAGGCCGTGTCGGACGATCTCGACATTCTGTTCGCGGACGGGGCGGTCATCGCCGAAAACGGCAAGACGGAAAGCCAAGATGTGTTTCTGGACGATCGTCTGCCGCCGACCGAACGCGTGTTCGCGCCGGATGCGCTCGGCATCGGACTTTACATGCTGACGCCCATGTGGCCCCATGCCACGCTTTTCCGCCGCGCGTTTCTCGCGGACAACGATCTCCGGTTCCCGTCCCTGCCGCAGTCGGAAGGCTTCCCGATGGTGCAGCTGGCGGTGACGCTGGCGCGCCGCATCGGCTGCCTGCGCCAGACGCTCTTTGAACATCGCACGGGCGTGGCGGCTTCGCGCGCGTCGGCCAAGGACGTCGCGCCGCTCGTTTTCGCGGAAGCAGAATCGCTGTTCAGGCGTTCGCTGGCGGCGCGCGGTCTTTTGGCGCGGTTTGCGCCGGCGGCCGACGTGGCGTTTCTGCGCCATCTCGACCGCAACCTGCGCAGCGTCAACCGGTTTTCGGATTTCAGGGCGATCGCGACGTATTGCGCCGAAAAGTTTCCCGCGCTTGCGTTGCGCGGCGACGAGGTAGACGTTCCTGCGTATGCTCAGGCGTTCAAAACAGTCTCGGATGTCGTGTCGGCCGTGGATGACGTCGATGCGCTCGCCGATGCTTTCGCGGCCATACGCGATGATCGATGCCGCGTTCTGACCGCTTGGCACGACACGTGCGTCGCGCAGCTCAAGAAGGAAAAGCTCGCCCTCTGGAAACGGCTCAAGGCCGCCGCGCAGCGCAAGGCCGATCTGGGCGACCGGGCGCAGGCGCTCGCGACGAAGCAGGCGGAGCTGTGGCGGCAGAAAATGGCGGCGGTGAAATCAAAAGGCGATCTCTGGAAGCGACTGAAGGCGAAAGAAGCCGAGCGACGGCGGCTTGCGGAACTGGTGCAGCGCCTGACGAAGGCCGTCGAGTGATTTCCCAACCCGGAAAATTGAAATAACGAGCAAAAAAGGAAACTGGACATGAGTGAGGCTTCGCCCAAGATATCGTTTGTCGTTCCGGTGTACAACACCGAGCGGTTTCTGTCCATGACGCTCGACAGCATCCTCGCGCAGACGTTCAGGGACATTGAAGTGATTTGTTCAGACGACGGCTCGACGGACGCCTCGCCGCAGATTCTTGCCGCGTACGCAGCGAAAGACCCCCGCGTCAAGGTCGTGACGGCGGAAAAGAACGGCGGCGTTTCGCGCGCGCGGAATCTCGGGCTGGAGCATGCGACCGGCGAATACGTCTGGTTCTTCGATTCCGACGATCTCCTTCATCCGCAGGCCGCGGAGATCATGCTCCGCGCGTGCGAAGACAATCAGGCGGATTTCGCCTACACGCCGGTCGAGCAGGTTCCGGAAGAGGCGACGCTCGCCGACTGCGTGCGCCCGCTGGCCTGCACGGTGGAGTGCATGGCCTCTCCGACCGATCCCTACCGATTGCACGGCAACTTCTACGGGGTGCAGCATATGCTGACCAGGCGGATGCTCGGAAAGGACGTCCGGTTCGAGCCGGGCGTGACGTACGCCGAAGACGTCCTCTTCACGCAGCTTCTCCTTGTCAAAGGCCCCAAGGGCGTGTATATCCACACGCCGCTCGTCTACTACCGCCAGCGGGCGTCTTCGATCGTCCACAGCCTGGGGCGCCTGCGCACCCTCAAAAACCTCGATCGCGTCTCGGAATGCCTCAAGCCGCTTCTGATGCGCGAGATGCCCTCCGAGGTCCGGACGGTGCTGACGCGCTGGCTCGACGACCACGACGCCGGCAGCCTGCCGCGGCCGGAAAACGAGAGCGCCTGCTACGCCGTCACGGCGCCCGACGAAATACGGGCGAAATCGACGTCGGGCGGCGTGTTCACGGTGCTGGCCGAAGACGTCCTGGCGCGCGGCGGGTGCGTGGCCGGCGCGGTGTTCGCGGGGGACTGGTCGGTCCGGCACGCGCTGACCGAGACGGTCGACGGCCTCGCGGCCATGCGCGGCTCCAAGTATGTCCGCGGCGTGCTGGACAAACCGTTCCTGGCCGATCTCGACGCGGCGGTCGCGTCGGGCCGTCTTGTGCTTTTCACGGGGCTTCCCTGCCAGGTCGCCGCGGTGCGAAAGCGCTATGGCGAGCGGTCGAACCTCGTCCTGCTGGATATCATCTGCCACGGCGCGCCGGATGCGAGACTGTGGCGGAAGCGCGTGGAAGAGCTCTCGGCGGGCGGGCGGAAGATAACGCGCGTCAATTTCAGAGACAAGCGCGCGGGATGGGGGGGGCTCTCGAGCACGTTCGCGGTGGGCTTCGAAGACGGCCCGGAGTATGCCGCCAATCTTTTCGACGACCCGTACGGCGCGGCGTTTGGCGCCGATCTTATGATTTCGGACGGCTGCGCGCGCTGTCCGTTCGCGTGCGAAAAGCGTCTCGGCGACATCACCATCGGCGATTTCTGGGATCTGTCGAAAGGCTCGGTCGACGACGGCAAGGGACTTTCGTGCGTGGTCGTGAGCACGCTCAAGGGGCGGGAATGGTTCGCGCGCGTGCGTGATCGCTTCGCGCAGGTTCTTCCCTACCCGGTCTCGATTGTCGGGCAGCCGAATTTCCACATGCCCACGCGTCCGCATCCGTTCAGCCGGGAATTCCAGCAGGAGATTCTTTCCGGAACGCCGTTCGAAGCGGCGCTGGCGAAATATGTGGAACATCCCCGGAGCGTCGCCTTGCTGAATTTCCACTGGGAGCAGACGAACTTCGGGGCGCTGTTCACGTCTTTTGCGCTTTCGAAGCATATCGCCGATATGGGGTGGAAGCCGCAGAACATCGACTATTCCCCCTACGATGCCGATCACGTGTCGATGCGCGCGAACGATGGTTTCGAGTCGTTCAGATGCCGCCATCTGCCGCGCACGCGGAAAGTCACGAACGGCAAATTGCTGGGGCTGATTACGAGACGGTTCAAGACGCTCGTCGTCGGCAGCGACCAGGTCTGGGCGGAGAATCTGACGGCCGGCAAAGAGGACGCCTTTTACCTTTCGTTCGCCGGCCCGGGCAAGCGGCTGATCGCGGCGGCGGCGAGTTTCGGCAAGGTGCCGGCCGCCGCGCGCGACGCGGAGGGACTGAAGACGCGTCTGAGCGTGTTCAGCGCGATCAGCGTGCGCGAGAAGGAAGATGCGCAGACGGTCAAGGACCTTGTCGGCCAAGGCGCGTGCGTGCCGGATCCGGTCTTTTGGGTCGAGCCGTCCGTCTGGCACGGTCTGGCCGACGAGGCGAAGAACAGGATCGAGGACGAGATCGTCGTCTATATCGTCAACCGGGACGAAACGAACGCGATTCTCGGATTCCTCGAAATGAGCGGCCTGACGACGCCGGGAAAACCTGCGCGCGTGCTTTCCAGCGCCTTGACGCCCGAAGAATGGCTGTATGCCATCCGTTCGGCCCGGCTCGTCGTGACCGATTCGTTCCATGGCACCTGTTTCTCGGTTCTGCTGCACACACCGTTCGTCTGCATCCATGCGGACGAGAACCGCTCGGCGCGCCACCGCACGATGCTGGAGGGCCTCGACCTCTTGGATCGCTTCTTCAGCAATGCCGCAGACGCTTTCGCGGCCTATCGCGGCGGCAGGACCGTGGACTGGGCCAAGGTGGACGGCCTTATTGCGCAGTATCGCCGACAGGGGCATGAATTTATCGAAGCCGCGCTCGCGACGGACAACATGGAATCTCCGGCAATGGCGGAGGCGTGGGCACGCCTTGCAGAATACCGCAAGGCGCATCCGTGCCGATGGCTCGAGAGCCGGGTGGCCAAGCGTCTGGCCGAATCGGAGAAGAAAATCGCGCTCTGGGCGCAGCGTTGCAAGCTGAAAGAAGAGCGCGACGCGCTGCGCGGCAAGATGGCCGAGCAGAAAACGCACGAGGCCAAAATCTGGGCTGAGCGCGGCAAGTTCAAGGAGGAGCGTGACGCGCTGCGCGGCAAGGTGGCCGAACAGAAAGCGCGCGAGGCGACGATCTGGGCGGAGCGCGGCAAGTTCAAGGAAGAGCGCGACAGGCTCTGGAATGAACGCAATGCGCTGAGAGATCGTGTCGAGGCGCAGAAACAGAAAGAGGCGACGATCTGGGCCGAGCGTGGCAAGTTCAAGGAAGAACGCGACGCGCTGCGCGGCAAGGTGGCCGAGCAGAAGGCGCGCGAGGCGACGATCTGGGCGGAGCGCGGCAAGTTTAAGGAAGAGCGCGACGCGCTGCGCGGCAAGGTGGCCGAGCAGAAGGCGCGCGAGGCGACGATCTGGGCTGAGCGCGGCAAGTTCAAGGAGGAGCGTGACGCGCTGCGCGAACGTGTCGAGGCGCAGAAGCAGAAAGAGGCGACGATCTGGGCTGAGCGCGGCAAGTTCAAGGAGGAGCGCGACGCGCTGCGCGAGCGAGTCGAGGCGCAGAAGGCGAAGGAGTCCGCACTGTGGGCGGAGCGCGGCAAGTTCAAGGAGGAGCGCGACGCGTTGCGCGAACGTGTCGAGGCGCAGAAGGCGAAGGAATCCGCACTATGGGCGGAGCGCGGCAAGTTCAAGGAGGAGCGCGACGCGTTGCGCGAACGTGTCGAGGCGCAGAAGAAGAAAGAATCGGCGATCTGGGCCGAGCGCGGCAAGTTCAAGGAGGAGCGCGACGCGCTGCGTGAACGTGTCGAGGCGCAGAAGGCGAAGGAATCCGCGCTGTGGGCTGAACGCGGAAAGTTCAAGGAGGAGCGCGACGCGCTGCGCGAGCGTGTCGAGGCGCAGAAGGCGAAGGAGTCCGCGCTGTGGGCTGAACGATGCCGCTTCCTGGGTGAGCGCAATGCGCTCAGGAAGACGGTCGTCGAAAAGAATGCGGCATTGGCAGCGGACGCCGCCCGCATTGCAGAACTTCGCAACGGGCTTTCCGCAGCCGAGGCTGAGATGTTGGCGCTCCGCATGTCCGTTTCCTATAAGTTGGGGCGCGTGATCACCAAGCCGTTCCGCGCCGTCCGCGGCTGGCTCAAACAGGCGGGGAGAAAGGAACTGGCGTAAGTGAGTCAAAACGACATAACGGACAGGCCGGCGATCTCGCTCGTCATTCCCGTTTACAACGTCGCGGCGCATCTGCCGCAGTGTCTGGATTCGGTCGCGGGCCAGACGGGGTGCATTTTCGAGGCCATCTGCGTAGACGATGGGTCGACCGACGGTTCAGGGGCGATTCTGGACGAATACGCGGCGCGCGATACGCGTTTCCGCGTTGTACGGCAGGAGAACCGCGGCACGCATGCCGCGCGCAGACGCGCCGTAATGGAGTCTCATGGCGAGTGGTGCCTATTTCTTGATCCGGATGACTGGCTGGAGAGCGGTGCGCTTTCGCGTCTCGCGCCGATGCTTGCGGCAACGTCTGCGGATATCGTAGGGTTTGGCTTCCAGATTCATGCCGACGACGCTCTGCGGACGATTGAGCAGGCATTGTCCGCCAGGTTCAACCCCGACCCCGGCTCGTATGACCGCGACAGGCTTTTTGAGGCCGCATTTGTTTCGCAAAAAGTCCCTGCACATCTCATCGGCAAGGCGGTGAGGGCGGAAGTCTGCAGAAAGGCCTTTTCCGCGATGTCTGAAAGAAGGCTTGTGTTCCAGGAGGACATCTGCGCGTTCTTCCGCATTGCAGCCGAGTCGACCGCGGCGATAACGGTCGCAGACAGGTTCTATAATTATCGCATAGGGCCGGGAATATCCTACCGGCGGTACATGACCCGCAGCGAGTTCTTCGGTTCCCTGGCAAAGTTCGATGAGCTGAACGACTTGAAGGCGATGTGCGCAGAACGGTTCCGGGAAGGCTCGGCTGCTGCAAATGCGCTAGAAAAGCTTGAGATGCGGCTGGTCGTCGCATCTGTGTCGGAGGCCATCGAGAGGATGGAGCGTCAGGAGGACGGACGGGAAGGGGTGCGGCGGCTGCGGGAGCTCTGCGGAGACGCCGTCGTGTCGGCCGCCTGTGCGGAGTGGTATCGCCTGAAAGGCGTCGCGCTGGCGGATGCGGCCCGTGCGTATGGCGTTGCCGACCTGCTGGGCGACGTGGCGCTGCGGCAGCTGGATTACGTGTGGCGCGGGCACAATTCACGTCTTCGCGCCCTTGGGGACGAGCTTGCGTCGGTCCGCCGTGAGCTCGGGGACGTGCGTTGTCAGCTCGCGGACGAGCGCGTCGCGCGCGAAAGGCTGGAGGCGAAGGTTCGCCACCCCGTAAGGGCGCTGTTGAGGAAGCTTTGGAAACCAGGAACGCGAAAATGAAGAAAGTCATCACCTACGGCACGTTCGATCTGCTGCACTACGGTCACATCAATCTGCTCAGACGCGCGCGGGAACTCGGCGACTATCTGATCGTCGCCTTGTCGACTGACGAGTTCAACTGGAACGAGAAGCACAAGAAGTGCTATTTCTCCTACGCCGAGCGCAAGATGATGCTCGAGGCGATCCGGTACGTCGACCTCGTCGTGCCGGAGGAGAACTGGGAGCAGAAGAACACAGACGTCGTGAAGTACGGCGCGGACGTGTTCGTGATCGGCGACGACTGGAAAGGGAAGTTCGATTTCCTGAAAGACAAGTGCGAAGTGGTGTATCTGCCGCGGACGCCAGAGATTTCGACGACGCAGATCAAGGATTCGCTCAAGGAGGGCGGAAAGTGAAGCCGATCGACGTCGCTCGCGTGGCCTGGCACGCGCTGAAGGATGCTAAGACAGCCGCGCTCCATACCTGGCGCAGCGAGAAGAGCGCTCTCGCCGCTATCGAACTGGTGCGCAACTCAGAGTTCTTCGACGAGGAGTGGTATCTCAGGAACAACCCGGACGTCGAGGCTTCCGGCATGGATCCTGCGCGCCACTATATGCTGCATGGGGTCAAAAGCAACCGCAATCCGTCGCCGTACTTCGTGAACGAGGAGTACTATGCGCTCCACAACGACGTGCGCGCGTCGAAGATGAATCCGCTCGTCCACTTCGAGTTGTACGGTCGACGCGAGGGACGGGCCATATCCGTGCTGGAGGAACATCCGCCGGCCTTCCCCGACGGCGCTACGGAGGGTGTATGGAATTTCGGACGCTCAGGCCGCCGACATGGCCGCACTGCGGTCGTGGCGGCGTACTTCGGCAGGGGAGCGGTTCCTGATTCGCTTCTCTATCTTCTGCGGGGGCTTGGGGAGGTTGTCGACAACATCGTTCTCGTTGGCGACTGCCCGGTGCTGCCGGACGAAGTTGAAAAGCTGAGGGGAATCGTGTCTATAGCCAGATTCGAGCGGCATTGTCAGTACGATTTCGGGTCGTACCGCCGTGGACTCGAAATTGCACGTGCCGAGGGGCTGCTTGGCGCGGACGTCGCCGATGAACTTGTCATGATGAACGACTCGAACTACGGGCCGGTGTACCCGTTCGCCGAATCGTTTGGCAGGATGTCTGCGGCTGACTGCGACTTTTGGGGCTATACGGGGTACAATGCTTTTGGGAACATACATATTTCATCCTACTTCTATGTGTTCCGTCGCCTTGTCCTCGACGGATCGGCGCTGGACGATTTCCTCTCGGAAGTGAAAGGCACCATTGAGCGTGACAAGGTGATCATAAAGTTCGAGTTTAGGCTGACGCAATATCTGCAGGATGCGGGTTACAGGTGGGAAACACTCGTTCCTATGGGATTCCGGCCCGGGGCTCCGTCGAAGTATCCGCTTTCGCTGTGCGAGCAGTTTCGCGTGCCGCTCCTGAAAGTCAAGGCAGTCAATGGCGACTGCTACGAGGACATAGGCAAAGTGCTTGCACTTGTCCGCAGGGACAATCCCGCGCTTTCGGCCCTCATCGAACCGCATTCCCTGGTCCGCGAGCACAAAATCGTATCCTACGCGGAGCACCAGGCTGCCTTTCCGTCGAAGTGCGCCCGGATCGGCGCGAAGATCAGGGCGGGCGGACGGGCCAGGGCCGTGTTCTTTGTCTCCAGCGCCGCGATGTTCCCTGCGCGTCCGCTGTTTGACGCGATGCTGCGCGACGCGGCGTTCGACCCGTATGTGGCCGTCATCCCCGACCTTCGCTGGCATGACGATCAGGCGGATGCGGAGATGGCGGCCTGTCGCGACAGCCTGGCACTGATGATACCTGGGGAAAGACTGTCCATGGTGGAGCGGGATGAATTCGGGATGTGGGTTGACGTCCTAGGCGACGCAGACATCGTATGCTACCCGTCGCCCTATGAGATGTCGAGCTTTCGCTACAACCCGCGATATTCCGTCGGACGGAATTTTCTGCCGATCTGCGTCAACTACGGCTACTATCGATCCGTATACGATCGCCACGTGATGGGCGGGCAGAGCTATGCCTATATGTGGAAGGCGTTCTTCGAGTGCGAGGAGACGCTCTCGGAATATCGCAACTACTCGGCGATCGGCGGGACGAACGGCGATCTCGTCGGCTACATCAAGATGGATCGCCTTGCTGCCATCGCCCCTCGACCGCACGAACGCAAGCGCGTTCTTGTCGCGCTTCATCATTCGGTCGAGGGCGGCACGAACAAGATGCTGTCTCTTGCCAACTTCGTCCGGTACGCGGGCTTTTTCATGGAACTGCCCGACCGCTACCCCGAAATCGACTTCGTGTTCCGCCCGCATCCGTTCCTTTTCAAGGTGCTGTCGAACCAGAGGAAATGGGGGCCTGCCCGGGTGGAGCGCTATGTTTTCGGACTGCGCGCGAAGCCGAACGTGATCTGGTCGGACGGCGGCGACTACTTCCGGGAGTTTGCTGAATCGGACGGCTGCATTCAGGACTGCGGTTCGTATCTGGTGGAGTATATGTACACCGGCAGGCCGTGCTGCTACATGCTCAAGTCGCCTAAGGACATCGCCGAGAAGTTCGCGCCGCTCGGACAGAAGTGCCTGGAGCAGTGCTATGTGGCGTATGACACGGACGCGATCGATGCCTTCATACGCGATGTGATTGCAGGCGGCCACGATCCGAAGGAGGAGTCCCGCGCCAGGTTCGCGAAAACCGTCATGCTGAACTATCCTCGCGCCGCGGAAACCGCCCTTGAGCATATCAAGAAGGAGTTGACGTAATTGCGTCGGGAGAATTCTCCGCCTATGATTGAAAAAATCCGAGTGCACTGGTTTCCGAAGCTTCTTGCGGGGCTGTTCGTCCTGTTTGTGCTGATTGGCATCCACGGGTCGTCGGTAGGCGAGTGGGACAGGGTTTTCCGATCCAGGGGCAGCCAGTCGTTCGTTCAGCTTGGCGTAAGCCGTGGAATAAGGGCGGACGACTGGTGTGTGTCGCAGCCGTTTATCTACGCTCAGTGCAACTCAGACGAATTCTTCCCGCGGTACAACAGATCTGTCAACGGCGGCACGGATATGTTTCTTCAGTCGCCGTGTGCTCCGGTCTGGGACTGGACGGCACTGGGGCAGATGCACAACTGGGGGTACTTCATCTTCGGGGCGAACAGAGGCACGGCCTGGAGCTGGTGGCTCCGATATCTCGGGCTGCCTTTCTTCGCATACTTCTTTTTTCTGGTCTGGTGCCGGGGCGACAGGGCGACGTCCATCGTCGGCGCCCTTGTTGTCATGCTCGGGGCTCCTGCGCAATGGTGGGACACGACAATTCCCTATCATCTGCTGTATTTCTTCGCCAGCCTTGTCATGGCCTGGGTCGTGGCATCCGCGCGACGGGTGGTGGCGGTTCTGCTTGGCGGACTTGGGCTGCTGACGAGCGTGCTGTCGTATTTCTTTGTCATGTATCCGCCTTTTGAGATTCTGCTGCTGCCGGCGCTTCTGGTTCTTATGGTGTATGTCATCCGGACGGGTTTTGCCCGTGATCACATCTGGTGGCGGATCGGAACCTTTCTGGTGGTTCTTGCAGGCGTGGCGGCGGTGTTTTTCTACTTCTTTCAGGTACACCGGGAGGCGCTTGAGGTGATTTCCCGGTCGGCTTATCCGGGAACCCGCGTGTGCCGGGGAGGAAGCCTGCCCTATGTGAGCCAGAGGTTCCTGATGGATCTGGTTTCGCTCTTCACGTGGGGCAGGGGCACAACGCCGGAGTCCATGAATCAGTGCCAGGCGGCTGAATACTGCTCGATGTTCGTGCCGGTGGCAGTGGCGTTCGCATGGCTGGCCGTGAAGACAAGAAAAGTCTGCGGCTACGAGACGGCGCTTGCGCTTATTGTGCTAGTCTACGTTGCGTGGATTTCCATGGACTGGCCTGCGGCGCTGGCGAAGTATACGGGCTTTAGCCGGCTGCCGCCGCCAAGAGTGAGCGTGATAGAAGGCTTTCTTGTCCTGCTCCTGTCATTGAGACTGTTTACAAGAATGGCCGATTCGGGGCTCAGGATGGGCCCGTGGGGCTGGGCCGGTCTTACAGCGGCCTTTGCGCTGTGCCGCGTCACCGCGCTGTTCACGTCGAATCTGTGGGGATTCGTCAATGGGTCTGGGACGGCTATGCTGCGTTTCGAGGCGGCGCTGCTGCTTTCTCTTGCTGTCTGGGTGGCGTTTCTCGGGGGGCGGAGACGTCTGTTCCTGAGCTTGACGTGTGCGACCGCATTGCTGACGGGAATGTTTGTTCACCCCGTGGTGAACGGTCTCGCGCCGCTGTATGATGCAGAGATATCGCGGGTAATCAAGAAGATCGACGGCAAGAGACCCGGCACATGGTGGTCCAACGACCGCGCGGTCGGGCAGGTGCCGCTGGCACTGGGACTGAAGTGTCTGGCTGGTACGCAGCAGTACTGTGACAGGGCGTATTGGCGGGTCATGGATCCTTCTGGCGGACACGAACACGTCTGGAATCGCTACGGCCACCGGTTTGTGGCGGGGTTCAGCGACAGGCCGTTGTTTGAAAATCGCGGCAGACCCGACTGCATTTACCATAATGTATCCGAGGAGCAGCTCGGTAAACTGGGTGTGGATTATGTTATATGGCGAGGCAGGGCATTGCGCAGCAAGGGCATGAAGGCGGTTGCAAAGGTCGGCTCTGATATTATTTA
The DNA here is from genome assembly GCA_002449695.1 of Verrucomicrobia bacterium UBA7008. Classification (GTDB taxonomy): domain Bacteria; phylum Verrucomicrobiota; class Kiritimatiellia; order RFP12; family UBA1067; genus UBA1067. The sequence continues at coordinate 14,787 of DJXI01000085.1, read as the reverse complement.
CGAAGTGCGCCGCTCCGGTCCGTCACGCGGCAGGTCCGCCAGATAGATAGATTCCCCGTGCCGCGCCATTGCCACGCGCGTGCTCAATGTGGTATAATTTCACTGTCCATCCGGATTGCGACGGACCATTCTGTCGTTTCGGGTCGGACAGTCGGTTTGAAATCAACAAGTGAAAATAACAGGAGTTACGGGAATGGCCGCTTTTTTAAGTTTGGTGGCGAGTTCATTTAAAGCGTCCGGACGCATGTCGCCGCGGCACGGCGATCTACGGAGACTGCTGCTGGTTGCCGCTCTGGCCGGGAGCGTGAATGTTTGTCTGTCCGCGTCGTTCAACGTCATCGACTTCGGTGCCACGGGCAATGATCTGTCAGACGATTCGGAGGCCATACAGTCGGCGCTGAACATGGCCCGTGGAGCGACGGGCACAGTGGATGTCACCGTGCCCAAGGGCACATATCATCTCAAGCAGCCACTGTTCGTGTTTTCCAACACCTCCCTGAAGCTGGACAGCGGCGCTACGATGGTCAAAGACCCCAGCGAATATACAGTCATGCTGGCTGGCCGGCACCTGAACTCCGACGGGACGACGTGCTATGGCACGTCGACGTGCAGACACGGCGGATACTCGCAGCTCAGGAATGTCACGATCAGCGGCGGCGTCTGGGACGCAGGAACGGACAGCCGCGAGAACAACAGCGTCTTTTATCTGCTGCATGGCAGCAACATCGTGATAAAAGACACGACGGTCAGGCATTCGACGCTGCACATGGTAAATCTCAGCGCAGGGTCCGATCTGCGCGTCGAAAACGTGGTTTTTGCCGACGCCTGGGACCGGCAGAATCCGGATGACTACATCACGGTAGAGGCTCTGCATCTGGATGCGGCCACTGATGAGGGCGAGCCCGGCGGCTATCCAGTGGACGGGACACCGTGCAGAAACGTCAGCGTTGTCGGATGCACGTTCACAAATGTGTTCGCAGGGGTCGGGACGCATCATGTCGTCGCCGGGTCGATTTTTAACGACCTGACGGTTGCCAATTGCACTTTCGTGAAGCTGAAGTCCTATGCGGTCCACGCGTACGGCATGACCGACTGCGATGTCTTCGACAGCTATGCCGAGGATTGCGCCGGGTTTATGCGCTCTAGTTCATCGGAATGCCGGGTTTACGGGAATCAGGTGCAGACGATGCGTGAATCGGCATTCTACGACGGCGGGTCGAGAATCGCGGTCTCTAACAACGTGGTTTACGGCTGCGGCGTGGCCGGCACTGTCGCGGCGCACGGAATCTATGCTGTCGGCTCCAGCTTCCAGGTTGTCGACAACGAAATATGGGACGTGACCGGCTGCGGAATCCGCGCCGATTCAGGTTCGTCGGTAAAATCGGATGGAAACACGATCGTCAGACCGTCGATTCACGGTTTCAGCTTCACCGGCGACTCTTCGCTGGAGTCCGTGTCCGATGCTGTGTCGCTGTCAGGAGGTTCCGGCTTCATCGTCGCGGACGGCGGCATTGCGTCGATTTCGAATTCTGCGGTGATTTCGCCGTCGTCGGTCGGCATCCAGATTGACGGCATCGAGCGCGGCGAGATAAGGGATTGCACTGTCGGCTCCGCCGGCTCTCATGGCATCGTGCTCAACAGCGGCTCTTCCTCCTCCGTGTTCGGCAATGTGATTTCGGATTCCGTCGGGCACGGCGTCATAGTCGTCGGCGGTTCGGCAGAACTGGGGCGGAATATCATATCCGTACCGGGCGGGAACGGTGTCACGGCCGAGCGCATGGCTCGGCTCGCAGCGTCGGGCAACACCATAACCGGCGGGCAGTATGGTTTCTGCGTTAAGCCGGACTGTTCGCTTTCCGCCGACGGCAACACGATAACGGGGACGTCCCTTTCGGCCGTGTATGCCATAAGCGCGGGTGCGGTCACGTGCGCCTGCAACGTTGTGACGTCGCCAGGCAACTGCGGCTTCTACATGGACCAGACTGCGGGCGCGTCTATAAAGGGCAATTCCGTCAATGGTTCCGGATGGTCGGGTGTGTGGATCAGAACGTCGCCTGCCTGCGAGGTGTCAGGCAACACGATCTCCGATTCGGCGCAGGAGGGGATTTTCTGCTCGGCATCGGCGCAATGTGCCGTTTCCAGCAATCTTGTCTCAGGTGCGGCAAAGTCCGGCATTCTGGTGGACGGCACGGCGGCCGTGGACGGCAGCGGCGTCATCGCGGCGACCGCCGCCGTGATCGACAACACGGTTTCTGTCGCCGAGGGCTCGACGAGCGCGGACGTCAACATCGGTGCGCGCACTGCGGGGTGCACCGTTTCGGGGAATGTCTGCGGACGCAACGGCGTTTATCTCTCGCCTTCCGCCGTGGATGTGACCTATCATCCTGCCGATGCCCGGATAACGTCTGTTGATCTTACCAGCGCCGACACGGCCACCGTCAACTGGGAGGGCCTCGCGGGAGTCTCCGGCTATTTCGTGGAATACGCGGCCTCCGCCGATTTCGCCTCGTGCCAGAGGAGCGAGGATTTGTCCGCCGGTTCCGTCGCCTGCGGTCTTTACGGGCTGTCGGCAAGCGGCGTCTGGTACGTCAGGGTAAGGACGTACCATGTATTGAACGGCGTCCGCTACGAGTCGTCCGCAGACCCTGCGTTTGCCCATAAGTTCACGATGTCCGGCAATCCCGACGAAGTCCACTACAACGTCCATTTCGACGCGAACGGCGGCACGGGCACGATGGCCGACCAGCGGGGATTTGTCTACGGAACGCCGACCGCGCTCAAACTCAACCAGTTCACTTTCCCTGGGTATCTGTTCGCCGGCTGGTCGCGCAACCCCGCGGCGACGGCCGCCTCGTACGCGGACGGCGCCAGTCTGTCCAGGCCGAGCCCTTCGCCGCAGAAGGGCGAGACCATAACGCTGTACGCCGTCTGGACGCCGGACCCGACCATGTACACGGTGCGGTTTGACGGCAACGGCGCAACATCCGGTCAGATGGCGGATCAGCGGGGCTTCGTGCCCGGCAAGGGCGGGATTGCCCTGAACCTGAACCAGTTCGCGAGGATCGGTTATGATTTTGTCGGGTGGGCCAAGTTCCCAAAGTCGACGACACCGCTTTGGACCGACGGCGCCAATCTCGTCACCTCGACGGCGGCGGGCGACACCCTTGTGCTCTATGCCGTCTGGCAGCTGCGCGCGGGAGCTTCGTACACGCTTAGTTTCAACGCCAACGGAGGCACCGGCAGCATGGCGGCAAAAACGGACTGCATCCCGGGCGTCGCCAGCCAGTTGCCGAGATGCACGTTCACCAGCACCGGCTTCATCTTCCAGGGCTGGGCGTGGACGGCGACGGCGCAGGAGGCCGACTATCCGGATGAAGGCCTGTTCGTCGGCAACGCGGCGGCGGGTTCGACGGTGACGCTGTATGCCGTCTGGAAGTTGAACGCGTCCGACACCTACGCCGTCCACTTCGACGGCAACGGCGCGACGTCCGGCCAGATGGACGACCAGGTCGGGTTCGTTCCCGGCAAAGGCGGCCGGACGCTGAACCGGAACAGGTTCCTGAATGTCGGCTATGAATTTCTGGGGTGGTCGAAGTATCCGAAGGCCACGACCCCGACGTGGACCGACGGCGCGGTTCTGAACACGTCGACGCCGGTCGGGAGCCGGCTCGTCCTCTACGCCGTCTGGCGGCTCGACGAGTCGATCACCTATTCGGTCGCGTTCGACGCGAACGGCGGCACCGGCACGATGCCCGTGCAGCCCGCGTTCGTCTACGGCAGGGGCCGCGCGCTTTCACCGAACGTGTTCACGCGGGATGGGTACGTCTTCAAGGGCTGGAACCGCTCGCTGTACGCCGCGACCGCCACCTACACGGACGGCGCGATGGTGTGCCGGCCCGATCCGCAGATTCCCGTCGGCGGCACGATGCGGCTGTTTGCGGTCTGGGAAATGGATCCGTCGTGCAGCACGGTTCATTTCGACGCGAACGGCGGCACGGGCGAAATGGCGGACCAGCTCGGGTTCCGTCCGAACGAGACCCGGCCGCTGGCGGCCAACGCCTTTGCGCGCCCGGGCTTTGTCTTCGCCGGCTGGTCGCTGACGCCGGAACCGGGGACGTTCCTGTATGACGACGGGGCCGATTTCGCGACCGGCGAATCGGTGACGCTGTTCGCGGTCTGGACGGTCGATCCGGCCTGCTTCACCGTGCGGTTCGACGCGAACGGCGGCACCGGCGAGATGGAAGATCAGCCCGGCTTCGTGCCCGGCAAACGCCGGCTCACGCTGGACTTCAACGCATTCATGCGCCCGGGCTTCAGGTTCCTCGGCTGGGCGCGTTTCCCGCAAGCCGAGACGCCGCTCTGGGCGGACGGCGAGGCGCTGGCCGTGTCCGCCAACACCGCGCCGCCCGGTTCGACGCTCACGCTCTACGCCGTCTGGGGAGCCGCCCCGGACACCTTTGCGATCGCCTATGACGCCAACGGCGGCGAAGGCGCGATGCCGATGCAGCAGGGCCTGCCGTACGACGAGACGGTCGCGCTGCTGCCGCATGCGTTCGTGCGGGAGGGCTTCGATTTCGTCGGCTGGGACGAAACGCCCGAGGCCGACACGGCCCGGTATACGGAGGGCGATACGGTCGTGTGCGCGCGTCCGGAAGATGGCGTTGACCGCATCATCCGTCTCTACGCCGTGTGGCGGGCGCGCTGCGGCTATGCATTGACGCTCAACAAGAACGACGGCTCGGGTCAGACGTATGTCCTCCGTCTCATGCCGGACGAATTAGGGCAGGTGCCGCGGCTCGCCGCTGCCGACGGCCTCAACTGGGCGCGGCGCGGCTTCACGTTCCTGGGCTGGTCGGCCGCGCAGAACTCGCGGGAGATCGTCCTTGACGACTGGGGTTGTGTGCAGGACCTTGCGGACGAAGGCGAGACGGTCGACCTGTACGCGGTGTGGGCGCTTGATCCGGGCTGCTACGCAATCCAGTACATTCGCAACGACGGCGCGGGCACGTGGCGGACGGTCGGCTTCCCCTACGGCGAGAAGACGCGCATGCCGTCCGTGGCGAACGGCCTTAAGTGGGGGCGGCGCGGGTACGCGTTCAAGGGCTGGGAGCTGACGACGGCGGATGCGAACGACAACACCCGCGCGGCGGCGTGGAAGGGCGACTGGGCGTATGTCGCAACGCCGGCGAAAGCGGGGACGATGCTGCCGGCGTACGCGCGATGGGAGCTGAAGCCGGGGTACTACCAGATACGCTTCAACAAGAACGACGGCAGCGGCAAGTGGCGGACGCTCGGCTTCGAGCTCGACGCGTCGACGAAGCTTTCCACGATTGCCGGTCTCGGCTGGGAGCGACCCGGCTATACGTTCAAGGGCTGGGCGTCGAACAAGGCGAACGCCGCCGCCGGCAAGGTCTGGAAGGCCGACGGCGAGTGGATCAAGAACGTCGCCGCCGAAGGCCGCACCCTCAGCATCTACGCCATCTGGGAGTGAATCGTGTAATACTCATGAGGAGGCAAAGAATGTTCGCAAAGACTGTTTGTTCTTCGATCCTTTCCATGTTCGCGGCGCTTGCCGCGGGCGGAGCTGATGTCTCGCTGGACTATCGGCGCCCGCGTCAGACAGCTGCGCGGTATGCGCAGGTCACTGCCGCGGCAGTCGGCGGCATCGTCCGAGAGACTCGGCTGGATTCCTCTGCGGCACCTTCGCTCGTGCGTGCGCTCGCCGTAGGCGACAGGCTGTCCGTAAGGCTTTTTGATGATGTCGAACTTGAGCTTAGGCTTGTCGAAACGACATCGGCTCCGCTGGGCGGGAATGCATTTCTCGCCGAGGCATCGGGGCATCAGGGAATGCGCGATGCGGTCGTCGTCCAGAAACCGGAGGGTCTTCAGATCGACGTTCAGGACATTCATACGGGACGTGCCTATACGGTATTCTCCAGCTCGGACGGCGTATCCGTGCGTGAAATGAACATGACGTCGGTGTCGTGCCCGTGCGGAGACACGCTGAAGTCGCCCCGGACGCGTTCGGCCGCGGCACCGTCCGCATCCGCCGCCGCGGGCGCGCGGGTCAGGGCGTCCGTCGCAAGCTCTCCTTCGCAGACCTATGTCGACGTTCTGGTCGCGTACGACACGATGGCGTCCGCCTATGTCGCGCAGTCCGGCGGCAACATCACGAACTTCGCCGAGGTCGCCGTCCAGAGGATGAACAATGCGATCGCCAACACCGGGCTCGACTCCAGCTTCCGCTTCCGTCTTGTCGGGGTATTCCCCGCCGAGGGGAATGCGGCCGGAAATCTTGACGGCGTGCTCAATTCGATCGTGATCCCGAACTACACCCTCAACGGCTACGACTGGAGTGTCCTCGACGACGTCAGAGACGAGTGCTCGGCGGACGTTGTCTGCGTTCTGGTAGACAACTACTCTGCATACGGCACGACCGGCCTCGGTTTTTCGCTTGACCAGGATACCATCGACGGCTTTGACGACGCATTCAGCGTCTGTCTGGTGCGGGCGGTCGAAAGCGGAGACACGATGACGCACGAGGTCGGGCACAACATGGGGGCGGGGCATGCCGATGCAATGGCCGACGCGGCCAGCCGCGGCCCTCAGCTCTACGAATACTCTTCGGGATACTATTTCACCGCGAACGGACGGGACTACCACACAATCATGGCCTACGATGCCGACGGATATGGCAACTACTATACCGGCGTGCCTTATTTCTCGTCTCCCGCGCACGCTTTCGAAGGAGTGCCCGTCGGCGACGCGACGCATGACAACTCGAGAACCCTTCGCGAGACATTTTCACTGGTCTCCGGATTCAGGAGGGCACCGGTCAAAAAGTCTGAGATTGGACTTGGCGTAGACGCCGAAAAATATCTGTGGATGACATCCGGGACATACCCATGGTCCATCGACTACGGGACGTCCAACGGGGATGGCGACTCCGCCAGAAGCTGCGAAATGCTGGGCGGGACGACGTCATGGACAAGCACGACCGTGCACGGGCCCGCGAAGCTGAAGTTCTCGTACAGGCTTCGCACGTATGGCGGGACATTCTCGGTGACGTGCGACGGCGATGCGCTTCTGGAGCGCTCGGGCGAGATCGACTACGGCTGGACATGGCAGAAGGCGAACCTTCAGATTCCGGAAGGCGTCCACACGGTCCGGCTTTCGTACACGCATCCGTCAGAGGGCTTTACGGACGGAGGCAACGGCGTGTGGGTGGATTCGCTCTCGTTTGTCGGCGGACGTCCGGCTTCCTGGTATACGGTCACATTTCACCGAAACGACGGGAGCGGCGAAGCCCTTTCGACGCAGGACATGGAATCCGGCGAGACGGTGCGGCTGCCGTCTCTTGCCAACGGCCTCGGCTGGGCGCGGCGGGGCTTCACATTCAAGGGCTGGGGGCAGAGCGCGAACACCAAGACTGTCTGGCAGAAGGACGGTGCGGCGGTCAAAGACCTTGCCGACCCCGGCGAGAGCATCGACATGTATGCCGTCTGGGAAATCTCGCCCGGCTGCTACGCGCTGCATTACATACGCAACGACGGCGCGGGAACGTGGCGAAAGATCGGGTTCAGGTATGGAGAGAAGACGCGCATGCCGTCGCTCACGAACGGCCTTGGATGGGCGCGCCGCGGATACGATTTCATGGGTTGGGAACTGACGACGGCGGACGCGAACGACAACACGCGCGCGGCGCCATGGAAGGGTGACTGGGCGTATGTCGCCGAGCCCGTGAAATCGGGGCAGACATTGCCCGTCTACGCGCGCTGGGCGCTGAAGCCCGGCTACTACCAGATCCGCTTTAACAAGAACGACGGCTCGGGCAAGTGGCGGACGCTCGGCTTCGAGATCGGCGCGTCGACGAAGCTTTCGACGATTGCCGGCCTCGGCTGGGAGCGCCCGGGCTACACGTTTGTCGGCTGGGCGTCGAACGCGGCCAACGCCGCCGCCGGGAAGGTCTGGAAGACCGACGGCGAATGGGTGAAGAACGCCGCCGCCGAAGGCCGCACCCTCAGCATCTACGCCATCTGGGAGTAATTCGGTCTGGAAACGGAAACGCAGAAGCGGGCGCGGCAGTTCTGCCGCGCCCTTCGCATGGCTTCTAGTCGCCGCCGGCCCAATTGTGATATACTACCCATCCTAAAAGACAACGGGAAGAAGCATGGCGAAAGAGAATTACGGCGCAGAGAGCATCAAGACACTCGATCCGGTGACGCATATCCGCATGCGGCCGGGCATGTACGTCGGCGAGCCGGGCACGGGCGCGATGTATCACGACTGCATCTACATCCTCATGAAGGAGGTCATCGACAACTCGGTTGACGAGTTCGTCATGGGCTGCGGCAAAAAGATCGACGTCACGGTCAACTACGACACCGGCGAGACGTCCGTCCGCGACTACGGGCGCGGCATCCCGCTTGAGAAGGTCGTCGACTGCGTCAGTCAGATGAACACGGGCGGCAAGTTCGACAGCGACAACTTCCAGTTCTCGGCCGGCATGAACGGCGTCGGCACGAAGGCCGTCAACGCGCTCTCGGAGTTCTTCGAGGTGCGCGCGTTCCGCGAGGGCGAATTCTCCGAGGCGTACTTCGAGGAGGGGCGGCTCAAGTCGCAGAAGCGCGGCACGTGCCGGACGCGCGAGCCGAACGGCACGTTCATCCGCTACAAGCCCGACGTCAAGGTGCTCAAGAACTTCAAGGTGCGCGAGGAGCACGTCGTGCGCCGCATGCGGATGTACTGCTACGTCAACGCGGGGCTGACGATCAACCTGAACGGGCGGCCGATCTGCTCCGAGCGCGGCCTCGCCGATCTGATCGCGGACGAGGCGCAGTTCGAGAAGCTCTACCAGCCGTTCCACATCAAGACGAAGAACCTGGAGATCATCTTCACGCACACCAACCGCTTCGGCGAGGAGTACCACTCGTTCGTCAACGGCCAGTACACGACCGACGGCGGCACGCACCTGACGGCGTTCAAGGAGGCGCTCACCAAGGCGCTGAACGACTACGACCCGAAGAAGAAGTTCGACGGCGACGACATCCGCGACGGCCTCATCGGCGCGGTGAGCCTGCGGATCATGAACCCCGTCTTCGAGGGCCAGACGAAGATCAAGTTCGTCATGAACGACATCCGCGCGGAGCTCGTCCAGCAGATGCGCAAGGAGATCGAGGCCGCGCTCCACCGCGCGAGCGCCGAGACGGACAAGCTCATCGCGAAGATCGAGGAGACGGGCAAGATCCGCTCGCAGCTCAACACGATCAAGAAGCAGGCGCGCGAGCGCACCCAGGCCGTGAGCGTGCGCGTGCCGCAGCTGAAGGACTGCAAGAACCACCTCAAGCTCGACCGGGTGAACAAGAAGACGGGCCGGCCCGAGGGGGACGACACGATGATCTTCCTCACCGAGGGCAAGTCGGCGGGCGGCACGCTCGGCAACGCGCGCGACGCGATGAACCAGGCCGTCTTCTTCCTGCGGGGCAAGCCGCTCAACACGTGCGGGCTCAACAAGGACGTCCTCTACCGGAACGAGGAGTTCTTCAACCTCATCAAGACGCTCGACATCGAGGACACGCTCGACCACCTGCGCTACGCGAAGATCATCTTCGCGACCGATGCCGATGTGGACGGGCTGCACATCCGGATGCTGCTGGCGACCTTCTTCATGCGCTTCTACCGCCCGCTCATCACGGACGGGCGCGTCTTCATCCTCGAAACGCCGCTCTTCCGCGTGCGCAACAAGAAGGAGCAGTACTACTGCTTCAGCGACGCCGAGCGCGAGCGGGCGATCGCGAAGTGCGGGCGCGGCTGCGAGATCACGCGCTTCAAGGGCCTCGGCGAGCTGAACGCGAAGGAGTTCAAGGACTTCATCGGCCCGGACATGCGCCTGACGCCCGTCACCTGCGCGGACGACACCGACGTAGAGAAGACGATCAAGTTCTACATGGGCAACAACACGCCCGAGCGCAGGGACTACATCATGGACTCGCTCGTCTGCGACTCCTCGGACTTCTAGCCGCCGCCGGGTCTTGCGGGCGAAGGAAGATTTATGATAAACTACCGCTAACGTCTTGAACGTTCAGGCAGGACAACCATCCACACACACGGAGGAAACAATGGGCATCTTCAAAGCATACGACATCCGCGGCGTCTACGGCAAGGACCTCGCCGAGGCCGATTTCTACAAGATCGCGCGCGCCTACGCGCAGTTCGCGGGCGTGCAGGGCGGCCGGGTCGTCGTCGCGCGCGACTGCCGCAAGTCGTCGGACGCGCTCTTCGCGTCGTTCACCAGGGGCCTCGTCGACGAGGGCGTCGAGGTGCTCGACATCGGGCTCGCGTCGACGCCGATGAGCTACTTCGCCAACGGCACGCTGAAGGCCGACGGCTCGGTGATGATCACCGCCTCGCACAACACGAAGGAGTGGAACGGCTGCAAGCTCTGCAAGGCGAACGCGGTGCCGATCTCCGGCGCGACGGGCATCAAGGACATCGAACGGCTCGTCGCGGGCATGACGGGCCGCGAGCCGCCGAACGGACAGGGCAGGGTGACGAAGGTCGACATCGCGAAGGAATACGGCGCGCACGTGCGCACGTTCGCGCACCTCGCCCGTCCCGTGCACGTCGCGATGGACTTCGGCAACGGCATGGGTATCGCGGAGTCGGTCGCGTTCACGGAGCAGACGCTCCTGACGCGCGACGACCTCTACGGCACCTACGACGGCGAATTCCCGAACCACGCGGCGAACCCGCTGGAGCGCGAGACGCTCGTCGACCTCCAGAACCTCATCAAGGCGAACCCCGGCAAGTACGCGTTCGGCGTGGCGTACGACGGCGACGCGGACCGCGCGGGCTTCGTGGACGAGAAGGGCGAGATCATCCCGATGGACTTCATCACGGCGCTCATCGCGCAGGACCTCCTGAAGACGAACCCCGGCGCGGTGTGCTTCTACGACCTCAGATCGACCAAGATGGCCGAGGAGACGATCGCGGCGGCGGGCGGCAAGCCGATGATGTCGCGCGTCGGCCACTCCTTCATCAAGGAGCAGATGCGCCAGAACGACGCGATCTTCGCGGGGGAGCTGTCGGGCCACTACTACTTCAAGGCGAACTTCACGGCGGAGTCGTCGTCGATGGCGACGTACGCGCTCGCGAACATCGTCTCGGCGTCCGGAAAGCCCCTCTCGGAGCTGATCGCGCCGCTCAGGAAATATGCGCAGTCGGGCGAGATCAACACCCGTACCGCCACCCCGCCGGCGGAGATCCTCGCGAAGATCAAGGCCGATTATGCGTCGAAGGCCCGCGTGTTCGAGCTCGACGGCGTGTCGGTCGACGCCTGGGAGACGGAAGGCTACTGGGCGAACGTGCGCATGTCCAACACCGAACCGCTGGTGCGTCTCAACCTCGAGGGCAAGACGCCCGCCATCATGGAGGCCAAGCGTGACGAGTTCCTCGCGATCATCCGTGCTTAAGCTCCTCGCGGCGGCGGCGTTCGCGGCGGCCGTCGCGGGCTGCGCCGAAGACGACGGCCGCGCCGATCTCGCGGCCGGCGAGGCCGCGTTCGCGGGCGGCGACATGAAGCGCGCGGCCCAGTCGCTCGCGGCGGGGCTGGAGCGCGCGCCCGGCAACGTGGACGCGCTCGTCCTCCAGGCGCAGGCGCTCCTCGCGCTCGGCGAGCTGCCCGACGCGGCGGCGGCGATCGACCGCGCGGCGGCGCTCGCGGGCACCGACCGCGATGTCGTCGAAGTCGGCGCGCAGATCGCGTTCTACCGCAAGGACTATGCGCGCGCGGCCGAGCTCTTCGCGCAGCTCGCCGCGGCCGCCGAGCCCGAGGTCCGCTCGCGCGGGCTGACGGGCCTCGCCATCGTCGACATCATCCAGCTCGGCGTGAGCGGCGCGGATCTGGAAACGGTGCGCGCGCGCGCGCGCACGCGCCTCCTGGCGGCCATCCGCCTCGACGGGCGCAACGCGTCGGCGCGCTACCATCTCGGCAAGCTCTACCGCGACGCCTTCGGCTACAACGAATCCGCCGTCGACCAGTTCGAGCTGTTCGTGCGGCTCGCCCGGGGCGTGGACGACAAGGTCAGGCGCGTCCAGCGCACGACGATCCCCGATCTGAAGGAGGCGATCGCGCGCGCCGCCGCCCAGCGGCCGGGCGCGGACAAGCGCGACGTGGCGGCGAGCGCGGCGGCGCTCAAGAAGGCCGAGGACGCGTGGGCGAAGCAGACGTTCAAGACGGCGAAGCTCCGGTACAACGACGCCTACACCGCCGACGTGCTGAGCTATCCGGCGGCGCTCGGGCTCGCGAAGGCGTGGGAGAAGACGGACGCGACGAAGCCGGGCCAGCAGGAGGCGCTGAAGTACTACAAGATCGCGTGCGCGCTGCGGCCCGGCGCGAAGGACGTCCATCTGCACACGGGCGCGCTCGCGCTCAAGCTGGGGCAGACGGCGGTCGCGGTGGAGACGTTCTCGCGCGCGGTCGCGGCGAGCCCGGGCGACATCACGGCGATCGATCAGCTCATCCGCGCGCTGCAGAAGGCCGGGCGCGGCAAAACCGCCGCGGTCTACCAGAAGTACCGCGAGACGATTCCCGTGAGGAATCGGTGACGGCGTGAACCTGCTGCCGGCAGATTACGCGCTGGGGGGGCTCACGATCGCGCTGGCGATCCTGGGGCTCTTCCGCGGCCTGTCGGGAACGCTCGCCTTTCTCGCGGCGACGCTGGCGGCGTCGGCGGTCGGCACGATCGGCTGGCGCGCCGCCGAACCGTATCTGACCGTCGGCTGGCAGCGCGCGCTCGCCGTGTTCGTCGCCGCGCTCCTCGCGTTCGGCCTCGTGCGCATCGTCGTGCGCAAGTTCGTCAACGGGCTGCTGGCGCAGCCGGCGGATGCGTTTTTCGGCTTTCTCGTCGGGCTCGTCACGGGCGCGCTCGCGGTCGTCGTCTGGGCGTACATCGGCTACGGGCTCGAATATTCCGCGCTCGCGTCGGAGGTGGCGCGCTATGTCGGCGCGTGACGCCGAACGCCTCATGGCGGAGGCGCGCACGTTCGAGAAGAATCTCCTGAACTTCTTCTGGCGACAGGGCGTTTCGCTCGCGGAGAGCGAGGACCTCGTCCAGGAGACGTACATCCGGCTGTGGAACTACCGCGACCAGTACGAGCCGACGGCGAAGCTGTCGACCTTCCTCTTCCTGATGGCCCGGCAGGTGCGGCTCGACGCCCTGCGCCGCCAGACCCGCCGGGAGCGGCGCGAGGAGAGCTGGGGGCGCGAGCAGCCGCTGACGGCCGATCCGGCGACGAGCTGCGCGCGCGAGGACGTCCGCTGGGCGGTCGCGCGGCTCAGCGAGCCCTTGCGCGACGTGGTGGAGCTCGGGGTGTTCCAGGACCTGCCGTACGCGGAGGTTGCGGCCATCCTCGGCATTCCGGTCGGAACGGTCAAGTCGCGGATGTCGAACGCCTTGAAGAAGCTGAAGGAGATCTTCGAGGAACGCGGGTGACGGGGCGGTCATGCGCGGGCTCCGAGAAGCCGAGGGTTCTGGAATCCTGGAAGTCTGGAGTCTGATGTCCGAAGTCCTTTTCCCGAATTTTCCAATCTGAAAATCCCGTGAACTTTCGCGGCTGCCAGGGCGTTTCATCCTGTGAAGATGATCAACGTCTTGAAAAAACGGGAGGAGAGAGTCGATGAACGCGGATCTTGAAGCGACGCTGAATGAACTCGGGCCCGACTGCCGCGCGGTGGTCGGCCGCCTGCGGGCCGCCGCGACGGTCGCGCCGCGCCGTCCGGCGCACGTGCGCGTGCTGCCGCCGCTGACGCGCCGCGCCGTCTGGCTGCCGCGCGTAGGGTCTCTCGCGGCGGCGTCGCTCTTTGCGGCGATCGCGCTGTCGATCTTTCTCCAGCCGTCCGCGCCGGCGGCGATCCCCGCTTCGGCGCGCATCTACACCATCGCCTACGCGCCGAACGAAGCGGCGCTTCAGGAGATTGTCGCGTCGCAGCGCGCCGACGGCAGCTGGGGCAGCGATTTCCTGACGCGCCAGAACGCGGCGGCGCTGCGCGGCGTGGCGGCGGCGCGCGTGCCGTACCTGCGGGCCGTGCGCTACCTGAAATCGCGCGGTCTCGATCCGCTCACCGATGCGGAGCTGCGCGCGCGCGGCGACCGGGCCGCGCAGTACCGTCCCCGCGGCTAGGGGTAGCGGATTTCCTTTTTGGCGGGCCGGACGCCGGGCAGCCGGTAGTTGTTCTCGACTTTGAGGCGCGCCATCAGCTTCATGATGGCGCTCGTCCACTTGGCGGCGTAGGGCGGATTGTACCGCTTGCCGAACGCCGTGAGATCGCCTTTGTAATGTTTGCGGATCGTGCCCGCCGCCCACATCGCCTGAATGTAGAACGACTTGGTGCCGTCCCGATAGCGGTGCGCGGGATGGCCGGAGTTCATCGGCCCGCCGACGCCGAACTCCAGCCCCGGGCGGCCGTTTTCGTGGCGGCGGATGGCGGCCAGGAGCCAGGTCGCGTCTTCGTTCAGATCGTAGTTGACGGCGACCTGGCGGATCATCGACCATTCGCGCGCGGGGAGGAGCGGCGCGGCGGGCGCGGCAGAACCGCCGCGGAGGAGCGACAGGGCGACAGCGCAGACGATCAATGCTTTCTTCATGCCGCTAGTATACCATAAATTGCGTATCTCTGCGTGAACGGGCCATTCGAGAGGGGCTAGACCGCTCGCGCTGCTCGCTACGCGAGACCGCCCGCTCACGCGGGCTAATCTAGACTTCTATAGAAACGGCAACAAATGGGGT
>DJXI01000046.1 GCA_002449695.1 Verrucomicrobia bacterium UBA7008 | reverse complement strand
GCTCTCGACCTCGCACATCTACCAGGCGCTGAATCCGATGGTGTCCGCGATCGTGCGCGTCCAGACCGCGCAGTGCAACGACCTCATCCAGGAGGCGAAGAAGGCGCTTGAGTCCGGCGACGTCGAGAAGGTGAAGGACCGCATCTACCAGGTCTACCACTCGATGCCGAAGCACAAGCAGCTCATGCACCTCCTCGAGGACGCCGATGTTCGCAAGATGCACGAGGACGTCGAGATGCAGATGCTCTCCGAGATGCGCAAGGAGCATGCCCGCGAGCTCAAGGAGGAGCTCTACTTCACGATCGACGAGCGTACGCGCGAGGTCTCGCTGACCGACAAGGGCTGCGAGAAGATATGCCCAGAGGACCCGAAGCTCTTCGTCCTCCCCGACCTCGCCGCCGAGATGAGCGCGATCGACGGCGACACGTCGCTCACCGAGCAGGAGCGCCTCGAGCGCCGCCGCGACACGCAGTCGTCGTTCGTCGAGAAGTCCGACCGCGTGCACGTCGTTGACCAGCTCCTCCGCGCCTACTGCCTCTACGAACGCGACGTCGACTACGTCGTGCAGGACAACCACGTCTACATCGTCGACGAGTTCACGGGCCGCGTCCTTCCGGGGCGCAGGTGGTCCGACGGTCTCCATCAGGCGGTCGAGGCGAAGGAGGGCGTCGAGATCGAGAAGGAGTCGCAGACCCTCGCGACGATCACGATCCAGAACTACTTCCGCCTCTACAAGAAGCTCGCCGGCATGACCGGCACCGCCGAGACCGAGGCGAGCGAATTCAAGTCGATCTACAAGCTCGACGTCGTCTCGATCCCGACGAACAAGCCGGTGAACCGCATCGACGGCAACGACCAGATCTACCGCACCCAGCGCGAGAAGTTCAAGGCGATCATCGCCGACGTCGCCGAGCGCCATGCGAAGGGCCAGCCGATCCTCCTCGGCACCGTCACGGTGGACACTTCCGAGATACTCTCGCGCATGCTCAAGCTCGCGCACATCCCGCACGAGGTCCTGAACGCAAAGAACCACGCGCGCGAAGCCGAGATCGTTGCGCTCGCCGGCCAGCGCGGCGCCGTGACGATCGCGACGAACATGGCGGGCCGCGGCACCGACATCAAGCTCGGAGAGGGCGTCGCAGAGCTCGGTGGACTCCATGTCATCGGTTCCGAGCGCCATGAGTCGCGTCGCATCGACCGCCAGCTCAGGGGCCGCTGCTCGCGCCAGGGCGACCCCGGTTCCTCGCAGTTCTTCATCTCGCTCGAAGACCAGCTCATGCGCCTCTTCGGCTCCCAGAGAATCTCCGGCATAATGCAGAAGCTCGGGCTCAAGGAAGGCGAGGTCATGGAGCACCGCTGGCTCAACAAGTCGGTCGAGACGGCGCAGCGCCGCGTCGAGCAGCAGCACTTCGCCGTCCGCAAGCGCACGCTCGAGTACGACGACGTGATGAACAAGCAGCGCACGATCGTCTACGAGCTTCGCGGCAAGGTGCTCACAGGCGACGCCGCGACAGTACACGGCCTTGTCCTCGATGTCGCCAACGACCTCATCCAGACCCAGGCCGAGCGCTACCTCTTCAGCCCGAAGGACGGCTCTCTCGAGGACTTCATGAGCTGGCTCGGGGTCTCGTTCCCGGTATCCGTGACCGAGGAGGAGCTGCGCCCGCTCATGGGCACGCCCGGTCTTGCGGGCGACCTTGTCTACAAGCGCGTCGAGGAGGCCTACGAGGCGAAGTGCGCGAGCGAGGACGCGGAGACTCTTCCCTTCATGGAACGCGGCGTGTTCCTTCAGGTGATCGACCGCGAATGGCAGGACTACCTCCGCGCGATGGACGACCTCAGGCAGGGAGTTAACCTTCGCGCATACGGTCAGCGCGATCCGCTGATCGAATACAAGAAGGAGGCGTTCTCGATGTTCGAGACGCTGATCGCCACGATAAAGACCAAGGTCGTCTCTGCCGAGTTCAGGAGCGCGACTGCTGCGCGCATGCAGCGCATGCTCGCCGCGGCCGGGGTTCATCACGTCCGCACCAACGCCGACGAAATCACCGTGACGGACAGCGAGAGGTCGTCGGGCTCGGCCGCGGCCGCGCCCGAGAGAGGCGGCGCGTCCCAGAAGACGATAGGCGACGTCTTCGCGTCGATGATGTCGCGTCCGCCGGTCGCGCCGCACGGCGCGGCCCCAGCCCCAGCCGCCGCGCCGCGCGCGCAGCCCGCCGTGGGGCGCAACGATCCCTGCCCGTGCGGGTCGGGGAAGAAGTACAAGAAATGCTGTGGGAGGAACCTGGTATGACAAATGCGATAATAGTGGCCGCCGGCAAGTCAGAGCGGATGGGCACCGGCACCGACAAGGCATTTCTGAGCCTCGGCAACAGGCCCGTCGTCGCCTGGTCGCTGATTGCGTTCGAGAAATGCCCCGACATCGACAGGATCATCCTCGTCGTCCGCAAGGAGCAGCAGCTCGCCGCGAAGGCGGTGGCGAAGATGTTCGGGATATCGAAGCTGGTCGCCGTCGTGCCTGGCGGCAACAAGCGCCAGGAGTCCGTCCAGGCGGGTCTCGCCGTGTGCGACGTCGACACGCGTTTCGTCGTTGTGCATGACGGCGCGCGCCCCTGCGTCACCCCCGAAGTGATATCCGAGGTCGTCAAGCTCGCGAAGCGCGTCGGCGCCGCGACAGTCGGTAGGCGCATGACCGATACCGTCAAGCGCGTCGAGAAGGGGACTTTGGTCTCGGCGACGGAGGAAAGGGAAAAGCTCTGGGCGGTGCAGACGCCGCAGGCGTTCAATTTCAGGGTTCTCCAGAACGCGTACAAATCGCTCGGCAAGAACGACGTCACCGACGACTGCCAGGCCGTCGAACTCTCCGGCGAGGCTGTCCGCATCTACGAGAACAGGGAGCCGAACTTCAAGATCACGACGGTCGAAGACCTTCAGATAGCAAGCGCACTGCTCGTTAAGTAATGTCAAAGCTGTTTGCCATACTCGGCGACATACACGCCAACTTGGACGCGCTCAACGTGGTCCTTGACGACTGTCGCGCCCAGGGCGTGACGGATTTTCTCTGCACCGGCGACGTGGTTGGCTACAACGCCTGTCCGCACGAGTGCATGGAGATAGTGCGGGCACTCGGCTGCCCGGTTGTCGTGGGCAACCACGACTACTACGTGTCGTCGCGCCAGAACCTTGACGACTTCAACCCCGCCGCCGCCGCCGTCGTGGAATGGACGCGCAAGCAGCTGTCGGTCGAAGAGGTGTACTGGCTCAGGAACCTGCCGTTCACGCACACTCAGATGGGCATCACGCTTGTCCACTCTACAATGGACAGACCCGAGAACTTCGGGTACGTTTTCGACAATCTCCAGGCCGAGGCGAACTTCCTGAACCAGAAGACGCCCGTATGCTTCCATGGCCACACGCACTGCCCGATGATCTACGAGAAGTCGATGAACGGTGTCTTCCGCATCGATGCGCAGGACTTCGCGCTGCCGATCGGCCGCAAGTACTTCATCAACGTCGGTTCCGTTGGCCAGCCGCGCGACGGCGATCCGCGTGCGACGTATGTCATATACGACCCCAAGGAGCGCAAGATCCGCTACAGAAGGCTGGAATACGACATCGAGGCAGCGCAGGAGCGCGTCCGCAGGGCAGGTCTCCCCGAGCGCCTTGCCGCACGCCTTGCCATAGGGCAGTGAATTTGGCGGGTGTTCTATTGCCGCCGAAGGGGATTTTTGATATACTTTACGGCGTGAAGAAATCTTCCTGCAAAGTCAAGTACCGCCGGATACTGCTGAAACTCTCCGGCGAGGTGCTCGGCAACAAGGCGACGGGCGAGTGCATCGACCCGAAGAACCTCGCTTTCATGGCCGAGCGCATAAAGAAAATCCACGCTATGGGCGTGGAGGTCGGCATAGTTCTCGGCGGCGGCAACATCTTCCGCGGGCTCACCGGCGCCGGGAAGGGCGTCAACCGCGTTACGGGCGATTCAATGGGCATGCTCGCGACGATCATCAACGCGCTCGCGATGATGAACGCGCTCGAGTCGATCGGCGTTCCCACGCGAGTGATGACTTCGATCGAGATGCCGAAGCTCGCCGAGCCGTTCATACAGAGGCGCGCGCTTAGGCACTTCGAGAAGGGCCGCGTCGTGATATTCGGCGGCGGAACCGGCAATCCGTATTTCTCGACCGACTCCGCCGCTGCGCTCAAGGCGAGCGAGATCGGCGCGGACGCGCTTCTGAAGGCGACGAAGGTCGACGGCATCTACACGGCTGACCCGAAGAAGGACCCGAACGCGAAGAAGTACGGCTCTCTCAAGTACGAGACTGCGCTTGAGAAGCGGCTGAAGGTGATGGACTCCGCCGCTTTCGCGCTCTGCATGGACAACAACATCCCGATCGTCGTGTTTGACTTCTTCGACCCCAAGGCGCTTGAGGGCGTCGTGCGCGGCAAGACGATAGGCACGGTCGTGAGTTGAAAGTTTGAAGTTAAAAGTTTGAAGTTTAAAGTAGAAAAGACTGGAGAAAAAAGATGGAAACTGTTCAGGAAGTTCTGAATGACGCGACTGCGAAGATCGGCAAGAGCTTCGAGACGCTGAAGTCTCAGTTTGCGGGCCTGCGCACGGGCAAGGCGAGCCCTGCGATGGTCGACCAGATCAAGGTCGACTACTATGGCTGCCCGACGCCGATCAAGAACCTCGGCACGATTTCGACGCCTGAGCCTCGCCAGATCAAGATCGCCCCGTTCGACCCGACGGTGCTTGACGCGATGAACAAGGCGATCCTCGCCGCTAACATCGGCGTGACGCCGCAGACCGACGGCAAGGTTCTCCGCATCACCGTCCCCGAACTCAACGAGGAGCGCCGCAAGGAGATCGTCAAGGTCGCGAAGACGCAGGCCGAGGCCCAGAAGGTCGCGATGCGCAATGTCCGCCGCGACGCGAACGACGCGGTCAAGAAGCTCGAGAAGGACAAGAAGATTTCCGAGGACGACATGAAGCAGGGGCTCGACAAGATCCAGAAGGCGACCGACGACGGCATCGCCAAGATCGACGCCGAGCTCAAGGCCAAGGAAGCCGAAGTGATGGCCGTATAAAGTTTGAAGTTTGAAGTTTATAGTTTGAAGTTTGAATTTGAAGTTTAAATGGGAGGTCAGACATGGCAGAAGAGAACGTGACACCGGTAGCCGGTAAAGAGCCGCCGCCCGCGAACCCGCTTGCGAAGCCTCGCGCTTCCACTCTCAAGCTTAAGCCGGTCATCAGGAAGCCGACAATCGGCGCGACCGCTCTTGGCAAGCCCGGCATCCGCCCGGGGATGAAGCTCCCGACTCAGCCTCCCGCCGCCACGAGCGCGCCCGCCGCGGCTCCCGCGCCAGAGCAGCAGGGCGGCGGAGCGATGGAGCAGCTCAAGTCGGTGACGCAGAAGCTGAAGGGCGTCACTCAGGAGATTCCCCAGCAGGCGATTCTCCGCAAGACCGGCATCATCGCCGACCAGGATCTCACCGAGGCGCAGAAGCAGGCGTCCAAGTCCAGGACGGCCCGCATCTCCCTCTCCGACGCGCTCGGCGTTGCGCCCGTGCAGAACGAGGCGGCTCCGATCAAGACGATACGCATCAAGCGTCCCGATTCGATCGCGAAGCCCGCGCCGTCCGCTCCTGCCGCAGCTCCGGCTCCCGCGGCGGAGCCAGCTGCCGAGCAGCCGTCCCAGCACGCGGCCGCGGCTCCATCCCCGACGCTCACGCAGCGCAAGACTCTCAAGATCGCGCGCCCAGGCGCGGTTCGTCCTTCCGGCAAGTTCGGCATAAAGAAGCCCGGCGCGGCCGCGGCGCCTGCCGCTCCTGCCGCCGAAGGCGGTGATGTCGCCGACATCCCGGACATTCCCGACATGCCTGCCGCCGCGCCTGCGGCTCCCGCTGCGGCGCCCGTGCCGGCGAATGCCGTGCCCTCGCTTTCGACAGGTGCGACGATCACGGGAATCGTCTTCCAGTTGGCGGCGTGCGTAGTCATCGGCGCTCTTGGCTATTTCCTCCTCCTTGACGCCCAGCTGCCTCTCTTCTGCGGCGGCTGCGGCTGGGGTCAGTGAGACGCTTTTGGGCTATAGCGAAAACGACGGCTCTCGAGATTCTCGCAGAGCCGTTGTCGCTTCTTGTCCTGACGGCGTCGCTCGCCATCGCGGTGTTTGCGCCCGCCTTCCACTACCATCAGTTCGGCGAGCCGGCGCGCATGGCGCGTGACGCCGGGCTTTCGGCGCTGTTCGTTGGCGGCACTATCTTCGTGATCGTAGGCGCCGCGCGGTCCGTTCGCCGGGAGTTCGAGAGCGGCACCGCGGCTGTTGCGCTTTCTCATCCCGTCTCGCGCGTGCAGTTTCTCCTCGCCAAGGCATGCGGCGCATACGCCGCGTTCGCGCTTTTCGCGCTTGCGCTGTGCGCCGTCACGGCTGTCATCGTGAACGGCTCGCTTATCGGCGCGGCGGTGGCGAAGAAGACCGGAGACATCCCGAGACTGTGGGGCGTCTCCTACGCGTGCGGCGTCGCGAGCGTCGTGCTTCCGTATGTTGTCGGCGCTTTTCTGAACCGCGTGTTCCGCTTCAGGTTCGCGCTGTCCGCGTTTGTGACGACGATTGTCATCGCCGCGGCGTCGCTCGTGTACCGGCCGGAAGTTTCGCTTGTCGGGCTTCTTCCGGCGATGGCGCTGCTGTTCGTGCCGGCGGCGTTCTTCGCGATGGCGGCTACTTCTGCGGCGGCGCATTTGAAGATGAACGCGGCGAGCGCCGTGTGCGCAGTTCTTGTCGCGGCGTTTCTTCCGTTCGCGGGGAACTACTGCCTTTCCAACGCGCTTTCGCGCGGAGGAACGATACCGTGGGCCTATGTCGCCGTGGCTGCGCTCGCGGCAGTTCCGGCGATTCTTGCCGCCGCCTTTGCCGGCGCCGCCCTGCGGATCCGTGCATAGCCGCTCTGCCTGTTTTTCGGCATTTCGGTGTGGCGCGGGGCGGAGCAGATTTGGTATAATTATACCTATGAACGAAAAGCCTTCTACTGTGATGTCCAACTTCCGCTGGGTCATCTGTGCGTTGCTGTTTTTTGCAACTACCGTAAACTACCTCGACCGCCAGGTCCTGTCGCTCACATGGAAGGATTTCATCTCTCCGGAGTTCGGCTGGACCGACAACGACTACGGCACGATCACGGC
>DJXI01000027.1:31150-33838 GCA_002449695.1 Verrucomicrobia bacterium UBA7008 | reverse complement strand
TGAGTACTCGGCCGGGCCGGAGATGATCAGCGGCGTGCGCGCCTCGTCGATGAGGATCGAGTCGACCTCGTCGACGATCACGAAGTCGTGCCCCCGCTGCACCTGCTCGCGCACGCTCTGCGCCATGCCGTTGTCGCGCAGGTAGTCGAAGCCGAACTCGCTGTTCGTGCCGTAGGTGATGTCGCACAGGTACTGCGCGCGGCGCTCGGCGGAATCCATCGAGTTCTGGATGCAGCCGACGGTGAGGCCGAGGTAGCGGTAGAGGTGGCCCATCCAGCTCGCGTCGCGGCGCGCCAGGTAGTCGTTGACGGTGACGAGCTGGACGTTCTGTCCCGTCAGCGCGTTGAGGTACAGGGGCAGCGTCGCGACGAGCGTCTTGCCCTCGCCCGTCTGCATTTCCGCGATCTTGCCCTGGTGCAGGACGATGCCGCCGAGGAGCTGCACGTCGAACGGCACCATGTTCCAGGTCAGCGTGTGGCCGCAGACCTCCTCGGTCGTGCCGACGAGATGGCGGCAGGCGTTCTTGACGAGCGCGTACGCCTCGGGCAGGATCGCGTCGAGACTTTCGCCCTTCGCGACGCGCGACTTGAACTCCGCCGTCTTGCGCGGGAAATCCGCGTCGGTGAAATGCTGCGCCTCGTATTCGGCTTCAATACGGTTGATTTCGCGGACGATCGGCCACAAACGCTTCAGTTCGCGGTCATTTTTCGTCCCGAAGAAAAACTTCAACAGGTTCATCGGGTTCATGCTCATATAGTGGCGTATATTATATCATAAATACGCCATCTTGTGCGGAAAAACCGCACGGAGCGTTCCACGGCCGTGGGATTCTCGATCGCTCGCCTTGCTCGCTAAGCGAGACCGCGCGCCGCGATTATTTCAGCGCGTACTTGAGGCCGATCTCCAGGCCGCGCAGCTCCGCGAGGCCGATGAGACGCCCGCCGTAGCTGTAGCCGCAGTAGCAGTCCTTCCCCTTGAGCTGCGCGAGCGCGCGGTCGATCTCCAGGTAGCGCCCGTGGTCGGGCCGCACGACGATCCCCTCGCCGCGCCGCTTCTCCTCCTTGAGGAATTCCGCGAACAGCTTCGGAATGTTCGTCTGGCCGCAGAGGTGGCACTGCGACTCGTGGAACACCTTGTCGTCGGTGTATTCCAGGTTGCGGAAGTGACAGAAGAAGACGCGCCTGCCGAACTTCTTCATGATTTCGACCGCGTCGTTCTTCGGGTCGCCGCCGAGCGAGCCGGTGCAGAGCGTCAGCCCCACGTGCGGCGACGGGCACTTCCTGTACATTTCGGCGATGTCCTTCGCGTTCGAGAGGATGCGCGGCAGACCGAAGATCGGGTGCGGCGGATCGTCCGGATGAATGCACATGTTGACGCCCGTCTCCTCAAGCACCGGCGAAATCTCGTTCAGGAACGCATACATGTTCGCGCGCAGCTGCTTGTCGTCGATGCCCTTGTACGTCGCGAGCTGCGCAAGGAACTCCTCCGGCGTCAGGTCGTCCACCGTGCCGGGCAGTCCGCAGAGGACCGCGTCGGCGACGCGCTTGCGGCCCGTCGCGTCCAGCTTCGCCCACGTGCGCTTCGCCTTCGCGCGCGTCTTCGCGTCGTACTCCTTCTCCGCGCCGGGGCGCTTGAGGTAGAAGAGGTCGAAGCCGGCCAGCTCATACTCGTTGTATTCGAGACAGGTGGAGCCGTCGGGCAGCGCGTAGGCGAGGTTCGAGCGCGTCCAGTCGAGGACCGGCATGAAGTTGTAGCAGACGGTCTTGATGCCGCACTTCGCGAGATTGCGCAGCGTCTGCTTGTAGTTCGCGATGTACTTCTGATAGTCGCCCGTGCGCTTCTTAATGTCCTCGTGGACCGGCACCGACTCGACGACGGACCAGACCATCCCCGCGTCCTTCACCTTCTTCTGGCGCGCCTTGATCTCGGCGACGGGCCACACTTCGCCCGGCTTGCGTTCGTAGAGCGCGGCGACGATGTCCGTGACACCCGCCTGGCGGATTTCCTTCAGGGTGATCGCGTCCGCGTCACCGTACCATCTCCAACCCTGCTTCATCGTTCGGTCCTTTCGTGTTTCGTCCGGGGTTAGGCTTCGACCTTCTTATAGTGCGGCACGAGCGTCTTCATGATCGACCAGCCCACGAGGTAGGCGATCGCGCAGTAGCTGAAGACGATCATGTAGCCCGCCGGCTTGCCGCTGAAGCCGAGGAACGTGAACTTGTCGCCCTGCTCGCCCGCGAACGTGAAGAGCCAGCCCGACGACTTGTTGATGAGGAACGAGCCGCAGCCGGCCGCGAACTGGGCGATGCCGGTCAAGGTGCCGATCGTCGACTTCGGGAACATGTCGCCGACGACGGAGTAGACATTCGCGCTCCACGCCTGGTGGCCGGCGCACGCGAGGCCGATCAGGACCGCCGGGAACCACGCGCTGAACGCGCCGAGCGGCTGCGCGCCGAGCGCGAGCAGCGGGAAACAGGCGAAGATCAGCATCGCGGCCATGCGCCCCTCGTACGGGTTCATGCCGCGCCTGTCCACCATGAACGTCGGGATCCGGCACAGGTAGATCGACACGACCGTGACGATGGCGTAGAGCGTGAAGATGAGCGCCATGCCCATGCCGTCGGAGCTCTTGTAGCCGAACTGGTCGGAGAGGTAGCCGGGCGTCCAGAAGAGGAAGAACCACCACAC
>DJXI01000027.1:1139-31076 GCA_002449695.1 Verrucomicrobia bacterium UBA7008 | reverse complement strand
AGGAAGAACCACCACACGCCGTCGGTCAGGAAGCGGCCGAAGATGAGCGCCCACGTCTGGCGGTACGCGAAGCACTTGAGGAACGGGATCGTCGCGCCCTCGCCCGCCGCGGGTGCGGCCGCCGCCGCGCCCGCGTCCGCCGCGTCGTCCTGGTGGATGTAGGCGAGCTCCTCGGCGTTGACGCGCGGATTCACGGCCGGCTGGCTGTAGAGCCAGAACCAGAAGCCCATCCAGACGAAGCCGAGCGCGCCGATGATGATGAAGCTCATCTCCCAGCCGCAGTGCTGGGCGATCACGGGGATCGTCAGCGGCGCCGCGAGCGCGCCGACGGAGGAGCCCGCGTTGAAGATGGACGTCGCGAACGCGCGGTCCTTCTTCGGGAAGTATTCGGCCGTCACCTTGATCGCCGCCGGGAAGTTGCCGGCCTCGCCGAGCGCCAGCACCGACCGGCACGCGAGGAAGAGCCACACCGAGATCGTCATGCCCCACATCGCGACGAAACCCGCCGCCTTCAGGAGCTCCGTCCCCACGCCGCAGCCGGCATGCAGGCACGCGCCGAGCGACCAGATGAAGATCGCCCACAAATAGCCCTTCTTCGTGCCGAGGCGGTCGATGAGCTTGCCGGCGAAGAGGTTGCAGATGGCGTAGATGATGGAAAAGACGCCGGTGATCGTGCCGTAGTCGTTGTCGGTCCAGCCGAAGACGGGGGCGATGAAGTCCTTGTACGTCAGCGACAGCACCTGCCGGTCCATGTAGTTGACCGTCGTCGCGAAGAACAGCAGCGAACAGATGATCCAGCGGAAATTCGACATCTTTTTCATCAGCGGGCCTTTCCTTTGTTTTTGAATGTGTCTAGTATATCAAAAAACGACGCCGCACGACATACCCATTCGGGTAGTGTGCGGCGGATCGCCGTGTGCCGGAAGGCGGCGCGCCTACCGCGCGAGCCAGCCGCCGTCGCAGGCGTATGTGTAGCCGGTCATGTAGTCCGAGGCCGGCGCCGCGAGGAAGACGCAGATGCCCTTGAGGTCGTCGGGCGTGCCCCAGCGGCCGGCGGGGATGCGGTCGAGGATCGCCTTGTTGCGCGCCTTGTCGGCGCGGATCGGCGCGGTGTTCGCCGTCGCGATGTAGCCGGGCGCGATCGCGTTCACGCAGATGCCGTCCTTGGAGAGCTCGTTCGCCATCAGCATGGTGAGCGACTTGATGCCGCCCTTCGACGCCGCGTAGCCGGGCACGAGGATGCCGCCCTGGAACGAGAGCATCGAGGCAATGTTGATGATTTTGCCGCCCTTGCCCTGCTTCTGCATCTGGCGGACGACGGCCTGCGACAGGAAGAACGGCGTCGACAGGTTGATCGCGATGACGTCGTTCCAGTTCTTCGCGCTGTGGTCGACAAACGGCTCGCGGCGGATGATGCCGGCGTTGTTGACGAGGATGTCGATGCGCTTGAACGCCTTGACGACCTTCGCGACGACCTTCGGGGCCACCTTCTCGCCCTTCGAGAGGTCGGCCTTGATGCCGATGGCCTTGCGGCCGAGCTTTTCGATGGCGGCGATCGTCTCGTCCATCGGGATCACGTCGACGATGGCGACGTCCGCGCCCGCTTCCGCGAGGCCGAGGGCGTACGCCTGGCCGATGCCGCGACCCGCGCCCGTGACGATGGCGACCTTTCCGTCGAGCTTGAACTGATCTAGTATCATTCTGGTTTTCCTTTCGTTGTCGTGTTTGTTTTTATTGCATTATACCAAATCTACAATTATGCCAATCAACGCAGCCTTATTGAAAATTTCTTGTTCTCGACGGTCAACGACGAATCAATCTCGATCGCCGCAACCGAGACAGGCCGTCCGCTCAGGTCACCGCATCTCCAACAGCGGCACCTTGTCCATGTCGCCGTAGTTGAGGTTCTCGCCGCCCATGCCCCAGATGAACATGTAGTTCGAGGTGCCCGCCGCCGAATGGACCGACCACTCGGGCGACGCGACGGCCTGCTCGTCGTGGAGCCAGAGGAGGCGCTGCTCCTGCGGCTCGCCCATCTGGTGGCAGATGGCCTGGCCCGCCGGCACGTTGAAGTAGAAGTACGCCTCCATGCGCCGCGCGTGCGTGTGCTGCGGCATCGTGTTCCAGACGCTGCCCGGCTTCAGCTCGGTGAGGCCCATCTGGAGCTGGTTGCAGCCGCCGCCCGCGACCTTCGCGAGCACGGGGTAGACGATGAGCTGGTTGATGACGCGGTCGTTTGACTCCGCGAGCGAACCCGCCTTGATGTAGTTGCCGATCGTGTAGCCCGGCTTCGTGCAATTCTGGTCGCTCGTGATGCGCTGCGTGACGAATTCCCTGTAAGCGGGCGCGGAATTGAGGTAGAACTTCGCGGGTGCCGCCGCATCGAGCGAGCGGAACGCGACCGCCTTCTTGCCGCAGCCGACGTAGAGCGCTTCCTTGAAGTCGAGCGCGTAATCGGTCCCGTCCACCGTCACGACGCCCGCGCCGCCCACGTTGATGACGCCGAGCTCGCGGCGGTCGAGGAAGTGCTCGGCCTTGAGCGGGTCGATCGGCTCGAGCGAAAGCGTCTCCTTGACCGGCATCGCGCCGCCGTAGATGAGGCGGTCGTACATCGTGTACGTCAGGTTGATTTCGTCGGGGGCCATCACCTTTTCCATCACGAACCGTTCGCGGAGCGTCGCGGTGTCGTAGTGCCTGACGTCGGCCGGATGGCAGGCGGTCTGGATGGCATAGTTGATCGTGCCCGCGTTCACGGCGAGCGCTGCGGCCGTCGCCGCGATTGCTGCTGCATACTTCATGATGGTTGATCCTTTATTGTTCCTGTTGTCAAAACTGGCAAGGCGCGATTTCAAGCCCCTTGGCGAACGCGCGCACCTCTTTGCGCCACGCCTCCGGCGAAACGATTTCGCCCGCCTTTGACCACGCGCCGCCCGCATAATAGACGAACGAGGGCCTGCGCAGGGCGAGAACGCGGCAGTTCTGGCGGTCCGTGAGCAGTTCCACGCCGTCCCGGCACGACGGGTCGAGGATGACAGCCGTCATGGTGGAGCCTTCGACCTCGTTCTTCGGGTCCTCGAACAGCGCGACCAGGCCGAGCGCCACATCCTCCCACACGTCGCCGTGATGATCGCGCTTCGGCTCCAGATCGAGCCCCGGGCCGACCTTGAACTCCCGGAGCCGCTTCGGATGCTCGAACGAGACCTCGTTGCGGAAGAAGCGCGAGCCTTTCTTCAGCGTAATCTGGTATGTCATCCTGCCCAGCGCGGAGAAAGCGGGGTACACCAGCTTGAACGCGCAGCGTTCGTCGCAGTTGGTGACGACCTCGCAGCGCTCCCAGTCGGGATATGTCTTCCACTCGCCGTCGCCGAAAAGCGCCACCGCGCCGACGCCGCGCGACGCGCCGATCGTGTAGTTGTCGAGAATGCCCTTCCACGGCTTCACGTGCCAGTTGCCGCACGTGTCGTGGTTGTGCAGCACCTCGCCGCACGTCGCCCCGGCGTCCGTCATCTTGTTGAAGAGGTCGATGCCGCTCCAGACGTGCGGATCGCCCGGCCCGTAGGCGCGGAAGCCCACCTTGTCGTTCTCCCAGAAGAAGTCGTTCGCGCGCTCCGGCGCCACGCCGCACGCGCACACCGTCGCCAGGATGAGAGGTAGAAAACTTGCCATGCCGATAGTATACCAAAAACCCCGCGCCCCGCTCCATCCCCTTTTTAGGGGGAGCGCGGCATAGCTCCACTCGCCCTTTCCTAAGCCTTTATGGGGACTCCGTGGCTACCGATTGTTGAGTTGGATTTATGCTTCTTCGGTCCTGCAAATCAGGAAAGACTGCAAGACGCAACGCAGTGTTGCCATAGGGAACCAGCGAGATGTATTCGATTACATCCGAAACCGGAACAGGGTTTTCCGGGAGGTCTGGCGTAAAGCGATCGTTCTCGAGTTCCCACTTTATGCGCCGCACGGGGACCTTGACGCAAACGGAATCGCCGTCCGCGACCGTCTCGGCCTCGTGCGCGGCAAGCGCGTAATTGAACGGGCCCGCAGGTCTGAGGTTCCAGCACTTGAAATCCGGGTTCGCGCTTTTCTTGCCGCGCATTCTTGCATGCTCGACAGTGTCTTCCGTCCGCTCCGCCGGAACCTGATAGGCGAAGACAAGAGGTCCCCTGCGCACCACCGTTCCCTGGCTGACGCTGCGCCCTTCGATCTTGCCGGTCCACTTGCCGACGAAATCCTTTATAACATAGTGACGTCTCGGAAGAACCTCGAATACCGTGTCCATGGGGAAATCTAACTCTATCGTGTCGCCGTCCCTGAACGTGCGCCTGATTGCGGCGAAACTCCCGACATCGCCGACGCTCACCGATTCGCCGTTCACCTTTGCGCTCGCGCCCTTGACGCACCATCCGGGGACACGGTAAGTGAACGCCGCGTCTTTCTCCCCCTCCATGCCGAAACGGAATACGATTTTCCCGTCAAACGGGTAATACGTCTCCTCCGTTATCCTCGCCCAGCCGAAATCGACTTCGCACGGCCCGTAGAGCGCGGCGACCGGCGAGCCTTCGGCGTCTTTGAGCCACATGCGCGAGATGTAGTTGGGGAGGAAGCGATGCATATTGCCGGCACAGCACTCCGTTTCATGCGTCGGACGGTACTGCGACCACGTCGTGCCGTAAAAAAACGGATTGTGGTTGGAATCGGACGTGGCGATGAACTGATTCAGATTCGAGAAGTACTGCAGCGATTTGAAGTCGTTCATGACCGAACCCAAACCTGCGTTGAACACGCAGCGTTCTATCTTGTCGGCATAATGCGCGTCTCCAAGCACCTCGAGGAAATAGCCGAGCGACCAGGTGTAGTCAGAAACGACGCATGTCTCGTGCCCCCAATGCACGGAATTGCCTCGCGTCTGTTCCGTTGAGCTGGGGCATCCATCCGGCAGCATGTGGTCGCGCACGAGTTTCCACTCGGCATTGACGGCCTGCTCGAGATATTCACGCTTGCCGGTGCAGGCGTAGAGAAGGAGCGGTATCTTCAACTCTTCGGAATAGCTTACGCCGTGCATGTATATCGGCGCGCCATCGGAACATTTGGCGGGAACAAGATCGTTGGACCAATTGTCGGCGCTTTTCTTCGCGTTCCAGGCCTCCTCCGCCATTTCCACCAGCCGTTTGTCGCCCGTGCGTCCGTAAGTCCAGGCGATGCCCTCGACATTGATCGTGTTGCGGCCCTTGGCGAGCATGTCCGCACCGCTCAGCAGGTAGTATTTTGCGAGCGCCGCCGGGATGCGTTCGTCGCGTGTCGCATCGTACTTGGCCTTCATAGCCCTGAAGAACACAGCCATCGGCCACATCTCGAAACCGCTGTCAAGCTTGTGCTTCGTCGCATCCCAAAGGCACGGGTCGCCAAGCATTCCGTCCGGCGAGGCGTTGTCCAGCGTGTAGTCGACGCCTTTTTCGCCTTTTGCGATCAGCTTGGAGTCGCCCAGCGCGTAACCCAGCCGGAGAAGACCGTCGGTGTAATACGCCGTCTGTTCGTATCGCCACCAACCGTCCACATCCGATCTGCCGTTCACGATTCTGCCGGCCCACAGACACGAATCGTACGGATAACTCAAGGCCTCAGGGTGCCCTGTCAAGCCATCCGCCTGTGCGTGGCAGACTTTTCCAAGCCAGCCGCGCGGCTGCGTGACGGAAAGCATCCCGTCCCCGAACCGGGAGTGCAAGGCGGCACTGGCTGTGAGCACGGCCACGAAACCGCCTTTTGCGCGGAGAGCGAGTTTCAGCGTATCGGATGGCGAGACGGTGCATTCCGAAATGTCGAATTCGGTATTGGAGTCTTCCGCGTCGGCGAACTTCTTCATCCGCCACTTACCGGACCTGAGGAACGAAAGCGGGATTTCAAGGCTGCGGTCCTCCGCGCCGTTTTCGATGGCGATGAACCACTTCTCGCCCTTGCGCTTTGCGACCGCGACGCATTCGCCGATTTCCGAGCCGGGAAGGATAATCGTCTCGTCATAGATCGGCTTCAGCGCCTTTACGACTTCAGCCGCAGGACTTTCGAGGTAGTTCTGCGGATAGTCGCCGAGGCAGAGGAACGGCGCAGAAAAGATAATCCCCTGGGCGAGTTCCCTTGCCCGCGTATAGCCGGCAAGTTCTCTCTCCTCGAAGACGACGGGCGTGTAGTCGGCGTGTCCTTGAACGAGACGATTGAACGGCAGGATGCAGTCGTGTTCCGGCGGAAGAACCCTGTTGTAGCGCGTGATGTGCCACTCGTGACCGCGGATCGCCTCGCGCGCGACCTCGTGCGGCCACGTCTTCTCGCGGCCGGACGGCTTTACGCAGCCGTGGTAGTCTGTCATGAGCCCGAATTCAAGCGTATCTGCAAGGGCCTCCTCATACCATGCCATCTGCTCGCAGGAAGGCGCGGGATGGAAGTCTATCTTGATGCCGACGGCGCCAGCGGCCTTCACCTTCGCAAGATACTCGCGGCGCGTTTCGGGATTGCGCATTTCCTTGGAGTCGACCCACATGAAAGTCTCGACGCCGATCGACTTCCCATAGTCGATCCACTTCTTGAGGCACGCCCACTGGTCCATGTCGCCATCGCGCCAGTCGCGCCAACCATCGTCTATAAGATAGTACTCGAAGCCCAGCGCCTTCGTCCTGTCGTACCACTCCTTCTGTTCCCCGTATTTCGGCGCGCCAGCGGGTAGCCACTGCCAGACGGCGCGGCCGGGGCGCACGAACTTCGCCGCCTTCGCCGCAACCGCTGCGGACGGGGCGGGACAAAGCCGCCGCACAATGTCGCTCGTCGCAAGAGTTTGCAAATCCTTGGCGACAAGCATCACGCGCCAGGGCGTCGTATCCGCGCCCTTCTGGTCGAACCCGTCCGGGTCGTTCACGTAGAATACACCGAAGCGTCCCTCGCCAAGATACTTCGCCGCAGAATCGGTGTAGCCGACTACATTCGCCTCGGTAATCAGGCGATACGTCCCGTCCACGAGCTTCGCCGTCACGGGGAAGTCCATCACCGTGCCGGCAGGGATGTCGCGCACGAGCGAGGAGCAATACGGCTTTTCGTAGTCCATGCCGTATTCCTGATACCACACCTTCGCGTCGGCAGGAAGCGTCCAGACCGTTTCTTCGCGCTCGACGCGCCTCTCGCCCTCCGGCAGGACGTACCGCACCGCCATTCCGTCGGCAAAAACGCGCCGCTCGGTCTCGCGAACAGTCTTGCCGTTCACGACTACACCCTTCGCGTCCACCGTCTTTGCGCCCGCCGCGAGCGCGACCGCCGCCGCGAATGCGCAAGCCGCCACCATGATTTTCCTTCTCATTTCGCTGCTCCTTTCACTTTCGCCTCAAGACGCTTTTCCTCGTCCCAGAGGTCGGGCTGGTTGTAGTCCGCCTCCAGCGAGCGCCGGTAGGTAGCGAGCGCACATTCCCAATCTTCCGCCTCCTCGTAGAGCGCAGCGATGGAGCGATAGATGCCGAGGTCAACTGGCTTTGCGCGAATGGCCTTTTCGTAAAGAGCAATCGCCTTAACTCTATCGCCCGCCTCCTTCGCGGCCATAGCCTCGGCGACGAACCGCTCGTGGAGTCTGCCGCGTTCTTCCTGAGACAGGGCGGAATACGCCGTCTCGCGCGCACCCAGCGTCAGGCCGAAGACGCCGACTACGGCGCAGTTCTTCTCGCCGCGCAGGAACTCGACCGTCTTGACGACTTTCGCCGGATCCGGATTGACCCAGCTGGTCGAATAGACGTTCATCTTCGCGAACAACCCCGACTTGGCAGTCAAGGTTCGCAGCGCGGTGACGGTATCCGTCTCGCCGGAGAAATCAGGCATCTCCGAAACCCAGTCGAACAAATTCACGCCGCCGGACACTTCAATCTGCCGCGAGGTTCCGTCCGCATAGTTGACGCGCACGGTATAGTCGCGCTTGCCCTTCCCGACCCATGCGCCGGTCGAGAGCCAGTTGAGCGTGTCGAACTTGCGTCCGATTTCAACCGTTACATTGTCCTTGCCCGCCTTGCAGAACTCGCTCTTCAGCGTGAACGCGCAGGGACCCGCCATCTTCACATCATACGGCACCGAACCTACCCAGCCGCGTTCGCCCGCGAAAATCCGGGGCAGACACTGTTCCGGTCCCTGGTCGTTCCACGATCCCTTGCCGTCGCCGCCCTTTTCGTCGCATAGCGTCCGGTCGAGATGCGCGGTCAAATCGACGGAATCGTAGAAGAGGTTCTTCGGGATGAACGGACGCGAAAAGCCCTTCACCCGCGCGCCGGCGTTCCCGAGAACCGTCGCCCAGAGGCGCATCGCCTGCTGCGAAGCGTCCTTCGGCACGACGGACGGATCGAGTGTCGTGAAGACAAAATTGCCACGACGGACGATATATGCCGGATATGTCAGCACGCCCTTCTCGGCGACGAACTCCTCCGCTGCCAGTTCCGCGACAGCGGTCGTCTGGTCCGAGAACTTCTTGCGCCACATCATGTCCTGGTTGGTGAGTCCGTCGAGGATCGGGTCGCTCGCGATGCGCACCGCGCGTCCGCTCCACGACTTCGCGCCGACTGAACGCGTCACCATTCCCGCCGCTTCGCACGGTCCAAATACTAAGACATTCTTGCCGGACGATGCAAGGGCCTTGAGGTCGTCCTTGGAAAGCGGCGCCTTGCCGTCCACGAATATGGCGCTGTATTTGCCGATGTCTGCAATGCCGCCGAAATCCAGTTCCACGCCGCAGTTCTTCACCAGCGCATCGGCGACGGGAGGGCGCGTGTCCCCACGCGCCGTCAGGAACAACGCCCTGCCAGATGAGTTTGTGCTCTTGTAGGCGGCCATGTTCTCCAGAAGTTTCGCGGCGACTGGATTGACGTCCGGCTCCAGAACGAGCCGCGAATAAAGGAAGCAACCCTTCCCGTAAGGCACTTCGACAAGCGCGGAATAGACTAGCCCCGACGCGCCTCCGAATTCGAGAACAGTCTTCGCGTTGCCGCCCGAAGGCTTCGCAAACGCCCTGTCGCATGCGATCGATTTCGGATAGAAATACTTGAGGTCGTCCTTCTTGAACCCTTTCAGTATCGGATGGCGCGTTCTGTACGTGCGCAGGATCGCTGCGGACTGGTCGGATACGGACGGTATCTCCGGCAGCCACTCCGGGTAGTCGTCCCGCGCAAGTATGACGATGGTCTCGCCTGCCGCCGCGCGGTCGAGCAACCGCTCGGAAAGGACGTCGTGCGCGACGAATACATTGGGGTAGCGGCGTCCGCCAGAAGCAGACTTTGCGGCGACCGCGATGTCGAGCGTCTTCTCGCAGACTCCCTTCAGGCCAAAGACCAGCCTGTATCCACCGGGACGCGGCGTCTTGAAGGAAATCTGCTTTCTGAGGAATGCAGACGTATCCACGTCGATCCGCTCATCATTGGACGAAGCGACAGCCTTGCCGTCCGCGTCCTCAAGCCGCCAGAACCATGTCACCGCAGCGGGACGCCACCTGTCGTAGAATATGTTGACATCGTACTTGACCTCCGTCCCCTCGTAGAAGCGCGAATAGCGCTGGATGTTCACGACGTCGATCTCCGGCGAGACGCGCCACTCGGGGTCGATGTGGTACCAGCGCCACGGCGTCCAGAGCGTCACGTCTGCATCGCGATGCCCGCGCACCGCCTCGACTTCCGTCTCGATGTGCCACTTGTCGCAGTATCTTGGATCGATGAAAACCTCGTCGCCCGCAAGGCGCGTCCATCCGAACGGCGGATTGAAGAAGAAGTCCCAGCACGTCTCGTTGATGAAAATCGGCTTCTCGCCCCATTTGGCAGGCGAATCGGCGTAGATGTTGCAGACCTTCAGGATCTGCCCGGAGGGAATCGCCTGCCCTTTCACGAAAGGCTTTTCGATATCGCGCCAGTAGAACGAATACGGCATATAGCACCCGGCCTTGCGCAAGGAGAGCAGCTCGACGGGATAGTGCGTCGAGATGATGTTGTTCTCGCCGCGCAGATCGAGGTCGCAGCCCGTTTCGGCGAAATGGAACGGATCGAACGCGCGGATGTTCCTCAGCGCGGACTGGACCGGCCCCAAATTGCGGTCTTCGCTCTCGGCGTAGTATTCATTCGTGATATACCACGTCATGACAGACGGATGGTTGCGCAGGGTCGCGGCGAGGCATCTGTCGTTGTATTCCTTCCACGCCCAGAATTCCTTGTTCGCGCTCTTTTCGGGAGATGGATTCGCAATCGTCGCGAAACCGACGGCGCAGGGGATGCCCGCCTCATCGCAGAAGTCCAGAAACTCAGACGAATTGTAGACGTGCCTGAAGAACTTGACCCCGCGCAGCTTGTTCTCCCAGATGATGTCGCTATTGAACTGCCGCTTGCAGCGCTGGTCGAAGTTCCACCCCCATGTACTGATGAATGCCCGCGCATCGCCCTTCACGCGATGGCCGTTCCACATGAGCGCCATGCCGTCCGCCCAGAATTCGCGGAACGCGAATCGCGTCAGCTTCTCGTCCACGACATTTCCCTTCGCATCGACAAGTTCCGTGACGAGCTTGAGAAGAGGAAAGTTGATGGGGCCCCAGAGCGGCGGATTCTCCCACTTGGCTTCATCCGCGAATGAAAGGAGCTTTTCGTCTCCGCGCCAGACGGAGTTGCGCACAGTGAAGCCATTTGGATGCTCCGCCTTGACGCGAATCGTCTTTTCGCGGAACGACGTCACGACCGAAACGCGGCCGATTGCGTTTTCGCCGCGCGCCTCCAGCGCAAGCTCCGAAACCGCCGCGATGCGCCCCGGCATCCCGCTAGGGTATTTCGCATCGTCCGCGCGCTTCGCGTCGATGACGAATTCGTTCGCTTCGCCCGGCTTGACGAACCGTGTCACGTCCGTCTCCATATCGCCCGCAAAGTTGCCGTCCTCGCCGAACGTCGCCGCTTCCGCGCCGTTGACGTAAAGCTTCGCCACGCACGAAATCCTGAGCGCCTTGAAGAATACGCGCTTTTCGGCGAACGAGGCCGGAACCGCGAACGTGCCTCTGAACTTCTCCGCACCGTCCTTCACCTCGGCGGGCATCACGGCCTTCTTGCCCGAGACGCGCGTCCACCCCTCGTTCATTCTGAGAAGCTCGCGATGCGGCG
The DNA here is from genome assembly GCA_002449695.1 of Verrucomicrobia bacterium UBA7008. Lineage (GTDB taxonomy): Bacteria > Verrucomicrobiota > Kiritimatiellia > RFP12 > UBA1067 > UBA1067. Next base: position 19,944 of record DJXI01000027.1, on the reverse strand, counting down.
TCTTGGCGTCCCCAAGCCGCGCGAAAACGCGGTAAACCTTGCGCCCGGATCCATCCGCGAAACCTACTGCAGCGCGGAACTGCCCCGAGCCGTTGTCCTCGTAGGGGACATCGAGTTTAAGCGTCCTTCCAAGCTCGACGTCCCTGCGATCCGTTTCGGCGAGCGTCGTGCCGTAGTAGTCCGTCACCTTCACGCGGAGCCGACCTTTGACGGGAGAGCCAAGGTAGCTGTTGAGCGTCACGGCCACGTTCGACGCGCCGAAATCGGCTTCTGCGGCGAAAGCGACTTCGGGATCGAGCGCCATGTTCGTGAATATGCGCTGCGGGGCGTAGGCGAGCGGCTTTTCGGCGAGAACGATCCGTGTCCCGGGCGTCTGTTTGTCGATTCGGAACGCCTCGCCGGGCTTGACTTCCACCGGACGCGACTCGAGCGTCATCCGCTCTTTGCCGTTGTCATCCATCCACGGCCCGCCACGCACGAACTCGATGCGCCGGCCCTCGTGCCACACCTTGGCGCGGGTGGTCGCGTCGTCGCCCGAAAACCCTTCGAGCCGCACATGGTACGACCCGGGCTTGACGCCGTCCGTCATCAAAAACCCGTCCTTCGCCGCGCTGCGCTCGAGCGTCCAATCCGCCCGCGCAGTGCATGCCGCGGCGATGCAGACGAGAGATGCGATTGCTTTGTTCATGGTTGGTCTCCTTTTATGGGGAACTGGGAAATGGGAACGGGGAATGGGGAACCTCTTCCCAATTCCCCCAACATACAGCCAAAGACCGTGAACTCCACGAGCCCTGGAGTGATGCCGGGCGGAGCGGAAAGAACGACAAGCCTCACGGCGTCGGCCTTGGCCTCTAGCGCTTCGCGGTAGTCCACCATGAGATCTACGTCGTTCTTGGAGGCATCGAGCCAAGTCCACCAGACGCCGTTCGAGCGATAGTCCACGCGGTAGCGGTAGGGGCCTGGAAGGACGCCGCGGTTCGTGTCGAGCCCGAGGTCCCGCCAAATGACGCGGAAGGAACGGATGGTGCGTTCTCCAGGGAACTCGAATACGGTCTTCGACGGCAGTCCTTCAACCGCCGACCACGTCTTGAGACTGCCGTCCGTCGCCTCAGGCCTCGCGGACTTGAGCGGTATCGCCTTCCATCCCGTATCGCCCTTCCTGCCGCTGGACGGAAGCCACTGCGGCGTTTCGGTAGCCTTGCCGACGGCAATATCCCCGTCAGGCTCGAAGAAGAGCCTGTCCTGCGCGAGAAGCCGCTCGAAACCGTGGTACGCGCACACGGCAACGCAGCTGTTGATCCACCAGTCTCCGTTTTTATCGCACCAGATCGAGCCGTGGCCTGTTCCTGAGACAAGACCCTTCTCCGTCATGAAGAACGGATTGTTCTTCTGCGGGACGAACGGCCCGAGCGGCCCCGGACCTTTCATCGCGCACCACGAATAGCGCGGATCGGACGTTCCGTACGTAGCGAAAGCGAGGTAGTAGGTGCCGCTACGCTTGAACACCCACGCGCCCTCGATCAGCCTGTCGAGCCACGGGTATCTTTCCGTGTCGAACTCGACGAGGCAGACTGCCGAGCCGGGCGTCTTCGCGCGAAGCGGATTCTCCGGATCGAGCTCCACGCACCAGACGGCCTTCGGCTTTGCGAAGCATCCCCAGTAAAGATAGAGATGATCGCCATCGACAAAAAGCGCCGGATCCAGGGTGTGCGGCATCTGCGAATCGGACGAGAACGACTTCTTGTCGAACGCGCCAAGCGTCTGGAACGGGCCGGTGGGCGAATCTGCGACGCTCAGCGGCCCGCCTGATGTGCAAAGGTAGTACTTGCCGCGGAACTTGGCGACGGCGGGCGCATAGTCGGCTTCGGCCTGCACGCCCACATGCCGCCATGTGCCGCCGAAGTCGTCGCTGGTCCACATAAGCCCTGCGCTCGAATAGAGATACCACGTGTCGCCCTCGGCGAGAACGACCGGATCGGCAAGCTCGCGGAACTGGCGCACCTCCTTGAAACCGCAGGCGGCATTTGTCCAGCAATCTTTCTGCCATGCGATTTCGGGAATTGCGTCGCCGTTCAAGCTGTCGCGGCAGAGTATGCCGACGGGCGTATCCGGAACCGGCATCGGATTGCAGAAAGTCTCCGCAGCTGTCGCGGCGAATGACGCCAACGCCGCCAGCGTCGCCAATACCGATTTCATATCTTCATTCCTCTCTTCGGCGTTGAATATTCAGGCGACGGCTGTGGAAAGTCCTCGCCCGAGACAAGGCCGGCGCCAAGGCGTTCGGCGCCGACGGGCTTGAAGTCCGGACGCGGCAAGGATGGCGGCGGGGCGATGCCGACGTCTCCGGTTGTCGCGTTGATCCCCCAGTATTCGCGCGGGACGAGGAAGTTGTCTTCACACCTGCACGGATTGCTCGCGAGATCGGAGAAATGCGGTTCTTCCGGAAGGATGTTGTTGATGAATGCGAGGTTCGCGGGCGTTGGGTCGGCGTATAGCGCCTTGATACTCGTCGAATGCGGATGGAAAACAGGCGTCCTACGGTAGCCGAGCGACTTGTCGTCGTCGCAGACGAGCGAACCGAAGATGCGGTTGCCCACAAGTGCGATGTTGTTGGACCCCTTGAAGTGGATCGCCTGCTTGGACAGGAAGTCGTTGCCCTCAAGAAGTATCGGTCCATGGACGACCTCGAGATAGAGGTCGTGTTGCTCGTTGCCCCAGAACGAATTTCCGGAGAGCCGCGTGCCCTGCGCCATCCAGTCGAGCCAGACGCCGAAACAGCCGTTGTCGTGGATGCGGTTGCGGCGGATCGTCATGCCGACGGCCGCGTGGATCTTGATGCCGGCCATTTCGTAGCCGAAGAATTTCTGCTTCCAGTAACAGCGCGAGATGTCGCAGTCCTCGATTGTCGACCAGACCGCGCCGAAACCGCCGCAGATGCCGGCCTGGCCGCAGTCGAATATGCGGCAGCGACGGACCGTGTGGTGGCCTATTTCCGAAAGGTCGCGCTCCGAGAGACGCTTGCCCCATAACGAAAAGCTCTGCTTCGGATCGTTCCAGAAGGAGTCGAAATCGTTGGCGCACTTGCCAAGCGTAAGCCCTGCACAGCACGAGCCGGATATCTCGCAGTCCTCGATTCTCCAGCCGCGGCTCCAGTTCGTCCCGACGACGCCAGGCTGCTCGCCGCGCGGATGCGCCCATGTCGGGGCGGCGTCGCGGAAAACAATGCCCTTTAGCGTAATGTAGTCGCGACGGGGCGCGAGCGGATAGAAGCAGCATGGCCGCACGGCGAGTTCGGGCACAGCGACGTTCGGGTCGTGCTCGAATGCGGCGACTATCAAGCCCGAGACGCGGCCCGGAATCAGCGCAGCGGTTCCGATCTCCAGAGCCGGAACGCCGTGGTCCGGCGGAGCAAGGATCTCCTCGCCGACAAGGTTCAGCGGTTTGCCCTCTTGGATAAGGCGTGTGCGGAAATGTTTGGCGCCATTGTCAATGAACCAAGCACCCGCGATGAAGTCCGTAAAAGGATTGACTCCACCGAAAGAATCGTAGGAGACATTCACCTCCCAGAGTCCGTCTGGCCTTTTCTTCCAGCCGCGTACTTCGTCGGTACCCGTCACGACGACGCGCTCCCCTTCCGCCGCACGATACGTGACCGGCGCTCCATCGCGTCCGGGATTCGCCGGCTTCACCCATTCGCGGTAGATTCCCTCCCGGACCGTAACGGTGTCGCCTGCCTGCGCGACGGACGCGGCGCGTCCTATCGTCCTCCATGGATGCGCCGCCGAGCCGTCCGCCGCATCGTCGCCGGCCGGCGACACGAAGTATTCGCGAGGCGCGGACGCCTTGCCTGTCATCCACTTGGCGGTATCGGTTTCGTCTTCGCAGCCTTTCGCGTCAAGTATCGCGTCGATTACCGCCTGGTCGGTGCGATAGAGCGTGTATGAAACCTTTGGCGCTCCTACGCCGCGAACGACACGGACACTGCAGTTTTTCGCAAAGACAGGCTCCCTGAGAAGCCGTATGCGCTTGATGCCTATAGACTTGCCATGCAGAATCGTATTCCCGTCCGCGACAAACTCCCATTCGTCCACGAGCTCGCCGTTGGTGACGTCTTCGCGCATGACGACGACATTGAACTTTTCGCCGTCATTCGCTTCATGCGCGAAAAGCGCCTTGCGCAATTCGCCGAAGTCCCTGAGCGCCTTGACGTCGTCAGCATCGAGGACGCCGTCCTTCGTGGGCGCGATTCCGATGTTCATCGTGCCGCCGTTCCCGGCAGTGCCGACGTATAGCTTCGCAAGATACGCGCCGCTCTTCGTGGTGCCGCGCTCTTTCTCATGGTAGAACCAGCCCTTGCGTAGCGGAAAATCCCCCTCGCATACGCGGAAGAAGCCTCCGTCCGGAGAGCCGGAGTTCCGGGTCGGGACGTAGTTGGGATTCCCGTACTTTCCATCGCAGAAGCCGCCTGTGCGGACAACCGTTGCGCGCGAGTCTTCGGAAATGAAACCACGTTCGTTGCCGCACCAGCGAAGGTCCGAATCGTCGTCTGCGCCGGAGAAGATCGTGACGTTGGGCTGGAGTTCCCTAACGAACTTGAACACCTCGCCAAAGCGGTAGTAGTCCGCGCCGATCCTGCGCTTTTCCCTTGCGCCGCCGTAGTATCCGTCGCCACCGTTCGCACCGTCGAACCACATCTCGAATATGTCGCCATACTCGCCGCCGAGAAGTTCCTTTAGCTGTGCATGGTATATCTCTACGTACTTCTCCGTCGCGTAGTGCGCGTTGTTGCGGTCCCACGGCGAGCAATAGACGCCGAACTTGAGCCCCGCCCTCCTGCACGCCTCTGACATCTCCTTCACATAATCTCTCCCCTCTCCCCTCTTCTCTCTTCCCTTTTCCCTCTTCCCTTTTCCCTCTCCCCTCTTCCCTCTCCACTCTTCCCTCTTCCAGAATGGCGAGCGGCGTATGTTGTGCTCCGTCGTCTTCGTCGGCCAAAGGCAGAATCCATCGTGGTGCTTGGCGACGACGATAAGTCCGCACATCCCCGCGTCCCGGCACGCGCCAACAATCTGGTCGGCGTCGAATTTCGAAGGATTCAGCATCGCGGGATCTTCGTCGCCATAGCCCCACTCGCGGTCGGTGTAGGTGTTGAGCCCCCAGTGGACGATGCCATAGACATCCTCTTCCGCGGCAATCCGCGCCGCCATCGCCGGCCGCGGCGCAGGGCGCGCGAATCCAGTGCTGCAAACGGCGACCGTCGCCGCGAGTATTGTTCCGCAGAAGATTTTCATTCGGTTTCCCTCCCGTTGCTTTTTGCCAGCTTGAAGACAAGCGCATGAGCGCATGGTGCCGCGCCTTGGCGGAAGAGCGGCATTTCGATTTCGACGTCATCGCCGTTCCGCGTCCAGGCAATCTTGCGGTCGCTTCCAAGGAGCGTGACAGTATCGACCTCTCTGACGCCAGGCACGGATACCTTCTCGGCGGAACCGAAGACGATTGCGTAGAGAACATCGCCTTTCTTCGTGAAATATACGCGGTTCTTCTTCATGTCCCTGGGCCGCTTCTCCCACGCGGTCGTGCCATATATCGCCTCGCCGTTGACATCAAGCCACTTGCCGATCGCGAGAAGGCGCTCCTCCATGATGACGGGGATGAGTCCTTCCGCAGTAGGCCCTACGTTCAGCAAAAGGTTTCCGCCCCGCGAGACCTTGTCGCAAAGCGTCTCTATGCAGGCTTCGTCCGAAAGATACTGCTGCGTAGTCTCGTAGCGGTTGTAGCCGAACGAAAGCCCGATGCCGCGGCACTCCTCCCACGGATGCGAGTCGCTCGCCTCTCCGTCGTGCGCAATGTCCTCGTACTCGGTCGTGTAGAGGTCTCCGCACTTGCCGCGAAATCCGGCGCCCCAGCGGTCGTTGGCGACGACCGTGTCCTTGACCGGCGACTCGTTGTAGAGCCACGAAAGGAATTCCGGACCTCGCCAGACCTCCCACGGATAGTCCCACTCGCCGTCCGTCCAGACTATTTCCGGCCTGTAGCGCGTGACAAGTTCCTTGAGTTGTGGAAGGTTGACCCGCTCCACGAACTTACCGATGTCTTCCTTGTTGCAGAGCGGATGCCGCCATTCGAGAAGAGAATAGTAGAAGCCCATGTGGAGCCCCGCCGCGCGCACGGCCTCCGTCAATTCGCCGCAGAGGTCCCGCTTCGGCCCGGTCATCCCCGCGTTGAAGTACGGCGAATACGCGGACGGCCAGAGGGCGAATCCGTCATGGTGCTTCGACGTGAGCACCACGTACTTAGCGCCAGAGCGGCGGAAGAGAGCGGCCCATGCGGCGGGGTCGAAGTCCACCGCCGTGAAGTCCGCCACGAAATCTCCGTAAGACTTGCCGGGATGGTGCTTTGCATGGTACGCGGGGAACGCGGAGTCCTCCTTTTCCCAACGCTTTGGGTTGGCGTAGTGTTCGGCGTAGCACTCGTAGACGCTGTTCGTGTCGTGCGGCGCGAACGCCGGAACGGAATACACGCCCCAGTGGACGAATATGCCGAACTTGGCGTCCTTCCACCACTGCGGACACGGCCGCGTATTGAGCGAATCCCAATTCGCCTCGTACTTGGCGTCCGCGAACGCAACCGACGCCACCAAAGCGCAAAGCGCCGTTACCTGTATGCGTTTCATTTTCCCGGTCCCCCACCTTAAGTTGCGACTACTTGGCGCAAGCCGCAACGACTTTTTCGACCACTTGCGACGCAAGGAGCTCGTAGCCGGCGTCGGTATAGTGGTGCGTATCGACCCAATACGCCTTGCGGTCAAGCGGATTGGCGAGAGCGTAAAGGTCATTCTCGGCAACATCCTCGACGGACTCTGCGGCACGACGAGCCGCCGCGTTGAGTGCGGCAACCTTTCCGGCTCTTGAGTCCGTCGCGTTGAGCGGCGTCGAAGACGCCCAGACGATCTTCGCCTTGGGCTGTTTCTTCTTGATGAGCCGAAGCGCGACGCGGTAGGCCTTCGCGTAGTCCGCAATTGGCGTTTCGCACGAGTGCAGCCCGTTGTTGAAGTGGACGACGTCATACTCCGCCTCGTCGAGATAGAACGCGAGAAGCCGCAGATAGCCTGGACTCGTCACGCAGTAGGACGACGCCCAGTAGGTCACGTTCGCCTTCCCGTCAAGCTTGGCCGCGACCTTGCCTTGATAGCCCTGGCAGATCGAATCGCCGACCAGAAGGACGCGCGGCAGACTCTTCTTCGCGTCCGTGAGGTGGTACGCATAGCTGATGGACCACTCGGTGTTCTCGTGCCCGCGCACGTTCTCCGCGACGGGATAGTTGTCGGCTACCGCGTCCGCGAACGCAATTGTCGGAACTATCGCCAAAGCTGCAAGATAAGCTTTCTTCATTAGGATTCCTTCAGACAGGTTTTAACGGTTGCCAATTTCTTTTTTAGACAGGATTTACATGATTAACAAGATTTCAGAGCCATTGCTCTTCACGCAAAGGACTCATAATCCCGTCAATCCTGTAAACCCTGCCTATAACAAGCGCAGCATTGTCTCCCTGAAGTTTTACCGGAAGATAATGGTCAATCCCGGTTCCTTCTCGGCGCGCAGGAACTGTGCAGGCGTCAGGACACAGTCCGAAATACGCAGTTCGTCAATCAGCCCTGTGAAGCTCGAGCCGCCTTCGCCGATGGCGAAACGGAGAGTGTCGTCGTAAGCCACCCGGCCTGGCAGGGTCTGCACGGCGCCCAGCTGATCATGATCAAGATAGAACGCAATATCACTCTTTGTCGGATCGGATGCATTCGGCTGGAAAGTGAACGCCCAGTGATGCCACTTGCCGTCCGTTACACCCGGATCAAAGGTTAGACGTTGATTGTCGCGCGAGCCATCCGTCTTGAGATAGCGGAAAAGAACGCTGGGCTTTCCTCCGTCGTTTGCGTCATAGCCAAGTCTCCATGCATGCAGATTGTCGTTGTAGTTTCCGTTCGCGGAGATCTTTGCATCAAGAATGGCAGCGTATGTTTTCTTCACGCTCCCTTTCACCCACAGCTCCACCGTGCCGGATGTGCGCTCTTTGCCGTTTGCATCCTTGCGCAGATAGTAGAGATCGTCCCAGTTGGAGTATGTAAAGGCAGCGCTTGGCACGGACAGCGACTTTACGTCTGGCTTGGAAAGAACCGAACCTCCTTCGCCGTCGGTTATCTTGTAGCCAGGCACATCGTCGCTGAATGTCAGGTTATTCGGCCCGTCGAAGAGCGCACAGCCTCCATCGGCGGCGTTTGCCGTGCCGTCGTCGAACTTGAGATGGGCGATCGTACTGCTTTCAGGATAGTGCTGTGACGTCAGGAACTCTTCCGGCCCAAGCGCCCGGCGCGTCACGCGAACGGAATCGAGCCAGCCGTTGAAATCGTTGTTGCCGCCGTTCGGCCCGCCGATGAAATGCCATTGGTTGCCGATAGCCTTCAGCGAGCTGGAAGTGAGCGTTGTGCTCGCTGCCACCTTTTTGTCGCGGTACAAGGTCAAGGCCGTCCCTTCGCGCACAAGCGCGATATGGTGCCACTTGCCATCGTTTGCGCTCGTGGTGTCGATGACAGTCTTTTGGGTGGTGCCGTCATCCAGAGTCACTCTGCCCATGAACTTGTTGCCGTCTTCGCCCCCGCCGATCCAAACCTGATCGTTTTTGTCCCTGAAAACCGATGTCCACCAGTTTACGCTGCCGTCGGTCTTGCAGAACATCTCGACCGTGAAGTTCGTGTCCGCAAGCGACATGGACGACGGCAGGTCGCAGTAAAGGTAGTTGTTGTAACGCTGACCGCCCTCATAGCCGTTGAAGAGGCTTGCGGCATTGTCCGACCAATCGAGATCAGACATGGAATGACGGAGGCGCAAGGTCGGTGCGGTTTCATCATCGACTTTCGGCAGTGTCCCCTTTACATCAAAAGTCCGGGTCTGAAGATTGCCAGGCAGAATCGGCGACGCCTTGTTAAGGAGAGTGGTCTCGGTGGTCCCGAAGTTTCCCTCATAAGCATTGCTTCCCTCGAAGTCATAGTAGAGAACGACGTCTTTGTCTATCGCCGCGTTGTGAGGACGAAGGAACTCGCCGGGATCAAGCACTCCTGAAGAGAACCGGAATTCACCGATCTCGCCCGTAAAGTTTTGTCCTGCAACTGTCGTGCCGCCAATCTGCACGGGGCAGTCCGCCGAATCAGAGAGAGACAGCACGAAGGGAGCATTATAATCATATATTTTGGCGTAATCCAAGTATAACCTGACGACAGTTTTGGACGAATCGGTTGCATGGGGATAAACTGTCATTGCAATATGATGCCATTTCCAGTCCAACAACGTTGTAGCGCCGTTGTCGAATTGACAGTCCTGTTGGGTACCATCAGCTTTGATGAACATCAATTTCATGGCCACGTAGGTGGATTGGTAAAAGCTAATCGCCCATCCGTAGCGATCGGCCGTAGTTGACGGCTGGCAGGCAAGCATCTGCCAGCCAGAGCGCCCCTCAGTGAGGCGGACGAACATTTCGACGGTAAACGACGACGGGCGGAGCGCAGAATCGTTTGGAGTCTCGAGCATCGCGCCGTTGCCCGCGGCATTGCCGCCGGGGAAGCGCAAAGCCTTGTCGGCGGCGGAGGCGATCGTCCCGCCCGCCGGATCCAGAACCCGCAGCGAATCGGGAATGCCGGCGGCGACAAGCGGCAGCGCTGTGGATGTTGTCCGCTTCTCTTTGCCGTACATCCCGTACACTTTCGCGTCGAGCGTGCCGGGATTCGCCTTGTTCACAACAGTCGACGAATCGGCGAGCGTCGTTCCGACGTCGCCGAGATCGTCGAACGTGTAGTGGACGACCGTATCGGCCGTGACGGTGGATGCGATCGCGATGATCGCAACCGCCATGACTGCATGAACTTTCGTTTTCATCGTTTTGTCCTTTCTTTGCTTGTTGAACAACTTCGGTTACAGGAATGCGACAGCGGCCTTGGCGGACGCCGACGAAAATTTCGTCGCGAAATTTTCGTCGCAACGGCTTTTGGCTTAAGCGGCTGTAGAAGAGATTCCCTCATTTGCGCATCACCTCGATTACGGGTATGAGAACGTCGGGCTTGACGGCGGGGAGGAGGAAGTAGGAAACTCCTTCATTGCCGCTCTTGTAGAATTCCTGCGTCTGCTCCGCAGCCGTACCGTGACGCTCCAGCGTGATTTCGGAAGCATCGTGGAGGAACTGCGCGTAGGCGACGTCTTCGGCAAACGGACAGGCGAGGCGTCCGCCGGGATAGGCGAGCAGATGGATGTAGAGCCGGCGCGTCGCGGGATTGTACGTGAGGATGGTATTCTCCGGCGCCTTGAATTGTTCGGGCGCTTCCGTGCAGCCGTAGATCGCGCGGGAATTCAGTTTCATCCACTCCCCGATCTCCCCGAGGTGACTTGTCGCACGGGAGTCGAAGCGTCCGCGCCCCGTGGGGCCGACGTTCAGTATCATATTCCCGCCCTTCGAGACGGAATGGATCAATGTGGCAAGGACATTCTCCGTCGTCTTCCACGTCATTTCGTCACGGGCATATCCCCAGCTGCCCGACAGCGTCTGGCACGTCTCCCAGGGTACGCGCTCGCCGTTCACGGTCGGCCATTTCTCGACCTTGAACTGCTCGGGCGTGACGAAGTCCCACCCGTCCGCCGTATCGGTGAGTCCAAGGCGGTTATCGACGATGATCCACGGCTGGAGACTGCGGGCGTATTTGAGAAGACCTTCCGAATCCCAATCCTCGGCGGTCTTGCCGTGTCCGCCATCGTTAGGATAGGTAAAGTCGAACCAGACGATGTCGATGCGTCCGTAGTTCGTCAAAAGCTCGCCGACCTGGTCTTTCATGTAGCGGCGGTAGCGATCCATGTCCTTGCCGGCGTTGATGCGCTTCCACGTCTCTTCGCCGCCGACAGTGCCGGAAGGATCGGCCGGGCGGCATCCCGGCGGCATGCGCGGATGCCGCGCGTCGATCGTGAAATCGGGATGATGCCAATCGATGAGCGAATAGTAGAGCCCGACACGAATCCCCTCGGCGCGAAACGCCTCGCAGAACTCCTTTACGATGTCGCGCCTGAACGCGGTGTTCGTGATCTTGTAGTCCGTGAACTTCGAGTCCCAGAGGCAGAATCCCTCATGGTGTTTCGCCGTAAGAACGGCGTATTTCATTCCGGACGCCTTCGCCGTCTTCGCCCACTCCTTCGCATCGAAGAGGTCGGGGTTGAAATTGTCGAAGTACTCCTGATACTTCTCCTCCTTCATATCCTTGCGCTCGGTCATCTTCACCCATTCGCCTTTTGCGGGAAGCGAGTAGAGCCCGAAGTGGATGAACATTCCGAAGCGGCCCTCAGTCCACCAGGAAAGGCGTTCGGCCTTCTGTGCAGGAGTCTCGGCGAAAAGCTGGCGAGGCTGTTCGGCGAAGAGCGTTCTTGCCAAGCACATTACAGAAATCATCGCGCAGAGACGCAGAGGCGCAGAGATGTTTAGCCGTGCAGAACATGCAGAGGCGTCAACAACAGTCGCAAGACGTTGCGAGAATCCCAAATGATATTTAAGATTTGTGAACATGTGTCTTCTCCGTTGATTCTCTTACGACGAGCGGCGCCGGAAGGAAAATGTCGCACGGCAGCAGCAACGGCTCGGCAATACGTTCCAGAAGTCGCCGAAACGCCGCGCGGGCCATCTGCACGCGGTCCTGCCGAACGGTCGTCAGGGTGGGCGACATGAGCGAGGCGACGGAAAGGTCGGCAAAGCCCGTCAGCATCACGTCCTCGGGAACGCGCAGCCCCGTCTTCTCCAGCGTCTGCTTAAAGACGGCGGCAATCGCGTCGTTACTGCAGACGAAGGCGTCCGGGCGCTGCCTCTGGCGCTTCAGATAACGCCGGAGCGCCTGCACGTCGTCCGCCTCGGCATAGAGGACGTTTCCGCCATCCGGCATCTTCATTCCAGCGAGCTTCAGTTGCGACTCCGCGCCGGCGAGACGGTTGGCGAACGTCGTCGGGCAGAGTTCGCAGATGAGGAAATGGATTCGTTTCGCGCCGACTTGCATCAAATGCTTCGCTATCCGTGCGCCGGCCTCAAGATCGTTCACGCCGACGACGTCGTAGCCGCTCCGCTCCGGGAACGGCACGATGTCGCAATCGAGGAGGACGACCGGAATCCGCTGCCGATTGAACAGTTCGAGGATGTGCGGATTGATCTCGTCGCCGACCGGGCCGGCGAGCGGCTCGTAGATGACGCCCGCGAACCGGCCCTTGATGAACTCCGCCGCGTACTCGCGCACCTGTGCGATGCGCTCTTCCCGCACCTCGCTCCACACCTCGTTGAACCGCAGCTCGTAGCCCTCGTCGCGGGCCAGGCGGTTGATCTCGCTGACCACGGGCTTGAAGAAATCGGTCACGGCGACGCCGGGAACGATCAAGCCGATCTTGCGAGAGACCTTGGGCTTGACGACGAAGATGCCGGAGCGCGGACGCGACACGATGACGCCGCGCGACTTGAGCTCCTCGACGCTCTTGGCGGCGGTGGCCCGCGCCACGCCGAAGCGCCGCATGATCATCGCCAGGCTCGGAAACGAACGCCGCCTGACATACCGCCCTGCGGCGATGTCCGCGCACAGCTCGTCGGCGATGGCGACGTAGCGTTTTTCATTGGTGATGTCCAATGTTCCCATACGCCGACATTGTATCACAAAACAAAATCCCCGGACCGACTGGTCTAGACCAGATTCTGTTCACGTTCCCGCGCAGCCGCCTCGGAAGGCGCGCTTAGGGGGAGCGCGGCAAAGCGACGCGGTTGCCCGGGAAAAAGCGCACGCGCGCCTTGAGCCGGAGCGACAGGCTCAGCGCATTGACTTTCGCGGCGGGCAGCTTCGTGCGGCGCACGAGCTCGTCCAGCGTGACGCCCTCCGCGTCGAGTTCGCGCAGGATCATCGCCTCTTCGACCGAAACCGCGGGGCTCGGCGGCGTGTCCGCGGCGGACGTCCGCGGCAGTTTTGCCGCGCGCGGCTTCTTCTTCAGCGGCGGCGCGTCGCGCGTCTCCTGCGCCGGCACGAGCGCGCGCAGCTCGCCGTCCACGTCCGCCGCCGAGCGCACGAGCCGCGCGCCGTCGCGCAGGAGCGCGAGGCACCCCTGGCTCGAGCGGCTGTCGACGCGGCCGGGCACCGCCATCACCGTGCGCCCGAGGTCGGCGGCGATCGACGTCGTGATCAGCGTGCCGCTCTTGAACGGCGCTTCGACGGCGACGACGCCCTGCGCGAGCGCCGCGACGATGCGGTTGCGCTGCGGGAACGTCGTCTGGTCGGCGTCGCGCCCGAAGGGGAATTCGCTCACGACCGCGCCGCCCTTCTGCACGATCTCGCGCGCGAGCGCGCGGTTCTCCTCGGGATAGAAGCGGTCGAGCGCCGAACCGAGGACGCCGACGGTCGTGCCGAGCGCCGCCAGCGCGCCGCGGTGCGCCTCGGCGTCGATGCCGAGCGCGAGACCCGAGACGACGGACCAGCCCATCTCGGCGAGACCCTCGGCGATCTTGAACGCCTGATCGAGCCCGTACGGCGTCGCGCGCCGCGTGCCGACAAGCGCGACGCCGGGCCGTGCGAGCGCGGCCGCGTCGCCCTTGACGTAGAGCGCGAGCGGGTGGCTCGGCACGTCTTTGAGGCGCGGCGGATAGGCGGGATCGGCGGGGGTGACGATTGCAACGCCGAACTTCTTCGCCAGGCTGAACTCGCGCCGCCAGTCCACGTCGCCGCCCGCGCGCGCGGTGCGGTTCGGGTACCGTTCCCAGGCCGCCGCGACGCCGCCGGCCTCGGCGGCGAGCTGCGCCACGCCGACGGCGCCGATCTTCTCCGTCAGATTGAAGGCGACGTATGCTTCACGATCAGTCAATTTACCCCCTTGTCAAGTGCGCGCCGGATTTGATATACTAACCGCTCGTTGAACATTGGCCCCATCGTCTATCGGCTAGGACACGAGCTTTTCATGCTTGGTAGAGGAGTTCGACTCTCCTTGGGGCTGCCAACCGAAGAATCCCCCCCTCCACCATCGGCCCGTCCGCCTGTCGTCAGCCCTGCTTCTGGGCCTTGATGGCCTGAGAGACGGCGAGCATGCGCTCGGAGAGGTCCTCGAAGCCGACGTCGGTCGAGTAGACGTCCTTGTAGTACTGGTACGCCTTCTCCAGATCGCCCTGCGACTCGGCGCACAGACCCAGCTGGTAGACCACCTTCTTCTTGAGGTCGTCCATCATCGGAATCGCGTCGCGCGCCGTCTCGAGCTGCATCACCGCCATATCGGTCTGATCCTTCTTGAGGAAGCACATCGCGAGGTAGTAGAGCGCCCACAGGCGGTCCTTCGGCGACTTCTGCGCCAGCTGCAGGTGCTCCAGCGCCTCGTCGTAATACTCGTAGGTGTAGTACTGGACGCCCAGCAGGTACCTGAGGTGCAGGTCGTTCGGGTAGCGCTCGACGCGGCTGGCGAGGTCGTCGAAGACGAACTGGTTCTTGTCCGCCTCCATCTGCACCGCCTCGTCCTCCTGGCCGTTCTTCCGCAGGAGCTCGATCTGCTGGTCGTAGTACTGCACCGTCGCCTGCGAGAGCATGCGGTCGAGCTCGGGGTCCATCGCGCCCGCCGCCTCGATGGCCGCCTGAAGGCACTCCACCGCCTCGTAGTAGCGCTTGTTCTGGATGTAGAGACGCGCGAGCGCGCGCCGCGCGTTCATGTTCTTCGGCTCCTTCTCGATCTGCTGGAGCTTCTCGGCGATGAGCGCGTCGGCGTCGTCGCCGGTGATGACGGCCTTGTTCGCCTGATCGAGCTTCTTGGCCTGCTCCTTGTTGGCGATCAGCGCCTGGAAGCCGCCCTTCTTGCCGGCCGTCTGCTCCCAGCCCGCGTTCATCGTCGCCTGCGCCTCGGTGTTCTTCAGCAGCTGCATGATCCGCTGGTCGCCCGGCTTGATCTCGCTCAGCTTGCGGTACGCGTCGCGCGCCTTCTCCCAGTTCTTCGCCATCTGGTAGTACGTGGCGACGCGTTCGAGCAGCGCCGGGTCCTTGTTCGAGCACTCGTAGGCCGCCTCGATGGAGATCGCCGCGTGGTCGGTCTTGCCCGCCGCCTCGGCCGCCTTCACCGCCGCCTCGATGTTGTCGGCGTCGAGCGGGTTCTGGCAGAGCAGCTTCTCCGCCTCCGCCATCGCCTCCGCGCCCTGGCCCTTCTTGACGAGGCCCATGATCTTGTTGCGCGCGAGCATGTAGCCCATCTTCGCGCCGAAGCCGGTCTTGCCGTTCTTGCGGAAGTTGGCGATCTGCGCGGCGCGCAGCAGCTTGCGCGTCTCCAGAATGTCGGGGGCGGCGCTCACCGCCTCCATCAGCATGTCGACCGCCAGCTCGTAGTGGCCCGATTCAAGCGCCTGCCGCCCGCGGTTCGTGAAGTTCTGCGCCTTCTGCGCCAAGTCAACTGCCATGGGAATCCTCCTTCGTGTCAAATGGTTACGGCGTGACCGCCAGCCGTTCGTCGCCGGACGGCCCGATCAGGCCCGGGGCCTTGTACGTCTTGAGCATGAAATGCGTCGCGGTCGACAGCACCCCGTCGATCGTCGACAGGTCCTGCGCCACGAAATGCGCCACGTCCTGAAGGCTGTCGCCCTTGACGAACACCAGAAGGTCGTAGGCGCCCGACATCAGGAAGCACGCCTCCACCTGCTCGTATTTCGCCACCTTCTCGGCGATCTTGCCGAACCCGCACTCGCGCTGCGGCGTGATCCGCAGCTCGATGACGGCATGCACCTCATTCGTCATAGTCGTTGTCCTCCAAAGGCTTTTCCGCCCTGTTTTCATCCGCGTCGTCCGTGCCCCAGTTCCGGCTGACGACGTCGTCCACGATCTGCCGCGCCAGCGCCTCCGCCACGCGGCCGGACGCGTCGCGCTCCGCCGTCAGGCGGTCGGCGGACGTGAGGTACGTCGTGTCCGCCTCGTAGAGACGGTCGCCGATCACCACCGCGCCCGTCGTCTTGTCGATCACGCTCACCCGCGCGCGGACCTTCAGACGGAACTCGTGGTTGCGCACGATCTTGCGCGTCTCGTACGCCGCCGACGTCGATCCGCTCGACGTGACGACGCCCTGGACCTCGTAGGCGCTGTCGCCGACGGCGGCGATCTTCATCGTGCCCTCGCGCTGGAACTCGCGCAGAATCTGCCGCGTGAGCACGCTGCCCATCTCGGTCACGCTGCTTTCGTTGCGGAAGGTCGGCACCGCCACCGTACGCATCTCGGCGGGGACGGGCGACGTCCACGTATAGGCCCGGCAGCCGGCGACAAGCGCCAGCGCCGGCGCAATCCATCTGATCATGCTCATTTCGACTCCATCTCCTGTTGCAGCTCCGTCAGCCGCGCGAGCGCCGCGGGCGCGTGCGCGCTCGCGGGATAGTCCTTGAGGAAGCGCTCGTAGGCGGCGATCGCGCTGCGCTTCGTGCGCGTGCGCGCATCGTAGAATTTCGCCGCGCGGTACGCCTCGTCCTCGACGAGCGCGACCGCCTCGTTCAGATACGCGGTGAACGTCGCGCGCGTGTCGGTGTCGAGGCCGCCGGCGAGCGCCAGCTTCAGAAAGTCGATCGTGTCCTGGCAGCGCGAGCGGTTGTACGCGTGCTGCCGCAGGAGCGTCATCCGCACCGCCGCCTCGCGCACGAGCGCCGTGCGCGCCTCGGGCGTGCCCGCGTACAGATTGCGGATGTTCTCGTAGACCTGGATCGCCTTTTCGTACTCAAGGTCGTCCTCCCGGAGCTCCGCCACCGTCCGCATCGCCTCGGCCGCGTACGGCGCGCCCGGCGCGCGCAGCACCACCGCCTCGAACGCGCGGCGCACGTCCACCGTGTTCGCGAAGCGGAAGAAGAGGATCGTCTTGCCCTCCTCGCGCATCAGCTTCGCCGTCTCGTAGAGCCGCGCCGCCACCGTCTCGTAGGCGCACTGCAGCGAATAGTAGTCCAGCAGGTAGCGGTACTCCTCGAAGGCGCGGTCGAATTCGAGGTAGTGCGAATAGTAGAGATCGGCGAGCGCCTCCTGCGCGACGGGCGCCTCGGGCGCGGTCGGCCATTCGCGCACGAGCGCGTCGTAGCCCCGGCGCGCCGCGCGCCACGACCCTTCCGCGGCGCACGCGCGGGCGTACGCGAGCTGGTCCGCCGCGTTGTCCTTCGCCGGGCCGTTGATCCACCCGAACCAGCGCGGCTCCTTCTTGCCGGGCGCGACGATGTTCTCCTCGCGGTCGAACCCGGGGTAGGCGTCCGTCGCATAGCGCGCCGGCGACGCCGTGGGATTGGCGACATCCGCCAGTGCGGCGCAGGCGGCGAGGGCCGCCGCGCCAACCGTCACTCGAAACTTTCTCTGCATCATGTGCGTATTATACCACAATGCGCGCGCAGCCGCCATTGCGTTTTTCAGCTTCCGCCGCGCGCCGTTCCGTCCGGGCCCGGCGTCAGGGCGCGCGCTCCTGCGCGTCCTTGAGCGTCTGCTGCACCTCCGGCGAGTCGGGCAGCAGCTCCAGCGCGCGCCGCGCCAGACTCTCCGCCTCCTCCCAGCGCCGCCCCTTGCGGCAGATGATCGACAGGTTGTTCAGCACCACCGGCTCGTCGGGACGGCGCACGAGGCACCGCCGCAGATACCGCTCGGCGTCGTCCATCCGCCCGTTCTGGAGGCAGCCCATGCCCATGCCGAAGTTCGCCTCCGGGCTGTCCGCGTCGGAGCGCAGCACGGCGGGCGCGTAGCGCATCGCCTCCGCGAAGTCGGCGCGGCGCAGCGCGATCTGGAGCCCTTCCCACGGCGTCAGCCCCATGAACGTGCGCTGGTGCTCGTACTGGATCAGCGTGAGCAGATGCTTCAGCGCCGTGTTCGCCTCGTCCAGCCGGTCGGCGAGCGCCGTGTCGCTGCGCAGGCGCGCGAGGCGCGACAGCCGCCACGTGACCGCCGAGAACACGTCCGACAGCGCAGACGACGCGCGCGCCTCCGCGAGGCGCGGCGAGACGGCGAGGATGCGCGCGGCCAGCGCCTCCGCCGCCGCGATGCCGCGCGCCGGCTCGTCCGCCGGAAATCCCTTCGTGCGCGCCACGAGCCCGGAGACCGGCGGCAGCGGCTGCTGTTCGCGCTTCCACAGCTCGAACCCGAGCTGGACCGCCGCCTCGTCGAGGCCGCCCGGCTTCTCGTCCTTCCAGACGCGCAGCAGGAGCGGCACGCCGACGCCCGCGTTGTCGCGGTCGACGCTGCCCGCGGGGAAGGCCGCCTCGCGCAGCGTGCGCTCGCGCCGGCTGCCGCCCGACATCATGTTCAGCGGGCGCAGGTCGCTCCCCTCGGCCGCCGCCATCAGCCGCAGGCCGTTGTCGAGGTGCCCGTCGGTGAAGATCCACTTCGCGCCCGCGCACTCGCGCAGCGTCTCGGCCAGCGTGTCGCGGACGATGGACTTCATCTCCCGCTCCACGCCGCGCGACAGGCGCAGCGCCGTCAGCAGGACGAGCGCGACCGCGAGCGCCGGCACGAGGCCGCGCAGGAGCACGCCCGGCCGCGCCGTCCCCTCCGCCCGGTACGTGCACTGGCACTCGAACGCGAACGCCGCGCCGATCATCGCCACGGCGACGGCGACGCACAGGAGATACACCGCCAGCAGAAAGCCCGACGTCACCGCCGCGGCGCTGCGGAACCAGAACGTCGCGGCCGGAAACGCGCCCGTCTGGAAGATCGCCAGCACGGCGGCGAAGACGAGGATCACGCCGGTGTGGAACACCATCGGCCGGTCGTCCGCGGCGGCGGCCGGCGCGA
>DJXI01000027.1:0-1082 GCA_002449695.1 Verrucomicrobia bacterium UBA7008 | reverse complement strand
TCCGCGGCGGCGGCCGGCGCGAGCCGCAGCGCGATGACGAGCGGACAGACGCAGAAGGCGAAGCCCAGCAGCCAGCCGAATCCCGACGAGGCGGCCCGCACGACCTTGCCGTAGCAGAAGCCGTAGTGGAAGTAGATGTCGGTGCCGCTCCAGCCGTTCGCCGTCACGCCGCCGAGCGCCGTGAAGATCGCCGCGTTCAGCCAGACGCCCAGACCGAGCGCGCCCAGGAAGAGGAAGAACATGCGCCAGCGCGGCAGCTCCTTCGGCTCCGGCAGGTCCTCGGCCGCCGCGAAGTCGTGGCTGTAGACGAAGCGCCAGAAGCGGAAGTAGCCGAACACGAAGAGGGCGGCCAGCAGGAACGCGAGCGGCGTCTCGGCGGCCAGCACGCCCACGAGCGCCACGAGCGAATAGAGCCGGACCAGACCGCCGCGCGTCAGCCAGGCGAGCCACAGATGGAGCGCGCCCAGCAGCATCAGGAAGCGCAGCTCGTCGGGCGAGAACGTCTGCACGATGCGCCAGAACGGATCGGACACCGCGACGAGCAGCGCCGCCACCGCGGCGAAGAACGGCGCGAGACGCCGCGACCAGACGGCGTACACGGTCGCCGTGCGCAGCTGGAGCGCGAGCAGCTGGCGGACGACGAGGTAGACGAGCGCGACCGCCACGCCGCCCAGCGCCGCGCCCGCGAACGACAGCACCTTGAGCGCGGGCGCGACGTCCAGACCGGCGAACGTCCACGCCGCCAGCGCGCGCCACAGCCCCGGGAAGACCTCCCGCGGCGGCACGAGGCGCGCAGCGACCGCCACCTCCTCCCACTGCGTCGGATCGGGCAGCGGGATCGACAGGCAGGCGTACACGACGCACGCGGCCGTTCCCAGGAAGGCGGCCAGCGCCCAGTCCAACGGCGCCAGACGGCACCTCTCGATGATCTTGACTCTGCTCATGTCGAACCTCCGTTTATCCGTTCGTTCAAACCGCCGCGGCCGTCGCGCCGCCCGTCACAGGAAGCGCCCCTTGGTCTGGATGCGGTCGATGCGCTTCTCCGCCTCGTCCGACGCGGGCACGTCGCTCGCCACCACCAG
>DJXI01000076.1:47505-48755 GCA_002449695.1 Verrucomicrobia bacterium UBA7008 | reverse complement strand
CCTGCGCGACAACGGCATGGCGCAGCAGCCGCAGCAGGTCGTGCAGAACGGCCATAACTTCGCGATCGTCGACGAGGTCGACTCGATCCTGATCGACGAGGCGCGCACGCCGCTGATCATCTCCGGCCCCGCGACGATGTCGACGAGCCACGTCTACATCCAGCTCAAGCCGATGGTCGACGCGATCGTGCGCGTCCAGACGGCGCAGTGCAACGACTTCATCCAGCAGGCGAAGAAGGCGTGGGAGTCGGGCGACGCCGACAAGGTGCGCGACAAGCTCTACCAGGTCTACCACTCGATGCCGAAGCACAAGCAGCTGATGCACCTGCTGGAGAACGCGGAGATCCGCAAGATCCACGAGGAGGGCGAGCTGAAGATGCTCTCCGAGATGTTCAAGGAGCACGCGCGGGAGCTGAAGGACGAGCTCTATTTCACGATCGACGAGCGCACGCGCGAAGTGTCGCTCACCGACAAGGGCTGCGAGAAGATCTGCCCCGAAGATCCGAAGCTCTTCGTGCTGCCCGACATCGCCGCCGAGATGAGTGCGATCGACGGCGACACGTCGCTGACCGAGGAGGAACGCGGCGAGAAGCGGCGCCTGGCGCAGAGCGCGTTCGTCGAGAAGAGCGACCGCGTGCATGTCGTGGACCAGCTCCTGCGCGCCTACTGCCTCTACGAGAAGGACGTCGACTACGTCGTGCAGGACAACCACGTCTACATCGTCGACGAGTTCACGGGCCGCGTCCTGCCGGGGCGGCGCTGGAGCGACGGCCTGCACCAGGCGGTCGAGGCGAAGGAGGGCGTGGAGATCGAAAAGGAGTCGCAGACGCTCGCGACGATCACGATCCAAAACTACTTCCGCCTCTACAAAAAGCTCGCGGGCATGACGGGCACGGCCGAGACGGAGGCGCGCGAGTTCAAGGACATCTACAAGCTCGACGTCGTCTCGATCCCGACGAACAAGCCGGTCAACCGCGTCGACGGCAACGACCAGATCTACCGCACGCAGCGCGAGAAGTTCAAGGCGATCGTCGCCGACGTCGCCGAACGCCACGCGAAGGGCCAGCCGATCCTGCTCGGCACGGTGACGGTCGACACGTCGGAGGTGCTTTCGCGCTTCCTGACGCTGGCGCACATCCCGCACGAGGTCCTGAACGCGAAGAACCACGCGCGCGAGGCGGAGATCGTCGCGCTCGCCGGCATGAAGGGCGCCGTGACGATCGCGACGAACATGGCCGGCCGCGGCACCG
>DJXI01000076.1:0-47422 GCA_002449695.1 Verrucomicrobia bacterium UBA7008 | reverse complement strand
CGACATCAAGCTCGGCGAGGGCGTGACGGAGCTCGGGGGCCTGCACGTCATCGGCTCCGAGCGCCACGAGTCGCGGCGCATCGACCGCCAGCTGCGCGGCCGCTGCTCGCGCCAGGGCGACCCGGGCTCGTCGCAGTTCTTCATCTCGCTCGAAGACCAGCTGATGCGCCTGTTCGGCTCGCAGAAGATCGCGGGCATCATGCAGCGCCTCGGCATGAAGGAAGGCGAGGTGATGGAGCACAAGTGGCTCAACCGCTCGGTCGAGACGGCGCAGCGTCGCGTCGAGCAGCAGCACTACGCCATCCGCAAGCGCACGCTCGAGTTCGACGACGTGATGAACAAGCAGCGCTCGATCATCTACGAGCTGCGCGGGCGCGTGCTGACGGGCGACGCGGCGGCGGTGCACGACATCGTGCTGGACGTGATCAACGACGTCGTGCGCATCCAGTGCGACCGCTACCTCTTCAGCGCGAAGGACGGCTCGGTCGACGACTTCCTCGCGTGGCTGCGCGTGACCTTCCCCGTCGTCGTGACGGCGGAGGAGCTGACGCCGCTGCTGGGCAATCCCGTCGCGGCGGGCGACCTCGTCTTCGGCCGCGTCGAGGCCGCCTACAACGCGAAGTGCGCGGGCGAGGATCCCGAGACGCTGCCGTTCATGGAGCGCGGCGTCTTCCTGAACGTCATCGACCGCGAGTGGCAGGACTACCTGCGCGCGATGGACGACCTGCGCCACGGCGTGAACCTGCGCGCGTACGGCCAGCGCGATCCGCTCATCGAATACAAGAAGGAAGCGTTCGCGATGTTCGAGCAGCTGATGAGCGCCATCAAGTCGAAGGTCGTCATGAGCGAGTTCCGCGCCACCACGCTGACGAACATGCGCCGCATGATGGCGCAGATGGAAAGCGCGCGGCGCCAGGCGCAGACGAACGAGCGCGCGGTGTCGATCGACGGGTCCACGGGCGCGGAGAACGCGCGGCCGGCGAGCCGCCCCGCGGCCGCGCCGAGCGCGACGCGCGCGGAGAACCAGAAGGCGGTGGCGGACGTGTTCGCGTCGATGATGTCGCGTCCGGCGCGCGTCGTGCGCGCGCCGCTCGCCGGCGCGGTGCCGGGGGCGCAGCCGACGCCCCGTCACGATGTCGTCGGCCGCAACGATCCGTGTCCGTGCGGCTCGGGCAAGAAATACAAGAAATGCTGTGGGAGGAATGTGGCATGACAACTGCAATCATCGTGGCGGCGGGTAAATCCGAACGCATGGGGTCGGGAACGGACAAGGCGTTTCTTTCGCTCATCAACAAGCCGGTGGTGGCGTGGTCGCTCCTCGCGTTCGAGCGCTGCCCCGACATCGACCGCATCGTCCTTGTGGTGCGCAAGGACCAGCAGGTGGCGGCGAAGGCCGTCTGCCGGATGTTCGGCATCTCCAAGCTCCAGGCGATCGTCCCGGGCGGCAACAAGCGCCAGGAGTCGGTGGAGGCGGGCCTGAAGGCGTGCGACGCCGACACGCGCTACGTCGTCATCCATGACGGCGCGCGCCCGTGCGTGACGTCGGACGTGATCTCCGAGGTCGTCAAGCTCGTGCGGCGGCTGCCGGCGGTGACGGTCGGGCGGCGGATGACCGATTCGGTCAAGCGCGTCGAGAAGGGCGTGACCGTGGCGGGCAGCGAGGACCGCGCGAAGCTGTGGGCGGTGCAGACGCCGCAGGCGTTCCAGATGAAGACGATCCGCAACGCCTACAAGAACCTCGGCAAGCGCGAGGTGACGGACGATTGCCAGGCGGTGGAGCTGACCGATCCCGAGGCGAAGATCCAGATCTTCGAAAGCCTCGCGCCCAACCTGAAGATCACGACGGTCGAGGATCTTCAACTCGCGGGAGCGCTCCTGAAGTAACATGGCCAAGATTGCGATATTGGGCGACATCCACGCCAATCTCGACGCGCTGAACGTCGTGCTGGCCGACTGCCGCGAACAGGGCGTGGAGGAGTTCCTCTGCACCGGCGACGTGGTGGGCTACAACGCCTGCCCGCACGAGTGCATCGAGATCATCCGCGACATCGGCTGCCCGGTGATGATGGGCAACCACGACTACTACGTCGGGTGCGAGAAGCTGAACCTGAACGACTTCAACCCGAACGCGGCGGCCGTCGTGCGCTGGACGCGCGATCAGCTGTCGGAGGAGGACCTCGACTGGCTGCGCGCGCTGCCGTTCACGCGCACCGCGAAGGGCGTCACGCTCGTCCACGCGACGAACGACCGCCCGGCGCTCTTCGGCTACGTCTTCGACAACCTGCAGGCGGACGCGAACTTCACGGCGCAGAAGACGCCGCTGAGCTTCCACGGCCACACGCACTGCCCGATGATCTACGAGAAGTCGCTGCAGGGCGTCTTCCGCATCGATCCGCAGGACTTCAAGCTCCAGATGGGGCGCAAGTACTTCATCAACGTCGGCTCCGTCGGCCAGCCGCGTGACGGCGACCCGCGCGCGACGTACGTCATCTACGACAGCGTGGCGAAGACGGTGACGTTCCGCCGGCTCCCCTACGACATCGCGGCGGCCCAGGCGCGCATCCGCGCGGCGGGTCTTCCCGACCGTCTCGCCGAGCGCCTCGCCGAAGGTCACTGAGCCGCGGCGAACAGCGATTCGGCGTAGCGGACGAGCCCCATCGCGTCCTTTGCGTAGTGGTCGGCGCCGATCTTCGCGGCGTAGTCCGCCGTCAGCACCGCGCCCCCGACCGTCACGAGACAGCCCGGCAGTTCGCGATGGACGAGCCGGACGGTCTCCTCCATCGCGCCGACCGTCGTCGTCATGAGCGCAGAGAGTCCCACGAGCCGCGCTCGTTCGCGGCGGGCGGTCGCGACGATCCTCTCCGCCGGGACGTCGCGCCCGAGATCGATCACCTTGAAGCCGTAGTTCTCCAGGAGCGCGCGGCAGATGTTCTTGCCGATGTCGTGGATGTCGCCCTTGACCGTCGCCAGGACGATCGGTCCCCGGACGGCGCCCCCGGCGTTCGGCGGCAGCGCCGCGCGCACGACCTCGAACGCCGCGCCCGCCGCCTCGGCCGCCATCAGGAGCTGCGGCAGGAAGACGCGTCCCGCCTCGAATCCTTTGCCGACGTCCTCGAGCGCGGGGACGATGGCCGCGCCGATCACGTCGAGCGGCGCCTGTCCGCCCGCCAGCGCCGCGCGCGCGTCTGCGGCGGCGTCCGCCTTCAGACCGCGCCGGATGGACGCGGCGAGGCCGCCGTCTTCCGCCGCCGCCGCGCCGGCCGGCCGACGGCCGGGCGCCGGCGGCCGGCTGTCGGCCGTCCACTCCCTGAACGCATCGATCCAGCCGCCGCAGGCGGGGTCCCTGCCGGTCAGCGCGCGGAAGGCGCGGACGGCCGTCATCATGTCCGCCGCCAGCGGATTGACGATGGCGGCGTTGAGCCCCGCGCCCAGCGCCAGCGTGTAGAAGGCGGCGTTGACGAGCGGCCGCGCCGGGAGCCCGAAGGAAATGTTCGACACGCCCAGGCACGTGCGGCAGCCGAGTTCCGTCCGCACGCGGCGGAGCGACTCGAGGATGACGTTCGCGCTCTGCGCCTCGGCGCTGACGGCGAGGCACAGGACGTCGATGATGAAATCGGACGGCCGCAGCCCGAACGTCGCGCCGCGCGCGAGGATGCGCCGGGCGATGGCGAGGCGGCCCTCGGCCGTCGGCGGAATGCCCGATTCGTCCAGCGTGAGCGCGACGAGCGTGCCGCCGTACCGGGCGACGAGCGGGAGGACGGCGGCCATCGACGCCTCCGTGCCGTTGACGGAATTGACGAGCGCCTTGCCGTTGTAGTGCCGGAGCGCGCGCGCGAGCGCCTGCGGGTCGGACGTGTCGATCTGGAGCGGCAGGTCGGTGACGCTCTGGACGGCCTGCACCGTCTCGTCCAGGACGGCCGGCTCGTCCAGCCCCGGCACGCCGACGTTCACGTCGAGGATGTGCGCGCCCGCCTCGGCCTGCGCGACGGCCTCGCGCAGGACGTAGGCGACATCGCCTTCCGCCAGCGCCGCCTTCAGCTTCTTCCGGCCCGTCGGGTTGAGACGCTCGCCGATGACGATCGTGTCGTCGAACGGGATTTCGACGGCGCGCGAACCGGACGTGACGACGGTGCGGGCCGCGCGCGGCGCGTCGGGCGCGGCCCGGGGCGGACGGCGCGCGGCGCAGACGCGGCGCACGGCGGCGATGTGCGCGGGCGTCGAGCCGCAGCAGCCGCCGACGAGCGACGCGCCCGCGTCGACGAGCGCCGCGACGGCCGACGCGAATGCGTCGGGACCGACGGTGAAGACGGTGCGCCCGTCCACGACCGTCGGCAGCCCCGCGTTCGGCTTGACGGCGATCGGCAGCGACGTCACGGCGGCGAGCCGCTTCACGTAGGGCAGCATCCGGTCGGGGCCGAAGCCGCAGTTGAGCCCGAGCGCGTCCACGCGCAGGCCCGCGAGGAGCGCGGCGACGCAGTCGACGTCCGCGCCCGTCAGGAGCTGGCCGTCCGCGCCGAGCGCGACGGTGGCGAGGACGGGCAGGTCGCTGTTTTCCTTCGCGGCGAGCACGGCGGCCTTGAGCTCGTAGGCGTCGCCCATCGTCTCGATCACGACGAGGTCGGCGCCCGCGCGCGCGCCGAGGCGGATCTGCTCGGCGAACGCGGCGTAGGCCGCCTCGAACGAACAGTCGCCGGCCGGCCGGAGAAGGCGCCCGGTCGGTCCGACGTCGAGCGCCACGAACCGCGCGCCGCCCGCCGCGCGGGCCGCGTCGCGCGCGAGGCCGACGCCGGCGGCGATCACGTCCGCCAGCGGCGCGTCGCCGTGGTACTTGGCGGGATTCGCGCCGAAGGTGTTGGCGTAGACGACGTCCGATCCGGCGGCGAAGTACGCGTCGTGGACGGCGCGGACGTCGTCCGGCCGCGTCACGTTCCAGAGCTCCGGCGTCTCGCCCGGCCGGAGGCCTTTCGCCTGAAGCTGCGTGCCCATGCCGCCGTCGAGGAAGAGGAGGCGGTCGCGTGTGAAGATCGTGTCGGTCATGCTGAACCTTTCCTGACGCCGATGAGGGCGCTGACGGATTTGGACGGCACCATCAGAAGGGTGTCGGTGAGCGAGACGCCGACGGTGCGCGGCGCGTCGAGAAAGCCGAGGAGGTCGCGCTGGGCCGCGAGCGGCAGGTCGCCGTAGCCGGGCGAATAGCGCCGCACCAGCGTTTCGCCGGGCGCGAGACCGCGGCGGATCTCGTCCTCGGTCTCGTCCATCCACGCCTCGATGGCGGCCGCGCCGACGGCCTGCAGGATGAGCGCGTCCGCCGCCGAGGTCGCCGCCGTGCGGCGCGCGAGCGCGTCGAATCCCGCGCCGAGCGTGCCGCAGGCGAGATAGACGGCGTGGCAGCCCGCGAGGCGCAGCGCCAGCGTCGCGGAGCGCGCGCGCCAGTCCGCGAGGTCGCCGCGCCGCCACGTGCGCGCGGGGCGGATGACCCGAAGCGCCGCCGTGCGCAGCGCGTCGATGCGCGCGGCGAGCGCCGCGTCGGGCGCGTGCGCGCCGAGCAGCAGGTAGCGCGCGACGTCTGTCGGGTCAATCGTCAAGGATGCCTTTCAGGTTCGCCCGGATGCGCTCGGCGACCTCCGGCTTGTTCATCGTGTAGATGTGGACGGCGTTGACGCCGTTGGCGAACAGGTCGACGATCTGTTCCGTCGCGTAGGCGACGCCCGCGTCGAGCATGGCGGCGGGCCGCTCGCCGTAGCGGTCGACGATGGCCTTGAAGCGGCTGGGCAGGTAGGTGCCCGACAGGCGGCAGATGCGCGCGATCTGGCGGCCGTTGGTGACGGGCATGATGCCGGCGATGACCGGCACGGTCACGCCGCGGTCGCGCAGCTTCGCGAGGTAGCGGTAGAAGATGTTGTTGTCGAAGAACATCTGCGTCGTCACGAAGTCGAGCCCCGCGTCGACCTTCTCGCGCAGGTAGGCGATGTCGTCCTCCATGTGCGCGCAGTCGGGATGGCGCTCGGGATAGCACGCGCCGCCGAGGCAGAAGCCGGTGCCGCGCAGCGCGCGGACGAGATCGACCGCATGGGCGAAGTCGCGGCGGGCCGTCTCCGGCGGCGCGTCCTTCGGCAGGTCGCCGCGCAGGCAGAGGATGTTCTCCACGTGGGCCGCGCGCAGGGCCGCCGCCTCGTCCGCGATGCCCGCGCGCGTCGCCGCCACGCACGTCAGGTGCGCGAGCGCGGTCACGCCGCACGCCTCGACGAACGCGGCGACCTCGGCCGTGTGCGCGCCGGCGCTGCCGGCGGCGCCGTAGGTGACGGACATGAACGCGGGCCGCTGGCGGGCGAGCCGCGCGACCGTCTCCTTCACGGGCGCGAACGGCGTGTCTTTCCGGGGCGGAAAGATTTCGAACGAGACGGAAGGGCGTCCTTCCGCGAGGATGTCGCGTATCTTCATCGGCTTTTCTCCTGCTGGGCGACGAACATTATAGCATATTGCCCCCTCGGCGGAAACCGAAACCTGATATCGGAAATGCCGATGGGAGACGTGCGCGGAAATATGTTATACTACCAGCGAAGCGGGCGCCGGAAAGTCCTGTGGAAACCAGGCACTGTCGCGCAGCCGTCACAGCCGGAATGCGGTGCCAGCCGACAACGAATCCAGTACCCTCGCAGGAGGGGGAAAGAGGAACACAAATGAAGACAACGACACTCGCGGCGCTCGCCGCGTTGGGCGGCGCGTCGGCCTGGGGACAGGCCCCGCAGACCGCGGAAGGGGAGAACGCGGCGGAACTGCCGCCCGTCATCGTCGAGGCGACGCGCCTGGACCTGACGGCGATGGAGACGCCGGCCGACGTGCAGGTCATCACGCGCGACGATATCGCCGCGAGCGGCGCGAAGGACCTGCCCGACCTGCTGGCGAAGACGGTGCCGACGCTGCACGTGTCCGGGCTCGGCGCGGGCAACCCGGCCCTCCGGCAGGTGTCGCTGCGCGGCTGGGGCGAGAACGGCTTCGGCCGCACGCTCGTGCTCGTCGACGGCGAGCGGCTCAACAACCCCGACATGTCCGCGCCCAATCTCGCGCAGGTCAACCTGGGCGCGGTGCGCAAGATCGAGATCC
This sequence comes from Verrucomicrobia bacterium UBA7008, assembly GCA_002449695.1. GTDB lineage: Bacteria > Verrucomicrobiota > Kiritimatiellia > RFP12 > UBA1067 > UBA1067. The sequence continues at coordinate 40,318 of DJXI01000076.1, read as the reverse complement.
TCCACGGGCCGCAGACGGTCCTGCAGGGCGACGGCGCCAGCGCGGGCGTCGTCAACATCGTGACCGACGCGGCGGCGGACGACTACGGCACGCACGGCACGTTCGAGGTGAAGGGCGGCAGCTGGAACACGATCGCCACGCGCGCGTCGCTGCGCGGCGGCGACGAGGAGACGCGGTCGCGCTGGTGGACGGGCGGCGGCTGGGAGCACGGCGACGGCTACCGGCACCGCACGGGCTACGACATCTGGAACGCGAACGGCGGCATCCGGCAGGACTGGGAGAACGGCTCCTTCCTGCGCGCGAGCGTCTTCTACAACGACAGCGACTACGAGCTGCCGGGCGGACTGACGCGCGCACAGTGGCACGGACATCCCACCCAGGCGGGCCTGTACAGGGACGACTTCTACCGCCGCACAACCTACGGGCTGAACATGACGGGCTCGTTCAAGGTCGACGACGCGAACGAGCTGCGGCTGATCGGCACCGCCTCGCGCCGCCACATGAAGAGCCGCACGTACAACTACTACACCGTCGACTACGACATGTATTCCTACGAGCTGACGCCCGAATGGATCAACACGGCGGACGTGGGCGGGCTGGACAACACGTTCATCCTCGGCACGACGTACCGCTACGACCGCCTGCACGCGACGATGTACGGAACCGGCAAGTCGGCGCTCAACCGCCAGTCGATGGCGTTCTTCGGGCAGGACACGCTGAACCTCACCGACAGCGTCGCGCTGCAGGCGGGGCTGCGCTACCAGCGCGGCTGGAGCGAGAACACGCAGCTCCGTTCGCCGCGCCGCGCCGACGACCTCTTCGCCGGCGAGGCCGCGCTGCTCTTCACGCCCCACGAGGATCTCAAGACCTACGTGAAGTTCGCGCGCTTCTTCCGCTCGCCGTTCCTCGACGAGTATGTCTCGCTCTACGACCCCGCCACCTTCGCCTATTCGTCGGATTCGATGCTCGCGCCCGAAAGGGGCTGGTCGGTCGACGTCGGCGCCGCGTGGACGTTCCTCGATGAATGCGACTTCGCGGCGAACGCCTACGTCACCCGGACGAAGCACGAGGTCATGTACGATCCGTGGTACCGCGTCAACAACATCAACTACCGCGGCGACACCCTGCGCGAGGGCATCGATCTGCGCCTGGCGTGGGAGCGCGACAAGGTGGCCGGACTCGCCTTCGCCTGCTCGTACGTCAAGGCCGAGTTCGACGGCGGCGACTACGACGGCAAGACGGTGCCGATGGTGCCGGAAACGACGGTGTCGCTCAACGGCAAGGTCTGGCTGTGGGACGACTGCTTCGTCTTCGGCGGCTACCGCTACCAGAGCTACATGTGGAGCGTCTCGGACTTCCGCAACAACGGCGGCTACGCGGGCGACAAGTCGATGCGCGTGCCTGCCTACGGTCTCTTTCACGTCGGCGTCACCTATGCGCCCGGCTGCGACTGGCTCAAGGGCTGGAAGGCGACCTTCACCGTCGACAACCTCTTCGACCGCAACTATTGCGAATGGGCGAGCTACGGCACCAGCTACTATCCGGGTGCCGGGCGTTCCTACATGTTCACGCTCAGCTACGAGTTCTAAATGCGGTTGAGGGACCTGGGCGTGTCGCTGGCGCTGCACGGCGTCCTCTGCGGCGCGGTGGTGACGGCGGGGTGGCTGTCGTCGCCGGCGTCCCGCCCCCTGGTCATCCCTCTTTCGTTTGAGCTGGTCGAGGCGTCGTTGCCCGCCGCCCCATCCGCCGAGCCGGGGTCTGTCCCCACGGAGGAGCCGGAAGACTCGGGGTCTGTCCCCTTGAAAGAACCGGGGTCTGTCCCCACGGAAGAACCGCCGATGGAACCGCCGGAAGAAGAGCTGGGGACAGGCCCCGCGTCGGTGGGAACAGACCCCGAAAAAGAGCCGGGGACAGACCCCGAAAAAGAGCTGGGGACAGACCCCGAGGCGGTGGGGACAGACCCTAAAAATGTTGAAGAAATTTGCGAAAATCATTCGGAAGGCGAGGAAAGCGCGCCTGTGGAAAGCGCGCCGGTGGAACAGGCCCATGTCGTTTCCGACCCCGTTGCGCTGAATCGAATCGTCCCGGTCTACCCGCGCGCGGCGCGGCGGAAGGGGCATGAGGGGAACGTTACGGTGGCGGCCGTCGTGACCGAGACGGGCGTCGTCGCGTCGGCGGACGTCGTCGCGTCGAGCGGCCATGCGGAACTGGATGATGCGGCGCTGGCGGCGGTGCGCACCGCCCGGTTCGCGCCCGCGACCGAGGAGGGGGTCTGCGTCAGCGGGCGCGTGCGCCTCGTGATCGCCTTCAAGCTGAAAGGAGGCCGCTAATGAATGGATTTGCAAAGAGCGCGCTCCTCCTCTTTCTCGCCTTGCGCCTGGGCGATCTCGTCACGCTCGCCGCCGGCATGTGGTTCGTGCCGCGCTACGTGTCCCCGGCGGAAATCGGCGCGGTGCTGCCGGTGACCTCGTTCGCCACGTTCCTTTCCCTGCCGATGTTCGCGTTCGCGATGACGGTGATGAAGGAGTCGGCGAGCCTCGCGGCGGCCGGCGAACGCGGGCAGGTGAAGTCCCTCCTGCGCGGCGTCTTTCTGGCTGTGGCGGCGATCCTGGTCCTCGTCCTCGCGACGGCGGCGGTGGCCGCGCCGCACTTCCTGAAGGCGATGCGCGTGACGGATGCTGCGGCCGGCACGCTGGTCGTCGCGGCCGCGTTCCTCGGCTGCGTCGCGCCGGTCTACACGGACGCGCTCCAGTCGCTGAAGCGCTTCCGGTCGCTCGCCGCCGTCGAGATCGGCGGCGCGGTCGTCCGCTTTCTCGTGATGGCGGCCCTGATGCCGCTGCGGGCGCTGGCGGGCTACTTCGCCGGCCAGGCCGCCCTGCCGGCGTTCCGCATCGTCGGCAGCGTCTGTGCGTTGCGCCGCGACTGGGCCGTGCCGCCCGCGCCCTACTGGAACCGCGCGGCCGTGTGCCGCCTCGCGCGCGCGTTCGGGGCGATCCTGGTCTATCAGGGCGCGCCGATGGCGGCGGCGCTCGTCGAGCAGTCGGTCTTGCGCACGGCGCTGCCGGATCTCGATTCGGCGGGGTACTACATGGCCTCGCGCTTCTCGGACGTCCTCTATTACCTGACGTTCCCGCTGCTGCTCGTGATGTTCCCCTACACGGCGGCGGCGGGGCGGCGCCGGGAGTCGACGCGCCCGTTCGTCCGCGCGTGCGCGGCGGTCACGCTCGCGGCGGCGGCGGTGCTGGCGGCCGTCTACGGCCTGTGGGGCGCGGAGCTGCTCGCGCTCCTGCCGCACGGCGCGGACTATGCGGCCGTCGCGCCCTGGCTGCCGGGACTGGTCGCGATCGCCGCGCTGACGACCTGCCAGGTGTTCCAGACGAATGCGGCGGTCTCCGCCGGGCGCTTCGGGTTTCTCGCGTGGCTCGTGCCGCTGCACGTCGTCTACCCGCTGGCGCTGGCGTTCGCCGCGTCGCGCGGGTGCGTGACGGATCTGCCGACGCTGCTCGCCTGGTTCGGCGGTGCCTCCGTCCTGCGCTTTGCCTTCGCGTGCGCCGACCATGTGCGCCGACGCTGAAAACCGCCGGGCGAACTTCCCCAAACGGGCGAAAAAATGATATAATATTCCCCTACGACAAGGATGCAACAGATGGCAGAGGAAAACAGCAACTACAACGCCGAGAACATACAGGTTTTGGAGGGAATGGAGGCGGTGCGCAAGCGCCCCGCGATGTACATCGGCGATACGGACGAGCGCGGCTACCACCATCTGGTCTACGAGGTGGTGGACAACTCCATCGACGAGGCGCTCGCGGGCTACTGCTCGATGATCGACGTCGTCATCAACCCCGACGGCTCGCTGACGGTTCAGGACAACGGGCGCGGCATCCCGGTCGACATGCATCCGACGCAGCACAAGCCGGCGATCGAGGTCGTGCTCACCGTCCTGCACGCGGGCGGCAAGTTCGACGGCTCGAACTACAAGGTCTCCGGCGGCCTGCACGGCGTCGGCGTCAGCTGCGTGAACGCGCTCTCCGACTGGATGAAGGTCGAGGTCAAGCGCGGCGGCCATATCCACCACATCGAGTTCTCGCGCGGCCACGTCACGAAGCCGCTGGAGGTCGTCGGCGACTGCGGCGACGAGACGGGCACGAAGGTGACGTTCTTCCCCGACCACACGATCTTCTCCTGCCATGCGTTCAAGTGGGAGACGCTCTGCAACCGGCTGCGCGAGCTCGCGTTCCTCAACCGGGGCGTGACGATCCACTTCCGCGACGACGAGGGCGACGCGCACCACGAGGAGACGTTCCACTACGAGGGCGGCATCGACGAGTTCGTCGGCTACCTCAACACGAACAAGCAGCCGCTGTCGCCGATCGTCCACTTCGAGGGGGAGCGCGAGGGGCTGACGGGGATGGTGCAGGCGGAGGTGTCGTTCCAGTACACCGACAGCTACTCCACGCTCGAGCAGACGTACTGCAACAACATCCACACGGTCGAGGGCGGCACGCACCTGACGGGCTTCCGCCGCGCGCTCACGTCGACGATCAACAAATACGGCACCGACAACAAGATCATCAAGGAGAAGGATACGCTGACGGGCGAGGACATGCGCGAAGGCCTGACGGTGATCGTCTCCGTCAAGGTGCCGCAGCCGCAGTTCGAGGGCCAGACGAAGACGAAGCTCGGCAACAGCGAGGTCGACGGCATCGTCTCGGGCATCGTGAGCGACCGGCTCATGACCTTCTTCGAGGAGAACCCGCAGGTCGCCAAGGCGATCATCGAGAAGACGCTCCTCGCGTGCCGCGCGCGCGAGGCCGCGCGGCGGGCGCGCGAGACGGTGCGCAAGGGCGTGATGGACGGGCTGGCGCTGCCGGGCAAGCTGCGCGACTGCTCCGTGCGCGACGCGTCGAAGACCGAGCTCTACCTCGTCGAGGGCGACTCGGCCGGCGGCTCCGCGTGCAAGGGGCGAGACCGGTCGACGCAGGCGATCCTGCCGCTGCGCGGCAAGGTGCTGAACGTCGAGAAGGCGCGCATCGACCGCATGCTCGCGAACGCGGAGATCCGCACGCTCATCACGGCGATCGGCTGCGGCTTCGCGGAGGAGTGGGACATCTCCAAGGCGCGCTACCACAAGATCGTCATCATGACCGATGCCGACGTGGACGGCGCGCACATCCGCACGCTCCTGCTGACCTTCTTCTACCGCAAGATGCCCGAGCTCATCGAGAAGGGCTACGTCTATCTCGCGCAGCCGCCGCTCTACAAGGTGGAGCGCAAGAAGAAGATCGAGTACGTGATGACCGACGGCGAGCTGACCGAGCGCCTCCTGACGCTGGGGCTGGACGACTTCGAGGTGAAGGACAAGGACGGCGCGGTGATGGACAGGGACCGCGCGGCCGCCTTCCTGACGCTTCTCGCGGAGATCGAGGAGACGTGCCGGATGGTCGAGGAGCGCGGCTTCAGCGCCGAGCAGCTCGTCACGGACATGACGGCGACCGGCTCGGGCGCGTCGATGCTCCGCAAGGAGTTTTCGTCGCTCTCGGGCTACGGGTACGCGCCCGGCGACTATTTCGGCGGCGCGCTCAAGAAGCTGCTCGACGACGTGCGCGCGCACGGCAAGCAGGGCCTGTCGGTCTACCGCTTCAAGGGTCTGGGCGAAATGGACGCGGACGAGCTCTACGACACGACGATGAATCCCGAGAAGCGCCACATGCTGCGCGTGAAGCTCTCCGACGCCGTCGCGGCGGACCGGATGTTCACGCTGCTCATGGGCGACGAGGTGGAGCCGCGGCGCAAGTTCATCGAGGACAACGCGCTCAACGTCCGCAACCTCGACTTCTGACAAATCCGGCCAGCCTGATCCGACCAGCCCGTAAAGGGCTGGTCGGCAGGTTGATCCGCCTAATAATCAACCTGGTTGCCAGCCCTTTACGGGCTGGCAACATTCGAAGGGCTGGTCGGCAGGTTGATTGATTCGACTGCCCAACCTGGTTGCCAGCCCTTTACGGGCTGGCACACTCGAAGGGCTGGTCGGCAGGTTGATCCGCCTAATAATCAACCTGGTTGCCAGCCCTTTACGGGCTGGCAACACTTGAAGGGCTGGTCGGCAGGTTGATTCGTCGATCTGGCCAACCTGGTTGCCAGCCTTTTACGGGCTGGCAACGCTTGAAGGGCTGGTCGGCAGGTTGATTGATTCGACTGCCCAACCTGGTTGCCAGCCCTTTACGGGCTGGCAACACTTGACAGGCCGGATGCGTAAATGATAAGATAGCGACAGAAATGAAATTTGCAGGCGATCCTTCGGCGAGTCCCGGATCTTCGCGGCGTGCGCGGCGATGGGTGTGGGGTGTTTGCTTGCTGCTGTGCGTCGTCTTGCTGTTGGGGGGCCTCATTTCCTCCCGCGTCGAGCGGATTCGCGCGCAATCGCTTCGGATGGCCATGTGCGGCCGAAATGTGTTCGTCTCCCTTACGCAGAACGAGACGGAGCATGAAGCGGGCGGGGAGTGGGTCGACCCTTCCGCTTTCACGAACTCAACGCAGCTTGTCCAGGCGTTGTGGGCGAAGTTCGGCGTGGTCAGGGCTTCTTTCCCGTTCGCGGACAGCTGGTGCATCGCCGTCAATCCGCCGGACCACGACAGGTTCCCTGTCGTTTTGACGGCGAATATCGATCCGCGCGACCTCCTGTATCCGCCGGACGCGGACCAGCCGTTGAAGCTGACATGCCCAGGGGAGCGGGGCGGCGCCGGCTTCGCGTTTGGCGCGAAGGCGGGTGTGATGGTCACCAAGGGCGGAGCCGCGACGCTCGTCAGTCCATATATGTGTCCCCGGCGGCTGTTTCCGGACGGCTTCCCGCCGCCGCGTCCCGACACCTATTACCTGACGCCGACCGGCCGTCTCGATCTCGCCGTTCCGCCGCCCGCGAGATGAGGATTCGAGAAGTCTCATTCTCCCCCTTGCGCGGGGGGAGGAGGATGTGATATACTGTGCGGCACAGATGAAACAGCAGTTTTTCCTTCTGGCGCTCCTGAACCTTGCGTGCACACATGCGGGGCTTGAGTGACATTGCCGGAAAGGCGAGACACCAGCAATCAAACCCCGCTCGGACGAGCGGGGTTTTTTGTTGGGCTGAAACCTCGAAAAGGAACAACATGGACAACACGGTCAGAATATTCGACACAACGCTGCGCGACGGCGAACAGGCCCCCGGCTATTCGATGAATATCGAGGAAAAGCTGCGGATGGCGCGTCAGCTGGAGGCGCTCGGCGTGGACATCATCGAGGCGGGCTTCGCCATCGCGAGCCCCGGCGACTTCGAAAGCGTGCGGCGGATCGCGCGCGAAGTCAAGACGCCCGTCGTCGCGTCGCTCTGCCGCGCGCTCGTCAAGGACATCGACGCCGCGTGGGACGCCGTCAAGGACGCGGCGCGGCCGCGCATCCATACGTTCCTCGCGACGAGCGACCTGCACCTCGAATGCAAGCTCCGGATGTCGCGCGACGCGGCGCTCGCCCGCGCCGTGGACGCGGTCCGCTACGCGCGCGGAAAGTGCGCGGACGTGGAGTTCTCGCTGGAGGACGCCAGCCGCACCGACCGCGACTACATGTGCCGCGTCGTGGAGGCCGTGATCGCGGCGGGCGCGACGACGGTCAACCTGCCCGACACCGTCGGCTACGCGACGCCGAAGGAAATCTCCGACATGGTCGCGAACGTGATGAACCGCGTCCCCAACATCGACAGGGCCGTCATCTCCATGCACTGCCACGACGACCTGGGGCTCGCCGTCGCCAACACGCTCGCGGGCCTCGCGGCGGGTGCGCGGCAGGCGGAGTGCTGCGTCTGCGGCATCGGCGAGCGCGCGGGCAACGCGGCGCTGGAGGAGATCGTGATGGGCCTGACGACCCGGCGCGACCTGTACGGCCTCGCCTCCAATATCCGCACGGAGGAGATCGCGCCCACGGCGCGGCTCCTCGAGAAGATCACCGGCGTCAAGATCGCGCCGAGCAAGTCCATCGTCGGCGCGAACGCCTTTGCGCACGAGTCGGGCATCCACCAGCACGGCGTGATGTCCAACGCGAAGACGTACGAGATCATGACGCCCGAGTCGGTCGGCGTGCGCGACACGGCCATCGTCCTCGGCAAGCATTCGGGCCAGCATGCGTTCGCCGAGCGGCTGAACGAGCTGGGGATCAAGGTCGGCCCGGCGGCGGAGGCCCAGCTCTTCGCCGCGTTCAAGGCGCTCGCCGACCGCAAGAAGACGGTGGAGGACCGCGACATCGTCGCGCTCGTCGAGAACGAGACGGGCCGCACGGCGGGCGCGCACGACTGGACGCTCAAGAACTACTTCGTCTCGAGCGGCAAGAAGATGTATTCGACCGCCTGCGTCACGCTCGTCAAGGACGGCAAAGAGATGACGGAGACGGCGTACGGCACGGGGCCGGTCTTCTCGTCGATCCGCGCGGTGGAGAAGATCGTCAAACATTCGTTCCTCCTCCTCGACTACCAGATCCAGGCCGTGACGGAGCGGCGCGACGCGCTCGGCGAGGTGCGCGTCAAGATTTCGGACGACACGGGCGTCTACCGCGGACGGGGCGTGTCGACGGACATCATCGAAGGGTCGATCCTCTCGACGCTCAACGCCGTCAACAAGATGCTGGACGACAGTCACGCCGCCGCGCTGGGGCAGGGCGCGGCCGCCGTCGTGCAGCACACGTTCGAGGACGACCTCCTGACGGGGCATACGGATCGCTGAAGGAGGGACGTGCGATGGCACAGACGATGACGCAGAAGATCCTGGCGGCGCACGCCGGGAAAGAGGAAGTCCGCGCGGGCGAGCTGATATTGGCGAAGCTCGACCTCGTGCTGGGCAACGACATCACGACGCCGGTCGCGATCGGCGAGTTCCCGAAGTTCGGCCGCGCGCACGTCTTCGACCGCACGAAGATCGCGCTCGTCCCGGACCACTTCGCGCCGAACAAGGACATCAAGGCGGCGACGCAGTGCGCGGCGATGCGCGCGTTCGCGCGTGAGCAGGGGATCGTGCACTACTTCGAGGTCGGCCACGACTGCGGCATCGAGCACGCGCTCCTGCCGGAGAAGGGGCTCGTGACGGCGGGCGACCTCGTGATCGGCGCGGACAGCCACACGTGCACGTACGGCGCGCTCGGCGCGTTCGCGACGGGCGTCGGCTCCACCGACATGGCCGCGGGCATGAGCGCGGGCGAGACGTGGTTCAAGGTGCCGGGCGCGATCCGCGTCGTCCTGACGGGGCGGCCGCGCCGCTGGGTCGGCGGCAAGGACGTCATCCTCCACCTGATCGGGCTCATCGGCGTGGACGGCGCGCGCTACCAGTCGCTCGAATTCACCGGCCCGGGCGTCGCGGCGCTCGCGATGGACGACCGCTTTACCATCGCGAACATGGCGATCGAGGCCGGCGCGAAAAACGGCATCTTCCCCGTGGACGAGACGTGCCGCGCCTACCTCGCGGCGCACGGCGCGCAGGCGCCGAAGGTCTTTGCGGCCGATCCGGACGCAGGTTACGCGCGCACGATCAAAATCGACCTCGGCGCGCTCGAGCCGCTCGTCGCGTTCCCGCACCTGCCGTCGAACGTGCGTCCGGTGCGCGACGCGGCGGGGCTCCCGATCGACCAGGTCGTCATCGGCAGCTGCACGAACGGCCGCCTGGGCGACCTGCGCCTCGCGGCGGCGGCGCTGCGCGGCCGGACGGTCGCGCCGGGCGTGCGGTGCATCGTCATTCCGGCGACGCAGAAGATCTGGCTCGCGGCGCTGGAGGAAGGGCTGCTCGCGCAGTTCGCGGCGGCCGGCTGCGTCGTCTCGCCGCCGACGTGCGGCCCGTGCCTCGGCGGCTACATGGGCATCCTCGCGGCGGGCGAGCGGTGCGTCGCGACGACGAACCGCAACTTCGTCGGGCGCATGGGGCACGTCGAAAGCGAAGTCTACCTCGCCTCGCCCGCCGTCGCGGCGGCGAGCGCGGTCGCGGGCGCGCTCGCGCTGCCGGAGTAAGAGAAGAGGAGAAGGAAAGGAGAACGACATGAAAGTTTCCGGAAAGGCCCATGTGTACGGCGACAACGTGGATACCGACGTCATCATCCCGGCGCGGTACCTGAACACGCCCGACGCGCAGGAGCTCGCGCAGCACTGCCTCGAAGACCTCGACGCGACGTTCGCGTCCCGCGTCGCGCGCGGCGACATCCTCGTCGCGGGGCGCAACTTCGGCTGCGGCTCCAGCCGCGAGCACGCGCCGCGCGCGATCAAGACGTGCGGCGTCTCCTGCGTCATCGCGGCGACGTTCGCGCGCATCTTCTACCGCAACGCGCTCAACATCGGCCTGCCGATCGTCGAATGCCCCGACGCGGCGGCGGCGATCCGCGCGGGCGACGCGGTCGCGGTCGATTTCGACACGGGTGTCATCACGGACGAGACGACGGGGCGGACGTTCCGCAGCGAGCCGTTCCCGCCGTTCATGCAGGAGCTGATCGCGGCGGGCGGGCTCGCCGCCTTCTGGAGGGCGCGGAAATGAAGAAGACGATTGCGGTGCTGGCGGGCGACGGGATCGGCCCGGAGATCGTCGCCGAGGCGGTCAAGGTCCTGAGGGCCGTCGCGGCGGCGTACGGCCACGACTTCATCTTCGACGAGCAGCCGGTCGGCGGCGCGGCCTACGACGCCGTCGGCGACTGCCTGCCCGACGCGACGCTGGCCGCGTGCCGGGCGGCGGACGCGGTCCTCCTGGGCGCGGTGGGCGGCCCGAAGTGGGACGCGCTGTCGCCGGCGCAGCGCCCCGAGCGGCGCGCGCTGCTGACGCTCCGCAAGGAGCTGGGGCTGTTCGCGAACCTGCGCCCGGCGAAGGTGTGGCCCTGCCTGAAGGACGCCTCGCCCCTCCGGCGCGAGATCGTCGACGCGGGCGTGGACCTGCTCGTCGTGCGCGAGCTGACGGGCGGCCTCTACTTCGGCGCGCACCGGCGCGCGGCGGACGGCCGCAGCGCCGTCGACGAGCTGCCGTATGCGGTCGACGAGATCGAACGCATCGCGCGCGTCGCGTTCGCGGCGGCGGCGGCGCGGCGCGGGCGCGTCACGTGCGTCGACAAGGCGAACGTGCTCGCGACGTCGCGGCTCTGGCGCGAGACGGTCCAGCGCGTCCATGACGCGGAACATCCCGCCGTCGCGCTCGACTTCCTGTACGTCGACAACGCGGCGATGCAGCTCGTGCGCGCGCCGGGGCGCTTCGACGTGATCCTCACGGACAACCTCTTCGGCGACATCCTCTCGGACGAGGCGTCGCAGATCACGGGCTCCATCGGGATGCTGCCGTCGGCGTCGCTGCGGGGCGACGGGTTCGGACTCTACGAGCCGATCCACGGCAGCGCGCCCGACATCGCCGGGACGGGCGTCGCCAACCCGCTCGCGACGATCCTCTCCGCCGCGCTGCTCCTCCGCCACTCGTTCGGCCTCGCGGCCGAGGCGGACGCGGTCGAGGCGGCCGTCGGCGCGGCGCTCGACGCGGGCGCGCGCACGGCCGATCTCGGCGGGCGGCTGGGGTGCGCCGCGGCGGGCGCGGCGGTCTGCGCGGCGCTGCACGCCGGGAGGCGCGAAATATGATATACTATTCCCTCAACACGGGAGGGAATCATGTCGAAGATCAACGAGATTTCATGGGAAGACTTTGAGCGTCTGTCGCTGGAGGCGAAACGGCCCTACCTCGCGCGTCCGGGCGGCGACGGGATGCCGTACCATACGCTCTTCGCGCAGCAGTTCGACCGCGCGATCCTCGAGCGGCTGTGCGCGCTCGCCAACCGCATCCGCTTCATCAACAAGTCGAAGGAGGGCGCGCTCTACCTGAAGAACGTCCTCGCGCACAAGCGCGCGATGCTCTACTTCTCGCAGCCGAGCTCGCGCACGTTCCTCTCGCACCTCGCGGCGTGCCAGATCCTCGGCATCACGACGGGCAGCGTGCGCGACGCGGCGACGAGCTCGGAGTTCAAGGGCGAAAGCCACGAGGACTCGATCCGCACCTTCTCGTCCTACTTCGACATGATCATCATGCGCTCGCCCGAGCAGGGGCTGGCGGAGAAGATGGCGTGGGAGCTGTCGAACAGCGAGCGCCCCGTGCCGATCCTGAACGCGGGCTCGGGCAAGGACCAGCACCCGACGCAGGCGCTGCTGGACATCTACACGCTCATCCGCTCGTTCGAGAACAAGGGCGGCGTCGACGGGCGCACGGTGACGTTCTGCGGCGACCTGATGCGCGGGCGCACGGTGCGCTCGCTGTCGTACCTGCTCACCAACTTCCGGAACGTCAAGCAGATCTTCGTCGCGCCGCCGGACCTGCAGGTGCCGGCCGACGTGGTGATGATCCTTGCGAAGAAGGGCGTCGACTTCGAGGTGACGGACGACCTCAAGGCGGCGGTGAAGGTGTCGGACGCGGTGTACATGACGCGCATCCAGGACGAGTGGGACAAGGCGAAGGGCGAGTCGGCCCAGATCGACACCTCGCGCTTCAAGTTCGGCGCGGCGGAGCTTGCGCTTCTCGGAAAGGACGGCATCATCATGCATCCGCTGCCGCGCCGCGACGAGATCGCCGTCTGCTGCGACCACGATCCGCGCGCGATGTACTGGCGGCAGATGCGCAATGGCATGTGGATCCGCGCGGCGCTGATCGCGTCCGTGTTCGGTTTTGAAGAGACAATCATGGAGTGCGGCTATTGATGGACGGCGTGGGCATCGTTGAATCGAAGAAACTGTCGCTGAAGCTGCCCGCGGGCGGCTACCGGCTGGAGTCGGGCGGCCTCCTGAAGGAGATCGAGGTCGTCTACGAGGAGTGCGGCGCGCCGCTGCGCGACGACAACGCGATCTTCATCTGCCACGCGCTGACGGGCGACGCCCACGTGGCGGGCATCCGCCCCGGCGAGACGAAGCCGAGCGGCTGGTGGGACGGCATGGTCGGCCCCGGGCGCGGCATCGACACGAACCGCTGGCACATCATCTGCGCGAACGTGCTGGGCGGGTGCAGCGGCACGACGGGGCCGATGTCGATCAATCCCGACACGGGCAAGCCCTACGGCTCGAGCTTCCCGCAGTACACGTTCTCCGACGCGGTGGACATCTACCGGCTGCTCCTGAAGCAGCTCGGCGTCAAGCACCTCGCCGCGCTCATCGGCGGCAGCTACGGCGGGCTCCAGGTGATGGACTGGGTGACGCGCTGCCCCGACGAGATGGACAAGGCGGCGCTCATCGCGACGTCGGCGAGCCTCAACACGCAGGCGCTCGCGTTCGACATCGTCGGCCGGGCCGGCATCACCGAGGATCCCGACTGGCGCGGCGGCGACTACTATCAGGTCGGCGACGGCCTGGGGCCCAAGCGCGGGCTCTCCTCCGCGCGCCAGCTCGCGCACATCACCTACCTCTCGCGCGAGCTCCTCGAGGCCAAGTTCCACCGCGCGCTGCAGAAGAACTTCGTGGAGGCGCCGCCCGAGGAGCGCGCGAAGCGCGACGCCGCGTTCAAGACGTACTTCCAGATCGAAAGCTATCTCGACCACCACGGGCAGAAGTTCCTCAAGCGCTTCGACGCCAACAGCTACCTGCACATCACGCGGTCGATGGACCTCTTCGATGCGGGCGCGCGCTACGGCGGGCTCGACGCGGCAGCGGCGCGCGTCAAGGCGAAGTGCCTCGTCGTCAGCTACGAGAACGACATCCTTTTCGCGGACTGGCAGGCGCAGGACATCGCGCACGCGCTCCTGAAGAACGGCAAGCGCGTCACCTACTGCCACCTGGAGGCGGGCACGGGCCACGATTCGTTTCTGACGGAGATCCACGACCTCGCGGGGCTGCTGGGCGGCTTCCTGGGCGAGCGCGACGTCAAGGTCATGAAGTGGCAGAAGCGGCTCTACCGCAACATCGTCAGGATGGTCCGGCCGCTGTCGCGCGTCGTCGACATCGGCTGCGGCGACGGCTCGCTCCTGAACGTCCTGCGCAAGGAGCGCGGCGTGCAGGGCGACGGCGTGGAGATCGACATCGAGCGCTTCAGCGAGGCGGTGGCCGACGGCCACGACTGCTTCTGGGCCGACGCGGACGAAGGGCTTGCGCTCATCCCCGACCGCCACTACGACCTCGCGGTCTGCTCGGACACGCTCCAGGAGGTGAAGAACCCGCGCGGGCTCCTGCGCGAGGCGCTCCGGATCGCGGACGAGGCGATCGTCACCTTCCCGAACTTCGCGGCGTACCGCATCCGCCTGACGCTGGCGTTCAAGGGCCGGCTGCCGGTCTCGAAGGCGCTGCCGTTCAAGTGGTACGACACGCCGAACATCCACTGCGTGACGCTGAAGGACTTCCGCGAGCTCTGCCGGGCGGAGGGGATCGAGATCCTGGAGGTCGCGGCCGAGAGCCGCCACCTCTTCGGCAAGATCCTCCTCGCGCTGGGCTTTAAGAACCTCGGCGCCTCCAAGATCATCGCCCGCATCCGGCGCCGCCCGGCCTGAGCCGGACGCCCGCCGGTCCCGCCGACAGTCGCACGCCGCCCGCCGCGGCGCGCGAAATTTTTTTTCGCCTTCCCCGTTGACAGCGCCGCGTCCTTTATGATAAAGTAATCACGTGATTACGATAAAAGGAGGTTGCACGATGGCGGAACGGAAGAAGCGGATTGATGGCGTCGAGACGCGCGAGGCGATCCTCGCGGCGGCGGAGGAGGAGTTTGCCGAGAAGGGGTTTGCGCTCGCCTCGGCGCGGGAGATCTGCCGCCGCGCGGGCGTGAACGCGGCGCTGCTCGCGCGCTACTTCGGCTCGAAGGCGGCGCTCTACCGCCTCGTCGCGCAGCGGCTTTTCGGCGACCTCGGCGCGCCGCTCGCGCGTCTCGCGGACGGCGTGACGGACGAGGCGAGCTGGCGCGCGGCCGTCAGCGAGTGGGTGGACGACATGCTCTTCATGACACTGCCCACCGCGCCGGCCCAGAAGCTCTGCGCGGCGCTCTTCCGCCACGAGGTGACCGCGCCGACCAAGTTTCACAGGGAGTTCAAGGAGACGTTCGGGCGTCCGGTCTATGAAGGCCTCAAGAAACTGCTCGCGCGGAAGGTGCGCGATCCGGAGGCCCTGGATCTCTGGGCGTCGTCCATCTGGGCGCAGGTTTCGGTCTATGCGCTGGCCGACAAAAAGTGGCACGGCGATTTCAAACCGTCCGGCGCGGGCGTGCGCGAATGGGCCGAAAAGGTCCGCGACCACATCTGCGGGACCGTCTTCAACGGATTGGAGGGCTGAACCATGGAACTGCTGGGACTGTTCGGATTTCTCGTCTGCCTGCTCTATACGATCGGCCTGCCGGTCGTGCTGATCGCCGTGCTCGTAAGACTCGGCCATCTGCGGGAGAAGATTGACGACATCAACCGGCGGCTGGCGGCGAAGTCCGGACTGCCCGCGAAAGCCGCGCCCGCCGATACGCCGAAGCCGCCCGCGCCGGTCGCGCCTGTCCCGGCCGCGTCGCCGGTGTCGTCGGCCGCGCCGGTCGCGCCGGTCAAGGCAGAGCCGCCGGCCGCGCCCGTTGCCCCTGTTGAACGGGTCGCCCGGCCGAAGCCGTCACTGCCGGAAGAGCTGACCGCGATGGATCTTTTCTGGTCGCGGATCGAGGACTGGTTCTGCGTGCGCGGCGACTTTGCGCCCACGGGCATGTCGCGCGAGTTCGCGGTCGCGACGCGCTGGCTCGTGCGCGTCGGCGCCGTGCTGCTCGTCGGCGCGAGCGCCTATTTCCTGATGCTGGCGATCGACCGGGGATGGATCGGGCCCGCGCAGCGGGTCTACGGGATGATGGCCTGGGGCGTCGTCGGCGCAGGCGCAGGAACAGGGATGAGACTCAGGAAGGCGGATTATGCCCTCCTCGGCGAAGTCGTCGCGGCGCTCGGCCTTGTCGCGCTGTATCTCGCGTTCGGCCTTGGCCACCGCTACTTCGAGCCGCCGGTCATCGCGTCGTGCGCGGGAACGTTCGCAGGTCTTGTGGCGGCGAGTGTGGCGGCGGCGGTGCTGTCCGTCCGTCTGCGGTCGCTCACGATTGCCGTGCTGGGGCTCGCCGGCGGACTGCTCGTTCCGCTGATCACGCGTTTCGCGGCGCAGCCGGTCAAGACAGACGTTTATCTCCTGCTTCTTGTGGGGGCGGCCGCCGTGGTCGCGCATCTGCGCCGGTGGACGGCGCTCGGCTTCGCGGCCGCCGCGGCATCTTTCGCGGTGTTCGCCTGTCAGCACACGCGCGGCGGCGCGCTGGTCGCCGGGCTGTTCCTGACGGGGCTTTATGCTGCCGTTGTCGCGCTCGCGCTGGTGGATGCGCCGCACCGCTCGCGCGCGGGCCGCAACCTTTCATGGGCGTTCGTCGCGCTGGCGGCGGTCGTCTGGCTCGTGGCGATGGCGCGCGATTGCTTCTGGCCGATCGGCGAGCTGCGCACGGCGGCGGTTCTCGCCGGGGCGGCGGTCGCGCACGGTGCGCTGGCCGGGTTCTGCAAGGGACGCGACCGGGTGGCGGCGGTGCTTTTCAATGTGCTGGCGGTCGCCTGCGCCGCGTTTGCGCTCGCGTCGTTCCTGGACGATCTGCGGGCGTGGATTCTGCCCGCCTTCTGCCTCTTTTCCGCACTGCTCGCGGAGCTGGACGTGCGGACGGACGACCGGACGTTCGGCGTGCTGGCGCTGGCCGTGCTGGTGCCGTGCGCACTCTACACCGTGTTCGGGGCCTTCCCGCTCGCGTACGGCGGGATGACGGCTGCGCGCGATACGGCGGAATTCGGCGTCCGCCTCGTCCGTCTCGCGAGCCTTCCCGCGCTTCTGGCCTTCCTCGCGTGCCGGCTGGGGCGCGAAGGCGGACTGATCAGTGCGGTGCGTTGGCGGTTCGTCTGGAGTGCGGCGGCGTTCGTGTTTGCCTTTATCTCGCTTGAGAGCCATTTCGCCGGACGGTTCCTGCTGCCGGTGCTGGGCGGCGGACTTGTCACGCTCGTGTGGGCGGTGGCGGGCGCGGCGCTGCTGACGGCGGGCATTGTGCGACGCGGACGCGCGGTGCGGATTGCCGGCCTTGCGCTTCTGGCGCTGGCCGTCCTCAAGATCCTGTTCCGCGACACCTCGTCGCTTGCGACGCCCGCGCGCGTCGCCGTCTTCGCGGCGGTCGGCGCGCTGCTCATCGCCGGCGCATTTTTGTATCTCAGGTTCAAGGAGATTTTTGAAGATGCGGGCGCGACGGCCTTGAATAATAAGGAGAACGTATGAAACCCAACAAGACATTTCTGCCGCTTTATATCACCAACTTTTTCGGCACGCTGAACGACAACTTCCTGAAGACGCTCGCGAGCTTTACCGTCATCGGGTGGCTGCCCGACGAGCGCGTGAAATCGATTGCGATGGGTGTCACGGCCGGGGCGCTCGTGCTGCCCTACATCCTGTGCTCGCCGCTCGCCGACCGCCTGACCGCCGTGTGGCCGAAGCGCCGCATCGTGCGCGCGGCGAAGGGAGCGGAACTCCCGATCATGGCCGTCGCCATCGCGGGCTTCGCGCTTCATTCGCCGTGGCTCGTCATCGGCGCGGTGCTTCTCATGGGGCTTCAGAGCTCGCTCTACTCGCCCGCGAAATACGCGCTGGTGCGCGATATCGGCGGCGAAGCGCGCATCTCGACCGGCATGGGCGGCATGGAGGGCGTCTCGTTTCTCGGTGTCTTGATGGGCACGGTCGCGGGGGCGGTGGTGTCCGATCTGGAGATCGGACATCAGGACTGGCACCTGTCGTATTACGCGCTCGCCGGTTTTGCCGCGCTTGGTCTTGCGGCGAGCTACACCGTTCACGCGAAGGAAGAGCTGAACCGTGCGCTGCACGCCGTGAACCCGGTTCGCTATATGCGCCGCGCCTACCGCATGGCCGGACGCTACGACGGGCTGAACGCCGTTATCTTCACGCTTTCCGTCTTCTGGTGGGGCGCGGCGATGCTTCAGATGGGGCTTCTCGTCTATGGGAAGTCCGAGGCCGGGCTGAACCTCAGCGCGACGGGAACGGGCGCGCTGCTCTGCGCGGCGGCGGTCGGCATCGTCGCGGGACAGATCATCGCCGGTTTCGTCGACAAGCGGCGCTTCCTTCTTGGCGCGACGCTCTTGACGGGCTGGATCGCCGCGGCACTTTTCGCGGTTCTCTACTTCGTGCCGCTTTCGCCGGTCGCTTTTGGCGTGGTGCTGGGGCTTCTCGCCTTCGACCTCGGCTTTTTCAAGCTGCCGTTCGACGCCGAGATACAGAAGGTCGTGAAGGGCCCGAAGCTCAACACGATGCTCGCCTATTTCAACCAGGTGTCGTTTCTCTTCATGCTCGCGGCGAGCGGATGCTACGCGCTTGTGAGCTGGGCGTTTGGTCCGAGGGCGTTTCTGCTCCTTTTGGCCGTCGCGTTTCTCGTCGCGCCGTTTGTGTTTGTGTTCTGCTACCGCTCGGTTTTGCTTTGCACCGGCCGTTGGGTCTTCGCGCAGCGGTATAAAGTGGAAGTCGAGGATAAGACAGGATTAACAGGATTGACAGGATTAAGAGCTGTGGGAGACCCCCCGACCCAAGAAAATCTTGTTAATCTTGTAAATCCTGTCAAGAAAACACCGCTTCTCGTTCTCCCCAACCACCCGGCGATGGTCGATCCGATGCTCGTGGGCGTGACGTTCTGGAAGACGCCGCTGAAGCCGCTTTCGGACGAACTTTTCTTCCACACCGGCATCGTCGCGCCGCGCGTCCTGAAGACGCTGGGCGCAGTGGCGGTTCCTGACCTTCGCAAGCACCGCACGGCGAAGGGCGCGACGATTGCGCGGGGCCTTGGCGACATCGTGAAATCGACGCTCGAGGACGGCGGCAACGTGATCTTCTATCCCTCGGGCCACATCCAGACCGAGAGCGAGCGCGAAGACATCGGCACGCGCCAGCTTGCGTACAATCTTTGCCGGGATATCGCAGGCTACGACAAAGAAGCGTCAGAGCTGCAAACGCAGACGGCGCGCTCGGTGATCGCGCCCTACCAGAATGTGCGCGTCATCGGCGTTCGCACGCGCGGACTCTGGGGTTCGATCTGGTCGCGCGCGGGGCGCAAGGATTCGCCGTCGTTCGTGCCGACGTTTGTGAAGAGCGTCTTTCTCTGGTTCTTCTGGTCGCCGTTCGTCCCGCGCCGCCGCGTGACGATGCAGATCGAGGACTTGACCGACCGCGTGAAGGAGTGGTCGAGCTTGACGCGGCTTGAGTTCAACCGAAAGCTTGAGGAGTGGTATAACGATGGAGTGATTTTAGCCGCAAAGAACGCAAAGGACGCAAAGTGTTTTTAGACAGGATTAACAAGATTAACAGGATTTTGGGAAACGGAAGCAACATTCTTAATCCTGTAAATCCTGTCTAAAACAAAACCTGAAAGGAGAAACGAAATGAATGCGCGAAAGATGTTTGCGCGGGCCGTCGCAGGAGCGGCGATGGTGCTGTTGACGAATTGCACATGGGGTGCGAGTTCTGCCGACTGGTTCCCTGTATCTGTCTGCCTCACGATGGCTAGGCCAATACCGCCATTCCCATGCGACAATGTGGCGGGATTGTCGTTGTGCTTGCTAAGTGGAGAAGATTGTCCTGTCTATGGGTTACAGGCAAGCTGTCTAAGCGGATGCGCAGAGTCCATATACGGTGTCCAGACAGGTGCTGGTTATCAATGCGCGGATGATGTTTACGGGATTCAGATTGGTGGCGCCAACGTGACCACAAACTTGCGAGGCGTTCAGGTCGGCGGTCTGAATGCGATGCGTGGATACGGTCTTCAAGTCGGAGCTTGGAACATTGTTGATGAGACATCTTGCGCTGTGCAGATTGGGGTGATGAATTCGCATTTCTGGAAAATGGATGTGTCACAAAGTTCGGCGTGTTCGTTGCAAGTCGGTGTCATCAACCGTGCAGACGGCGGTTCCCGTTTACAGATCGGCGGACTCAATCTTTCTGATGATGGCGCCTGCTTTCAAATCGGGGTCTTGAACTTTCACAACGGTTGGATAACCCCAGTGCTTGGTTGGTCATTCAAGTAGCCGCAACAATGCAATCGAAAGGAAACGAACTCATGAATACTCGAATGACATTTGCGTGGGCCGTCGCGGGAAGGTTTTTGGACAGGATTAACAAGATTAACAGGATTGCGGGAAAGGTTCTCAATCCTGTCAATCCTGTAAATCCTGTCTAAAACAAAAACCGGAGGAGAAACGAAAATGAAGAAGCCAATAATCATAGTTTCAGTATCGTTGCTGTGGTGTTCGCTGCTGTTCATAATGCTGTGCGGTGGGTGCGCATGGCTGAATGGAGACAGGGAAAGTCCTTCGGCCGGTTGCCATGGGCTTACGCTCGGTAATACATTCATGACGATTTGCGATACCGAATATTCCCTGACGACGAACAACATTCCGTTTGCACTTATGTTGAAGCGAAGCAACACGTCGTATGAATTTGCTTTTAACTTATCGACTGATTCTGTGTTGCGTGTCGAGATTGCAGGAGTGGAGTTCGCATTTACCAACCGTGTGGTGACCATGCGAGGAGCGGATGTGACGGGAATTAAAAAGATTGAGAATTTCACTGATGGAATGGATTTTTGCAGTGGATGGGTTAGATTTGGCATTCGTAACGACCGAGACCATTCGCTGTCTTTTATGTTTAGTGCTGCACCCGGTCGTCTTGCCAAGCCAAGCTATGTGTGGTATTATCCGCCGAACGCAGAAAAAGCTCCAGGACCTGTTCCGTTCCGAATACTGGAGTGTGCTGGCGTAAAATTTCGCCATTTGTCAAACTGGTATGATTGGTAGGAATTTGAAAGGATATATGTCAATGAGCAGATCCATAATGGTGGTGTTCGCCTCTGCAGAGTGTGGCGACGATGAACCACAGACGAACGCAGACGTGCCTTCGCGCGGCCTCTTGCGACCTTGCTTCGCAAGGCTCCTCGCTTTGCTCGTCGGGCAACCCGACGCCTTCGGCGCGGGCGCATCTCCGCTCGGCCAAGAAGGCGCAAGCGTAGATGCGCCCGCCGCGAAGCGGTCGGGTTGGGTGAGGGCGAAGCCCGAACTGCGAAGCAGCCGCAAGGCCCCGCGCGCAGCGCAGTCTGCGAAAGTCTGTGGTTAAAAACGCAAAGAGGTATTAACAGGATTAAGAAAGGAGCGGAAGCATGAAGACGAAACGGCTGATGGCTCTATTGTTGATGTCCCTTGCTGTGCCGGTGCCTTGCTGGGCCGTTGTCGGGCAAATGACAAAATTGGAAGACGAGCAGGTGTCGATGGCGCCTTTGCTGACGGATTATGTCGACATGATTCAGTTCGGTGCGTAGAAGGGAAGAGAACGGTTCTGCGGATTGCAGGTTGGCGGCCCTTGGGGGCTATTTGCCGCTCTTGCGCGTATGGTGGTGACGAATAATCTAGGAGGAGAAGAGCAATGATAAAATCGATTATGAAATCAGTCTTTAGGATCGTGGGATGCGTTTTCGTCCTAGCGCTTGTGATCGGAACGGGGTGCATAAACTCGATCATGTTCCATCCCGAGATGTGCCGCGGCGGGTACCGCGAGACGACATCGGGCTATGTCGACATCGGAACGAACGGCGTCAGGATCGCGGCTGTCGTTCGCGGACCCGAACACGGCAGGAAGGCGATTCTGCGCTGCCACGGCAACGCGGAGAACATGGTGCAGACGCTGTGGGCCGTCGGGGAGCTGTGCGCCGACGGCTACACGGTCGCGGCTGTGGACTATCCGGGCTATGGGCTGTCGGACGGCTCGCCGGACGAGAAGGGATGCTATCGCAACGTCCACCGCCTCTACGACTGGCTCATCGAGACGCGCGGGTTCAGTCCAGAGGACATCATCGTCGACGGATTTTCCATCGGAACCGGTCCCGCCGTCGAGCTTGCGGCAACGAGACCCGTGGGCGGACTGATACTGGAGGCGCCGTTCCTCTCCGCTCCGCGCGTCGTGACGAAGGTGCGCATTCTGCCGATTGATCCATTCCCGAACCTGAAGCGCATCGGCGACGTGAAGTGCCCGGTGCTGTTCTTCCACGGAACCAGCGACCGCGTCATGCCGTATGGGCAGGGCAGGGCGCTCTTCGAGCTTGCCCGCGAGCCGAAGCGGTTCATCACGATCGAAGACGGAGACCACAACGACTTCCCCGCCGTGATGGGCGTAGACGAATATCTGCAGGAAATCAGGAACTTCGCCGAATCGTGCGGAGGCAAGGAGGAACAGAGATGAAAAAACCGCAGACCAGCGCAGTCTGCGGAAGTCTGCGGTTAAACAAGAAGGATTTAGACAAGGAGGCAAGATAATGACAAACGACAAAAAACGCGAGGTCGAGGAAATCGACCTCAAAATAGCTGAACTGAAGAAACGACGCAGGGAGCTCGTCGCCGAACTAGGCGAGGGGCGGCTTTCGTGGGGCGCGATCATTGCGGGTGCATTAGGCGCGCTGATGATCGGACTCGGCGTGATAGCGCTCTTTGCGGCGAACTGGGACGCCTTCGGACGCGAGGCGCGCGCGGCAATAGCAGTCGCGCCCGTGGTTGCGTGCGGTGCGGTCGCGGTCACCTCGGCGCTGAAGGACGTGAAGACGCGTGCACTGTGGGAGCCACTCGGGATTTTCTGGTGCATTTCCGTATCCGCGGCGACTTGTCTTGTCGCGCAGACGTATCACGTCGGCGGTTCCGTGCCCGGGCTTGTCCTTCTCGTTGCGCTGCTGATGCTGCCGGCGATCTGGACGACGCGCGCCGTTGCGCCGACCGTCCTGTGGCCGATACTTGCGATAGTATGGGCAGGGGTAAGTCGCAATGCCGGAGCGCACGCATCGACTGCTCTTGCTCTGAAGTCCGCCGCGTTTATGGCGCTGTCTCTTCCGGCCTATATCGCCTTTGTCGGAAGCCGTCCGCCGCGTGCGGCGCTTGTCGCTGGGCAGATCGTTTCCGGCCTGGTCTATTCCCTTGGTCTCGGCATCATGCTGTGCATGACGCTGCCCCTTGGCTGGAGTGATGCGGCTGCCTATGTTGCGACTTTCTGGCTTTCCTCGGCGCTTGTGGCAGGTGCGGGACGTCTCTTCAGGCTTCCTGCCTGGGGAAGGGCTGCGCTTGTGGTCGCAGCCTGCGCGGCGTCGCCGACGCCGTTCATCTGGAAGCTGGCCGTCTATCCGCTTGCGCTTGTCATGATGTTGTGCGTTGTCGTGTGCGGCATTCGCAAGGCGAGCCTTTTCCTGACAAACGTAGGCGCAGCGACATTCCTCTGGCTTGTGGTTGCGAAGTTTTTCGCTAGCCATGCGCCGTTCACAGTAAAGGGAATCGTTCTTATCGTCGCGGGCCTGGCGCTGACGGCGCTGAACGTTGGAATTGTCCGCATCCGCAAGACAAGGAGGGCATGAAAATGAAGAAGAACATCAGGAAAACCGTCTGTGTCGCCGTTGCGCTTGCCGTGCAGTGCGCTGCCATCGGCTGGCTTATTGGACGCTACGAGAACATTGTGAGGAACGGTACCGAGGTGCGCTTCCGCTGCGAGGCGTTCGATCCGTACGATCCGCTGCGGGGACGCTATCTGCGCACGGCAGTGCGCGAATCGTGCACTAATATAGTCGGCGTTTCGCTGGCTGATGACAATTACTGGAATTACCGCGACAAGTTCGTTGCAAGGCTTGAGCCGTCCACGAACGGACTCTGGCGCGTGTCGGCAGCGG
The DNA here is from genome assembly GCA_002449695.1 of Verrucomicrobia bacterium UBA7008. Taxonomy (GTDB): domain Bacteria; phylum Verrucomicrobiota; class Kiritimatiellia; order RFP12; family UBA1067; genus UBA1067. Next base: position 16,607 of record DJXI01000076.1, on the reverse strand, counting down.
CGCTTGAGCCGCAGGATGACGGCGGAATCTGGGCTAAGCCGATTTCCTCGCGCGCCGAACGGTCAGTCTCATGGGAGAATCGCGGCAAGGACGAGTCCAGCGCGGACTTCGAAAATCGACGCGCCGCCTCGCCGTTCAAGGTTACCTTCACGTTCCCCGACCAGCTGTTCGTCAATGAACGCGTCGCTCCGGCGGCGGAGAGGGTCCTGCGCGAAATGACGAATTCCGGCAAGGCCGTCGCCGTCTATCGCGTGAAAGGAAGCGAAATCGTCATGACCGGCATCGAGGTCGACGGCAAGTCGATTGTGTCGTGTGCGCGCGAGGCGATGTCTTCGAAGTAGGAGGTAGAGCAATGAAAAAACTGATTGTTGCCTCGATGATGGCGGCGCTGTTCGCGCCTATGGTCAGCAGGGCCGTCGAAGACCGTCTCAACCTCTGGCCGATAATGGGATACGACGACGGTGCGCTTGATGTCATCTGGCCGCTTGGACATTTCAAGGACTCGGACGAATGGCGCATTTTTCCGATTATCCGCAATCGCGACATGTTCTGCGTATTCCCTGAGTTTTGGTTTATGGACAGCGGGTTTATCGTCTTTCCGCTTGCCGCCGAATATGATTTCAGCGAGGGTACGCTGTTCCCGATCGTGTGGTGGGATCTCGACGGCTCGGGCGTTACGCACAGCGTTTTCCCTGCCTACTACTATCATGGACGCGACTATGCGACGACTTTCTGGGCGGCATGCGGCCTCGTCGGCTACAATCGTTACAAAACCGAGATGTCCCACTGGCTTTTGCCGCTCTATGTCAAGTCGCCTCGAAACTTCTATTCGATTCCATACTCCCATGTGCGCGAAGGCGATGCCTCCTCGTCCTATTTTCTTGCCGGAATGGGCGGCTTGACCTGGGATGAAGACGGCGCGGTGACGGAGAACTGGCTGTTCCCGCTGTGGCACAAAGACCGCTGGAGCTTTACCACGCTGCCGTACCACTGCAAGTGGAACAACGATGGCGACATAACGTCCTGGCTGTCGATTCTCGCGCTTTCGGGCGGCTGGCAGGAAGGCTCCTGGCAGAAGGACCGCTATCTTCTCTGGCTTGCCGGGCGCAACAGGAACGGGGCGGACGGCAGTCGCGAATCGTGGTGCGCGCCGCTCTACTACGCCAACAGCAGCGGCACGCTCGTGACGCCAGTCTACGGGCAGACGGGAGAGGCGAAGTGGGGTCTTCCCGGATGGTATTCCGACGCGCATACGTTCGCCTCGCCGCTGTGGTACCATCATACCGGATCCGACGATCTCATCGACCAGTGGCTGATGCCGCTACTCCTTTCCGGCGGCGTCTACCGAGACGGCGTACGGAAGAACGGATTCCTCCTGAACGCCGCTGGCTTCATGTCCGACGACAAGGGCTACGCCGCCTCGTGGTGCATGCCGTTCTACTTCGGCGACAACGACGGTACGTTCATCACGCCGCTCTACGGACGCAACAAGTCCTCGCAGTGGTGCTTCCCGCTCTGGTACAGCGACGAGCGGTCGCTCTATTCTGCGCTCTGGTGCCATACAAAAGACTCGGACGGTTCGCTGAAAAGTTGGACGGTTCCGCTGCTGCTTTCCGGTGGCAGGACGAAGTCGGACGGCTCGCGCGAGGCGGATGTACTGCTCGGCCTTGGTGGCGCGACATGGGGCGGAAAGGACGGCGCGCGCTCCAGCTGGGCGTTTCCGTTCTACTACGAGAACAGCGACGGGGCCTTTGTGACGTCGCTTTTCGGCAAGGGGCGGGAGTCGACATGGATACTGCCGTTTTTCTACGCAGACAGGAAGTCCTTTGTCTCCCTGCCGTATGCGCACGACCGCAACGAGATTGAGAAGACGGATACGTACATCATCCCGCCGCTTCTGTCGGGCTTCACGAGGCACGACAACGGGCGGACGGACGTTAGCACCTTGCTTCTCTACGGGCACAGCACTTCCGGAAGCGGCAAGGCGCGCTACGACTACCTGTTTCCGCTCTACTACTACAACGGCGAAAACGGGAACTTCACCTCGATTCTCTACGGCAGCAGAAACAGGGGCGCATACACCTCCCGCTGGCTGGCGACGCCGCTTGCCGGCATTCGCACCGGATCGAAGACGGGAGGATGGCTCTTTCCGCTCTTCAACCGCACGAAGGACGCTTCGTTCGATGCGGACCTCGCCCGTCTCGATGCACCGACACTTTCGGAAGACATAACGTTCCGGAGCGAAGTGACGAGCAGCTCCAATTCCGTCGGCGAGGTTTCGTGCTGGACGAACACGTATGCGTCCGTACGGGTCGATTCGCGGATCTCAGGCTCGGTGCTGCTCGGCTCGGACCACGACCAGTCGGTTCACGGCTACCTTGGCGGAAATGAATATAGGCTGTCCTACAATTCCAAGCAGGGCAACCGCCTTTTCTTCAACAACGAGACTACTCGCCGCGTTACCTACGACGTGCCGACGCGGCGCCGCGTTAATGAAGAAAACAAAACCGAGTCAATGCTGCTGTGCGGACTGTTCTACCGGGAGCACGAATCCGATATCCGAGCCGCCACGTCGCATACGCATACGCGCGTCCTCTGGAAGCTCTGGGACCGGGAGGAGACGAACGGCGACGTTACGATAGACGCCTTCCCTGGCTTTACCTACGATTCGAAGACGAACGGCTATTCGAAGACCTCGTTCCTCTGGCGGTTCTTCCGCTGGGAGAACGACCCGGAGAAGGGGACGAAGGTCGATCTTCTCTTCATCCCGGTATGGAGATAACAGAGTAGGAAATGGTATCATGTAAGAGGTTTTTAGACAGGATTAACAAGATTAACAGGATTACGGGAAACGGCGTCTACATTCTTAATCCTGCCAATCCTGTAAATCCTGTCTAAAACAAGAAAGGTACAATAGTGAAGTGTGGTATTTCTCGCATGATGGCGCGCTGGGCCGCAGGGGTGACAAGGCGTGGTTCTCGTACGAGGTTGAGTTGACCAACAACACTGTTTTTGCAAAGAAACGGAATATCTATTATGATTGAAATGAATAAACCGCAGACGAACGCAGACAAATACAGCTTGTTGCGAGTCGGCGTGAGGTCGATCATGCTGCTTCTGGCCGCCGGTATCGCCGCGACGGCGGCGGCCGAGGTGTGGTACGTGCCGGGCTGGAACCGCACGACCGAGACGAACGGTCTGGCGTACACTTCCTGCACAAACGTGTTTGCCGGGAGCGTCTGCGTGTTCCGCGGCTGGGACGGGGACCGCGGCTGGTCCGAATCCATGGCGAATGCGGATATTGCGGCGCGGCAGTTCGCCGACGAGATCGCGGCCACCAATGACGCCTTTCGCGCCGAACTGACGATCGTGGGCCATTCGCTGGGCGGACGCATCGTGGCGCGCACGCTCGCGGAACTGGCGCGCAAGGGCGTGAAGGTCGACCAGGGCATTTTGCTCGCGCCGGCGATGCCGATGGACGACCCGGATGTCGCGCAGATGGGCGGCGGATGCGTCCGCCCCGCCATTCTGGTCGTGAACCCGCACGACTCCGTGCTGAAATACGGCTATGATCTTGCCGGCGGCGAGGGCGCTCCGGCGCTCGGACGGAACGGCGCTCCCGTCGCGGTGGCGAATGTCGTCGAATATGCGGTGCCGAAAACAATCACGGAGGAGACGGCAATCGACGCGCTCTGGGGCCGTTCAGAAACGGTGAAGCGCGTGTGCAACCACCTGGCGGCGTTCTACTTCACCGAGCTGCGGCGGATTCTGGACGGCCATCCGTCAGCGAACGCGCAGGTGCGGGTGCCGCAGGGCCGCCTCAATCTGGAGTGGAAGGTGATCGACGCGGGCATCTGGTGGGAGGTGCTCGAGACATGCGGCGGCTGGAAGCTGGAGCGCAACATCGTCACGAAACACTGCCGCATCGTCAGCCCCGCGCGCCGGCGCGTGGCCTGGGGGGCTGAAGCGTCAATGCGCGCCTCGTTCGCGAAGATTCGCGCGCAAACGGTGAGTTCCCGCTAGGAGAGGCGGCAAAAATATGATATACTATCCACTTCAAACAACTGAATGGAAGCGGAACTGACAGAAGCGGAGCGTGAACAGCTGCGCAAATTTGCGGTATTGCGTCAAACGGCGCTGCTGATCTTGATGAAGTGGTGGGGGCTTCTCCTCCTCACGTTCGTCTCGGCGGTGCTCGTCTTTGCGGCCTATCTCGTCAACCACTTCGCCAAAAGCGACCACCGCTACGACGCGACGACGCAGCTCCTCTACACGCCCCGCCAGGTCGCGCAGATCCAGAACATGAGCGACAAGCAGCTCTTTTCGGTCCTCTGCCGCCGGTCGATCAAGCGGCGCGTCGGCCGGCTGCTCTCGCTCGATCCGGCGGAGCGCGAGTGTCTGACGATCGACCTTGACATCAAGCAGGAGCGCCGTCCGACCAACCTCTTCACGCTCTCCGCCCGCGCGCCGACGTTAGCCGGCGCCGTCAAGAAGGTCAACGGCTACGCCGAGACGCTGATCGAGGAATACATCGACTACCGTCAGCGCGACCTCGCCAACTGGCGCGAATCGCTCGAAGTCCGCAAGGAGACGCTTCAGAAACGCGTGGCCGAGCTGGAATCCGAGGAGAACACGCTCAAGGGAAAGGCGGGCGTCGTCGCGCCGGTCGAGACGCTGACCGCCATCAACGCGCTTCTGTCCGACCAGCGTCGCAACCTGTCGATGCTCCACGTCCAGCGCGCGAACGAGGAGGCGAAACGTCGCAAGCTGGAGCAGCAGACCGGGGGAATCGGCCCGCTTGTCGCCGCGAACGCCGTCGAGATCCGCAAGCGCGGTGCGGCGATCGCCGCGATCGACGCGGAGCTCGCGGCCCTGCGCGAGCGTTACACCGACCTCAACCCGAAGGTCGTCGGCAAGCTTGAGGAGCGCCGCGCGCTGATGGCGTCGTACACCGAGTTTCTGCAGTCGCACGGCATCGCGGACGTGGATATCGCGATGCTCGACAGCATCGAGGCGCACGCGAGCGATCTGGCGGACACGGCGCTCCGGCTCGACGTTCTGCGCGAGAACATCCAGGCGCTTGAAAACGAAATCGCCGAGAACGAGCGCCGCTCCGGCGAACTGACCGTGATCATCCCCGCTTTCGACCGTCTGCGCGTCAAGCGTTCGGACGCGGAGCTGATGCTGCGCGATCTCGACGAGCAGCTGGAGAACATCACCTACATGGAGATGTCGGTGCGCTCCGACCTGCAGCAGATCGAAAAGGCGCGCGGCGCCAACGACCGCGATCCCCTCGACCCGCGGAACTTCATCTTCGCGACCGTCGCCGCGGCGGTCTGCACGTTCATCCTCGCGCTGTGGCTGCTGGCGGTCGAGCTCGCGACGGGCAAGGTGCGCGACGGGCGCGAGATCGCGCTCTACGAGGACATCGTCTTCATCGGCTCGATCCCGAAGCCGGGCGCGCTGCCGGAGGTCAAGGAAAAGGACATACTCGGCGTCCTGGCTCTCAACTTCATCCATGCGGACCTGCCCAAGGGGATCGTCCTCGTCGCGCGGCTGGACGGCGCCGAGGTGCCGCCGGAGTTCGACGAGTCGCTGCGCTGGTCGCTCGCCATGTCGGGCGAACAGGCGTTTTCGCTGGAGATCGTGCCCCAGTCGGAATTCACCCCGCCGGCGGACGGCGAGACGCTGATCACCACGGTGTACAAGGGCTCGTCCGGCTTCTTCCCCGTCGACAACCGCTATTCGCTCGCGCCGACCGAGGTGCAGATGCTCCAGGCCGACCTCGCCACGCTGCGCGCGGACCACGATCACGTCTTCGTCCACATGACCGGCGGCGTCCGGCGCGGCGGCAGCTTCTTCGACCAGCTGCTGGGCGTCTGCGACAGCGTGCTGCTGTTCGTCGGCGCCAATGTGACGCCGCGCAGCGCCTTCGCCTACGCGCGGCGTCACGTCGCGGCGGCCGGCAGACCGGCGATGTGCATCGCCGTGGGCGTCGGCGCCCGCCGCATCTATCGCGAAATGGAGGATCAGAAATGAGACTTGGCGCGCGGCTCGCCCGGACGGCGGTTCTGACCGTCGCGCTCGCCGGCTGCTATACCGACCGGTGGACCCGGCACTACCAGACCGTCCTCGAACTCGGCGCGGAGACCGACGAACCGAGCGCGGTGCTGGAGGAAAGCGCCGACGACGCCGCCCGCGCGGCGGCGCGTCAGCGGCGGCTGGAGGAGCTGGCGACGGAGACCGAACCCATCTACCGGCTCAACGCCGGCGACAAGATCGAGATCCGCGTCTACGGCCACGAGGATCTGAGCCAGCAGACGCGCATCGGCCCGGACGGCACGATCGGGCTGCCGTTCATCGGCCAGACCCAGCTGAGCGGGCTGACGATCGGCGAGGGCGCGGAGAAGATCCGCGCGGGCATCGCGCCGTACGTCAAGAATCCCGTCGTCAGCATCACGCTCACCGAGGTGCAGAGCGAGACCGCCACCATCGTGGGCGCGTGTATGCATCCCGGCGTCTACGGCATTTCGAACTCCACGCGCCTTGCGGATATCTATGCGATGGCGGGGGCGAGCGCGGTCCGCCTCTACAAGGGCTCTGATATCGACATCGCCGATCTCGACAACTCCGTCGTCATCCGCGGGGACGAAATCCTCCCCGTCAACGTCCGTCTCGCGGTGGAGAAGGGCGATCGGCTGCACAACATCCGCCTCCGTCGCGGCGACTACATCCATATCGCGCAGAGCACGGAATCGTCCGTGACCGTCTGCGGCGAGGTCAGGTCGCCGTGCCGCCGCGTGTACACCCCGGGGATGGGACTGCTGGAGACGCTCGCGGAGGCCGGCTGGATCGCCGATTCGCACTGGAGCCACATCATCATCATCCGCGACGGCCTTGTCCATCCGCGGATGTACAAGGTGGATATCGACGGCATCCTGGCGGGCCGCTGCCAGAACATCGCGCTCAAGGCGGGCGACATCATCTACGTCCCCAAGGACGATCTGTCCGAATACAACGTCTTTGTGCGCAAGCTTCTGCCGACGGCGCAGCTCTACAGCCTCCTGTCCGCGCGGGTCGCGCCGCTCGCGGTCGACTAAGACATGAAGTACGCCGTCTTCGCCATCGCCGCGCTCGGCGTCCCGCCTCTGGCGTTCCTTCTCTATCTCAACCGACGCTGGATGCGCTACGTCATCTGGGGCATGGTCGCCGCCCTCTGTCTCTACCAGGGGACCGCCATCAACTTCTGGTCGTTCGAGGAGTACCGCGGGTCGGCGCGCGGCATGGAGGTCAGCGTCGTCTACCTCTTCGCCGTCACGCTGCTCATCGTCGCGACGCTGCGCCGCACGCGGCCGCGTCTTGTCCCGTCGGCGGGCGCGGGCCTCTATCTCCTCTATTTTCTCCTGTGTCTGCCGTCCTGGGGCGCGGCGGCGGATACGCTCTTCTGCTGGATGGAGACGTGGAAGATGGCCATGATGTACCTGACCTACCTCGCCGTCCTCGCCTATCTGGAGACGACGGACGACCTGAAGTCGGTCCTGCGCGCGTTCGCCGGCTTCTGCATCTGGAACTTTTTCCTGATCCTCCGCGCGCACTTCAGCGGCGTCTACCAGCCGCACGGCGTCTTTCCGCACCAGAACAGCATGGTCATGGCGATGCATCTGTTCGGCAGCCTCTTCTTCGCCTTCTATCTCGCGAAGGGCGTCCGGGGCGGGCGGCTCGAGGCCGTCGCCTTCGTCGCCGCCGCCGCCGCCGCCGTGCGCAGCTATTCGCGCGCCGCGATCATGCTGATGCCGCTGTCGTACGCGCTCGTCCTCGTGCTGCTGTGGTGGAAGGGGATGCCCCGCGGCGGCGGGCTGCGGCTCGTCCGGCGCTTCACGCCCGTCGCGCTCGCCGGCGCGATCGGCTTTGCGGTGATGCTGCCGCGCATCATCGAGCGCTTCCAGACGGCGCCTGAGGCGTCGAAAACCACGCGCGTGGAGCTGGCGAACTGCGCGTGGGAGATGATCAAGGACGAGCCGTGGCGCGGCATCGGCATCAACAACTGGGGCATCAAGATCAATCCGCCCTACGATTACGCCGAGCGGGCGGGGCGCCACCCCAACCGCGACGCGGACTTCCGCGACGGCATCGTCGAGACCGTCTACCTGCTCGTCGGCGCGGAATGCGGCATTCCCGCGCTCGTCTGCATGATGCTGTGGTTTGTCCACTACCTCGTTCTCGCCGTGCGGCTCGTCTGGCGGTGCGCGGGCACGTGGTACGCCTGCCTCGCCGCCGGTCTCGCCGGCGGTCTCACGGCCTGCTACCTGCAGAGCTGCCTCGAATGGGTGCTGCGCCAGCAGGTCAACCTGCTGATCCTCATGTTCTTCTTCGCCATCCTCGATTACCTCAACGCCCACGCCGCGCAGCTGACCGCCGCCGAGCGGACGGGTCCCCGCACGGAAAACAACCGATGAACAGACCGTTTCACCTGTCCGCGCCGCACCGCGCCGTCCGCCTGTCGGCGCTCGCCGGCCTCTGCGCGCTCGCCGCGTCCGCCGCGACGCGCGTGACCTACCTCGATCCCTACACGCAGCTCTGGCAGACGGACGAGGCGTCGGCCGGCCGCGCGCTCGCCGCGGAGCCGGGCTACTGGCCCGCGCCGAACGGCCTCGTCGATCCGCTCGCGAAGAAGCTCGCGCCGCGCATCATCCACTCCGTCTACCGGTCGCGCGCGACGCCGTTCCCCGAGTACGATCCGGCCGTCCCGAGCGCGCTCTTCAAGGTCAACCAGGTCGGCTACCAGCCCGACCAGCCGAAGTTCGCCTACCTGGGCGCGTGGCTCGGCCCGCGGCTCGGCGCGTGGCGGCCGCACGGCGAGCTGGGCGCGTGGCGCGTCGTGGACGCCGCGCGCGGCGAGACGGTCTACGCCCCCGGCACGCCGCCCGTCCACCGCGTCGACGACCAGACGACGAAAGAGGGCACGCCGTTCACGGGCGAGCAGACGTACGAGATGGATTTTTCCAGTGTCACGAACGAGGGCGTCTATTACATCGCGGTCGACGGCGTCGGGCGCAGCGCCGACTTCCGCATCTGGTGCGGCGCGGCGGAAGAGGCGTTCCGTGTCCACATGGGCGGGCTCTACCAGAAGCGGTGCGGCATCGCCAAGACGGAGCCGTGGACGCACTGGACGGCCGGGGCGTGCCATACGAACGTCGTGCGCGGCGTCTTCGCGCCCGAGGAGGGGGAACTGCCGAAGGGGGTGCGCTGGTTCGACATCATCCGCCAGAGCACCGACTGGGCGCACGGCGAGCGGCTGACGCTCGTCGGCGGCTGGCACGATGCGGCGGACTACGACCGGCGGCCCGCGCACCTCGCGGTCGTCAACGACCTCTGCGCCGCCTATCTGATGCGGCCCGGCAACTTCCGCGACGGGCAGCTCGCGATCCCCGAAAGCGCGAACGGCATCCCCGACATTCTCGACGAGGCGGAGTGGGGGCTCCGGCACCTGCGCGCGGGCCAGCAGGCGGACGGCGGCGTCGGCACGTGGATCGAGACGACGGGCCATCCCGTGCCCGGCAGCGACGCCGCGCACGATACGATGCCGTACGCGCTCTCGCGCGCGACGCGGGCGAGCTCGCTCGCCTACGCCGCCCACGCGGCGCTGCTCGCGCGCTGCCATCCCGCGTTCCGCGACGCCTATCTTGATTCCGCCCGGCGCGCGTGGACGTATGCGCTGACGGCGCCGCGCGCGGAGGAGACGTTCTTCGTCGAGAAGAAGAAGGGGTTCTTCTCGCGGAAGACCGAGGTGATCGCGTGGGAGGAGGCGCGGACGCTGCCCGCGCAGCACTTCGTCAAGGCGGCGGTCAACCTCCACGCGCTGACGCAGGACAAGGCGTATCTCGACGCGCTGCGCGGGCGGTGGGACGAGACGATGGCGGACTTCCGCAAGAACGAATGGCGCTGGAGCGCGTGGGTCTTCGCGGGCGAGCGCGCGTGCGGGCTGCCCGACGCCGTCGCCGGGCTGATGCGCGAGTGGGACCGCAAGGTGCTCAACCGCGCGCGCGACATGCGCAGCCAGGTCGACGGCGCCTACGCCTACCGCTGCCCGTGGTGGTTTCCCGGCAAGGGCTGGTGCCACGCGATGAGCTGGGGCCAGAGCCATCCGCTGCGGCGTGCGCAGACGCTCGTCCTCGCCTACGAGATGACGGGCGAGCGGGCGAACCGCGACGCCGCGTTCGCCGCGCTCGATTTCCACAACGGCTGCAACCCGCAGGGGACGACGCTGACGAGCGGCCTCGGGACGGTCTATCCCGTGGCGTTCCTCGACCTGCCGTCCTATGTCGACGGGATCGCGGAATACGTGCCGGGCATCACGCCCTACCGCTGGACGTACGGCCAGCCGCCGAAAGCCGTCGAATGGGTCTACGGGGGCGACAAGGCGCGCGCGACGGCATGCCCGATCTGGCGGCGGTGGGGGAATCTCGAGAACCAGACGGTCGCGGCGAGCGAATACACGGTCTGGGAGACGATCGCGCCGGCCGCCGCCGTCTGCGGCTGTCTGATGACGCCGACCGGCACGCCGCCGCCCGTGCGGCCGCGCCCGGCGGACGACCTCCGCGCCCTGCCCGGTTACTGGCCGCTGCCCTAGCGTCCGTCGAACACGTCGGCCGTGCGTGAAAGAAACGCACGCGCGCTGCGCAAAATGGAGACTTACGCGCGGTGGCGTTTTTTGGTATAATGCCAGTCTTGCATTCCCGAACGACAGGAGATAAGTTTCTGCGCCGCTGGACGGCGCGCATGAAGATATGGTATACTAAAGGTCAAAATGAACATGTCAACAGTCGGACAGGAGATTCGGACAGGGACCCGTCTGGCGCTCTTCCTGAAAGCGATCGACTATCCGGAAGAGCCCGGGACGGGTGTCGCCGCGTTCACGCTTCAGGTCGACGGCGGGGAGCTCGTCGCGGCCGAGGCGGGGGACGCCGTGCGGCTCGTCTGCCGCCTGACGGACGACGCGGCGGAACTGCCGCGCCTCGCCGGCTACGCGGCGGGGCGGATGCTGCGCGAGGCGGCGACGCTCGCCTGCGACCGCGACGGCGCGTTCCTCTGGCAGGAGGCTGCGGTGCACGCGGATCCCGAGGCCGCCCGCCGCCTGTTCGAGACGTTCTGCGACGCGTGCGACTGGTGGCGCGCGCGGCTGGAGCCTCGGGGCGGCGAACCGGCGGCGGAGCCCGAGACGATGGTGATCAGACCGTGAAAGGATTGGACGATATGCTGACAGCGAAAAATAGGCAGGATACGGGACGTCAGACGGGAGACGGGACGGGCTTTCGCGTTGCGCGTCTCGTGTCGATCATCCTTCCGCTCCTCGCGGCCGTGATCCCGGTCGCGGCGGCGGACATTCCCTGGAAGACGCCGGCGTACACGCTCGTGGCGCGCGACATGGATCTGCGCGCGGCGCTTGACACCTTCGCGGTCGCGGAGGGTCTGTCGGTCGTGATGTCGCCGGGCGTGCAGGGCGTCTTCTCCGGCGATTTCCGCGACGTGGCGCCGGACGCGTTCCTGAACCGGCTCGCGACGGTCCACAACCTGACGTGGTACTACGACGGCGCGGCGCTCTACCTCTACGGCGCGGGCGAGATCCAGACGCTGCTCCTGGAACTCCAGTTCATGAAGGCGGGCGAGCTGCGGAACATGCTCGTGGAGCTCGGCGTGGAGGACGCGCGCTTCCCGATCAAGACGACCTCGGACGACCAGCTCATCATGGTCTCGGGCCCGCCGCGCTACGTCACGCTCGTCGCCGAGCTGATCGCCAAGGCGGACCGGCTACGGCAGATGCGGACGTTCAACGAAGTCGAGATGCGTCTCTTTCCGCTCGCCAACACGTGGGCGGACGACGTGTCGTTCGCGGTCTCGTCGCCGGAGTCGACGGTGACCATCAAGGGCGTCGCGCGCCTCATCGAGGAGATGATGGCGAGCGGTGCGGACGGGACGGTGCGCGAGGCGGGGCTGACGAACGGCACCGACTCGGCGGACGCGGCGTTCGCGGCGGCGATGAACGCGACGTTCCGCCCGGTCGTCCGCCCGGAGAACCGCCTCAACGCGGTGCTCGTGCGCGACGTCTCCTCGCGCATGCCGATGTACGAACGGCTGATCGGCCAGCTCGACAGGCCGCAGAAGCTCGTGGAGATCGACGTGACGGTCGTGGAGCTGTCGAAGAAGGACGCGCTCGACTGGCAGCTGTCGCTGAAGGTGACGGGCGCGCACCGCGACATCTCGGGCGCGGCGGGCCAGAACGCGGCCAACCTCTTCAACGCCGACGGCCTCGGCGGACGCGGGATGGCGGGCGCGCTCTCCTACCTCGGGCGCAATGTGACGGTCGACGCGTCGCTGACGGCGCTGAAGGAGAAGGGCAAGGCGCGGTCGATCTCGCGCACGTCGCTCCTGACGGTCAACAACCTCGCCGCGCAGATGACCGATTCGCAGAGCTACCACGTGCGCGTGATCGGCACGGAGGTCGCGACGCTCGAGGAGGTGACGGCGGGCACGACGCTCCAGGTCAAGCCGCGCATCGTCCCGTCCCTGTCGACGAACGTCGCCGACCAGATCTGGCTGTCGATGCGCCTCGACGACGGCGGATTCGAGTCCATCGCGGTCGATGCGATGCCGATGACGCGCTCGTCGAGTCTCCAGACGCAGACGGCGGTCTTCGAGGACGAGGCGATCATGCTCGCGGGCTACCTGCGCGACATCGAGGAGACGGGCGGCTGGGGCATCCCGTATCTGCGGGACATCCCGTGGATCGGCTGGCTCTTCGGCGGCGCGTCCGTCAAGAAGGAGACGGTCCAGCGCATGTTCATCCTCTCGCCGCACATCGTGGACCTCGACGCGGAGATGCTCGCGCGGCTGCAGGCGTCGCGCCTGCGGGACGTGGCCGTCGAGGAGCAGCTGGCCGACGACGCCGAGCGCTCGGACGACGAGCGGCGCGAGCGCGAGCTGGAGCGCGAGAACCGGAACGACATCCGCCACGAGCGGTACGAGGACCGCTACGAGCGGCGCAAGGCGGAGCTCAAGCACGAGCGGACGATGCGCGGCTTCGCGCGCCAGGAGAAGCGGCGGCTCCTGTCGGAGGACATCAAGGCGTGGAAGGAAGAGGAGAAGGCGGCGCGCGACCGTGCGAAGGATGTCGAGGTCGAGGTCGTTTCCCCTGTTGAGGATCCGGAGGCGAAGGCGGCGGAATGAGCGAAACGGTGACGATTGCGAACGGTTTTGCCGAAGTGGGCGCGGGGACGTGGCTGACGGGCCGCGGCCAGCCGGCGGCTTTCTTCGGCACGGCCGTGCGCCGTCGCCGGACGGGCTGGTTCCTGCGCGACCGCGCGGCGCTCGATCTCGTCGAGACGACGGGCGCGGCCTGGTGCGCGGACGCGGCGCGCCCGTTCCTGACGCACATTCCCTGCGCCGCGCCGGTCACGGCCGTCTCCGCCAGGGTGCTCGTCGCCCCGGCCGCCGCGCGGCGCGGCGCGGAGCTCGTGAAGGTCATTCCGATGAGTGCGCGCGGCGCGCTCGGCGTGACGCGGTTTGAACAGGCGTGGCTCGTGACGGCCACGGTGTCGCGCACGGCGCGCGTCGCGGTGGCGGACGGCGACACGCTGTCGGTCCGCCCGGAGGCGGTCGTCGCCTGGACGGGCAACCGCCCGACGGGATTCGTCCGGCGGCTCGGCCTCGGGGACGTTCTCCTGCCGCGCACGCCGCGCGATCTGCTGCTTCATTTCCACGGACCCTGCATCGTCTGGATCGAGGGCGCGCGCGACGCGCGTCTCACGTCTCGCGTCTCGCGGTCCTTCAGGGGAGGGCTGTGCTGATGGCGTTTGACGCGGCCCAGATTCTCCGGCAGACGTATGCGGCGGGCGCGGAGCGGCTTGAGATGGCGCAGAGCCTCGCGCGCGAACAGCCGGCCGCCGCCCCCCCCGCGCGCGGCGAGCTGATGGGCACGTCGTTCGTCGTCGAGGCCGATCCGCTCGCGGAGCTTCAGGATTCGATGGAGGAGCTGTCGTTCCAGTTCGAGGAGAAGACGGCCAAGCGCGTCGCCGAGCGGAAGATGGGGCCGATGCAGGGCCCGCGCGCGGCGTTCATCCGCGCGCTGGAGGCGTGGCAGGCGATGCTGCCGGACATGCCGGGGGCCGATCAGATCAAGAAATTCATCCAGACCGTCCGTGAGATGATGCGCGGCGGCGCGTCGCCCGACGCGGCGGGGCTCCTGAAGGGGCTCGCGCGCGAATCGACCGATCCGAGCCACCAGTTCGCGATGCTCGACCTGCTGGAACAGATGCTCGGCGAGGGCGAGACGGAGCTGCGCGACCTGATCCGTCAGGCGCGCGCGCAGCTGATGGCCGACAAGGGCGCGGAGATCAAGGCGGGCATCAACCTTGCCGAGGAGGTGAACGCGCGCGCGACGACGCCCGGCGAGATGCAGGAGCTGCGAGACCTCTACCGCAGCGAGGTCGTCGGCTTCACGAAGCCGCAGGACTGCTTCCGCTCGCTCATGGCGAGCCGCGGGCCGGGCGGTCTTGCCGACGCCATCGCGTTTCTCATCGCGGGCTGCGGCGCCGACCTGAAGTCCGGCATGCCGTCGCTGGAGGCGGCGCAGCTCGGGCGCATCCTCACCGACCTCGGCTGCGTCCAGGCGCTCCAGACGGTGCTGGAGAAGCTGACGCAGCTGGGTGCGCGCATGGGCCAGCAGTTCGGCGAGCCGTGCTTCCTCAACGGCGAGCAGCTGACGGGGCGCGTCCTCGACCTGACGGAGCAGGCGTTCATCGCCGCCGCCGCGATCGCGCACCTCGTCGGCGACTGCGGGATGCAGAAGCTGCTCGCGCAGATGGATTTCACGCGCGAGCTGACGCGCCTTTTCCGCCAGCTCTCGCCGCGTCTCTTCGCGAAGGAGGGCGACCGCCAGCGTCTCGTGGAGGCGGCGCAGGAGCACCTCGACGGGCTCATCATGAAAGAGGAGGAAGAGGCAGAAGAGGAGGCGGCGTCATGACGGCACCGAACTGGATCGAGGCGGTGGTACGCGACTTCGGGCGCGGCGCGGGACTGGCGGACTTCGCGCTGAACGCGCGCGGCGCGGCGGCCGTCCGTTTCGAGAACGGCCTGACGCTCCGCTTCGAATACACGGGCGAGGAGCTGGTCGCGGCCGTCACGGTGCCGATGGAGCCGACGGCGGCGAACTGCGCGCGCGTCCTCGCGGCCGCCCATCCCGAGGCGCGCGCCGGCGCGCCGGTCCGCGCGGGCTACCTCGCGAAGGCGGGCGCGGCCGTGTTCGCCGTGCGTCTCGCGGCGGCGGACGTGACGCTGCCCGCCCTCAACACGGCCTTCGGCGCGCTCTGGCGCGTCGCGACGGAGACGGGAGGTGCCGCATGAGTCTGAACGTCTCGCGCACGACGGAGCCCTTGAGCTTCAACACCGGCATCGGCAACACCTCGTTCGCCGAAGTGCTGAACGCGCCGGGCGCCGGCGAGCCGCAGAAGGCGCTGCTGCCGGGCTCGACGACGGTGACGCAGGCCGTCGACGCGCTCTTCCCGACGGAGCGCGCCGTCCGCGACGAGGTGATGGCCGCGCTCGTCGCCGGGAACACGGCCGTCCTGCGCACGAGCGGCGGCTTCAACGCGGCGGCGCGCCGCGCGGCGCGGACGCTGCGCGCGCGGCGGACGGCGGCGGCGGACGCGGCGGCGCACGAGATCGAAACACTGCTCGCGGACACGGACCTCTTCGAGCGCTACCGCATGGCCCTTCTGGAGACATGATGAACCTGACGAACTTTTCAAACGTGTTCAGCCGATTCGGCGACCTGGTGCTGGCCTTCCTCGTGGTCTGCATCATCGGTCTCTTGATCATCCCGCTGCCGACGCCGATGGTGGACCTCCTGATCTCCATCAACCTGATGATCTCGACGGTCATGCTGATGCTCTCGCTCTATCTGCCGCGGGCGCTCGCGTTCTCCACGTTCCCGTCGATGCTCCTCTTCACGACGCTCTACCGCCTCGCGCTCAACGTGACGACGACGCGCCTCATCCTCCTCAAGGCGGACGCGGGCGAGATCATCTACACGTTCGGCAACTTCGTCGTGGGCGGCAACTTCGTCGTCGGCGCCGTCATCTTCCTCATCATCACGATCGTGCAGTTCGTCGTGATCGCCAAGGGCGCCGAGCGCGTCTCGGAGGTCGCCGCGCGCTTCACCCTCGACGCGATGCCCGGCAAGCAGATGTCGATCGACGCCGACATGCGCGCGGGCGCGATCGACCAGGAGACGGCCAAGCGGCGGCGCACCGAGCTCGCCAAGGAGTCGCAGCTCTACGGCGCGATGGACGGCGCGATGAAGTTCGTCAAGGGCGACGCGATCGCCGGCCTCATCATGACGGCGATCAACATCGTCGGCGGCATCTGCGTGGGCGTGTTCATGAACGGCAAGGACGTCGGCTGGGCCGTGACGAAGTACGGCATTCTGACGATCGGCGACGGCCTCGTCTCGCAGATTCCGGCGCTGCTCGTCTCGATCACGTCGGGCGTCATCGTCACGCGCGTCGGCGACATCGACAACAAGCCGCTCGGCCAGGACATCATCGACCAGT
>DJXI01000044.1 GCA_002449695.1 Verrucomicrobia bacterium UBA7008 | reverse complement strand
CCTTGTCGTAGGCGTAGCCGGCGAGTGCGCCGACGCTTCCGCCGCCGTGGAAATCGATGACGCCCTCCGCCGCGGCGGCGGTGCCGGGCGCGGGGAACCATTCGGCTCCGGTGGCGTCGCGGAGGCGGGTGCCGCTCGCAAGATAGGAAACGCGCGGCGCGGCGGGGAGGGTGAGGTCGAGTTCAATGGTGATTGGAATGACGGAACCGGCGGACTGGAGTCCGCCTCCCCCCTGAAGCGCCTTCCACGCGAGAGAGCCGTCCTGAAGCACGAGTCCGTGCCAGAGGATGGTGCCGTCGCCGCCATCCACGGGCGCGAGTCCGGCGCGTTCGCCGTGCTCGACGGCGTAGGCGAGCAGCGTCGGCAGCGAGGTTTCGGAAACTAGAGAGTTCGACGGCAGCGCGATTTCCGCGCGGACGAGTCCGGTGCGAGATGCGTCGGCGATGAACGCGGCGCCGCCGGAAAGGACGAAAAGGGAATCGGATGTGGAGACGGCGTCCCCGCCGTCGCCACTCCATGCGCCGCCGGTGATTTCGCCCGTCGTGGGATCGGCGGAGAACCACGGCGCGGCGGAGCCGAGGCGGAGGACGGCGGAGGTTTCCGCGGGCTGGAAGCCCGCGCTCCCAGGGCTAGTGCCATCAGGATCCGCGGGCTGGAAGCCCGCGCTCCCAGGAAGCACCGAGAACGAGAGCGTGTAGTCGTAGCCGGAAAGGGCGGCGCCGGAGACGGCCTCCGCCGTGTCGAAGACGTATTCCCCGTCGCCGGTCCACGCGCGGTCCGCCGTGCCGAGGACGGTGCCAGAGGCGTCGGAGATGGTCATGCGCACCACTGCGCCCTCGGGCACGGCGATGCCGTTCGTGACAGCCGCGCTCACCGTCGCGGTGCCGTTCGTCCAGGCGAAGCCCGCTTCGGCCGTCGCGCCGGAGAGCGCGATTCCGGGATCCGGCGTCGGCGGGTCGGGCGGCGTTACGCCCTCCACGGCATACGTGGCGAAGTTCGCCTTCGCGACGGTGTCGTGCGTCGCCTGGATCCAGTCCGCCGAGCGGACGCACTTGGAGATGCGCACCTCGTCGATCTGGCCGACGTAGTTGGCTGCGGTTCCACCTTGCATCGCGCCGAGGCAAAGGTTGGCAATGCCGGAAAACGCGGCGACCGACTTCGTGGCCGGCGTTTTGGAAAGTCCGTTGAGATAGCTCTTCGCGTTGTCCGATGCGGCTGCGGTGTCGAAGGTGAATGCCTGGTGGTTCCATGCGTTCATCGCAGGAGTCGTCGAGACGCACGACACATAGTTCGACCCAATCGTGTCGCCGGGCAGGCATAGCACCGTGCTCGAACCGTTGTCGTAGATGAAGTAGGAAATGTTGCTGTTGTATCCGGCGCGCTTGGAGAGGATGCCTGCGTTCTGCGTGTGCGAGACCTGCTTCGTCCAGACCTCCAGCGTGCCGCGCGCCAGACCCTCCAGGGCGGCATTGTCGAGCGCGACGACGGAGTTGGTGCGTCCTGCGGCCACGAAATCGACGGCGCCGCCCACGATGCCTCCGGCGGCGAAAACCACGCTGTCGCCGGTCGAGCGCGTGAAGTCAACCGAGACACCGCTCGACTCGCGGAGCGGAAGCCCGCTCTCGCCCAGATGCCATACACCGACGTAGTCGCCATCCCAGACGCCCTCCGCCCCCGGTCGCACAGGGCGCGGGCAACCCCAGTGCGCCGTGATGGCCGCCGATTTCGTGAGCAGAGGCACCTTCACCCAAACGGTTGATTCGCCATCCGGGTTCCACGTGTCAACCTCGTGTGGGATCACATTGCCGGAAGCGTCGGTGAAGCGCAGGTCTCCGCCATCGGGGAGTAGGAAGCCCGTGTAGTCGAAGCCGGAGATTGCCGTCGAGAGCCGCACCAGCACCGGGAAGCTTGAAAGCGCCGCGCCGGTGTAATCCGGAAAGGAAATTGTCATCGACTTTGCATAGGTCGCCGCGTCGAATGTGTCGGAGAGGCCGTCGTCGGTTGTGATCGGGGCGTCAAATGTCACGGTTGCCTGTAGAGCCTGCGGGTTGTGCGTGTAGGAAACGGACGGTGCCTCTTTCGGGACCAGAATGGGGTCCGGGTGTTTCGCCGACGCAGCGACGCTGGCGGTCGCGTAGGCGCACTGGTAGGTGAGGGTCCCTGAGTAGTTTCCCAAGTAGTGGTATGGCGAGGCCAGCGCGGTGTCGGCGCGGGCCTTGATGTAGTTGAGGAGCTTTTGATCCATACCCTGCAGCAAGACGATCACATTCTCGTCCTTGACCGCATCCAGCGTCGTGAAGAGCGTATTGAAGCCCTGCGCTACGGTGCTGCCCGCAGTCTCGACGCCGTTCGTGGCGATCACGTTCACGCTGATTACCTTGACGCGGGCGTCCGTCGCCTTCTCCTTGAGATCGGCGCACACGGCGTAGCAGTTCGTGAATGCGGGTTCGTCCGAGAGCTTGAGGATGTCAATGCATGAGCTGGACACCGAGAAGCGCTTCGAGTTGAACAGCACACTGGAGAAGAGCGGGAGGCGACCGTTGCTGTAGCTTCCACTCTCGAGTTTCGGGTTGTCGCTGCTGTTCCACCCGTTTGCGTTCGCGCTGATGGAAAGGAACGAGTAGTCCGGGATGTCAAACTCGGCGCGATTGGCGCTCGTCGAGATCGTCGGCTCCGTGAGGAAGGTGAGCACGTCCGTCTTCTCTCTGGCGAAGTATTCTGAAAGTGCCGTTTTGATGTAGTAGCGCTCTGTGTAGCCTTTGTTGATGTTGTTCTGGTAGGCACCGGAGCCCGGACGGCCCCATGTCATGTCCCAGCCGCGCCAAATGGCGGCTGTGACCGGGGCGGAGAGCCTGGCTTGCGCGGGTGCGGCCTCGTAGCTGGCCGTGTTGCCAGCGTTGGTGTTCGTGAAGATGCGGCAGTAGTCAACGAGGAAGTCCACGCCTCGCTCATCCAGCTCCGGGACGTCATCCTTGCTGACCGGGGCGTCGCCCTTCGCCGTCACCCAGGTGTTGGACTGCAGCCCCATGCCGAAGATGATAAACAGCGGCCGGTCGCGGAGCATGTAATAGCGCGAATCGCGCACGTCCATGCGCTTGAAGATGTGGTCATCGACATACCAGACGACCTCCCGCTCGTTGACGATCGTGCCGAAGCGGTGGAAGCCGTCGCCGAAGTGGACGCCGTCCTCCGGCGTTGTCGGATGCCCGTTGGGAATCGACCCGCTATTGACGCCCGGCATCGGGAGGTGAAACGTCCCCGCGATCCAGTCGCCGCCGCTCGGTTGCTCCAGGACGTCCAACTCGCCACATTCGGGCCAGTTCCCGGTATTGCCCATCATCCAGAACGCGGGCCACGCTCCGCGTTGGCGCGTGAGCTTGGCGCGGATTTCGCATCGTCCGTGCTTGAACGCGACCTTGCCGTTGCTCTTGAGGCCGCCGCCCGTGAAGTCGTATTCGGTCGTCTTAAACGAAAGGGTTGACCTGTCGAACTCCCAGCGGGTCTTCTTCTCGCGCCGGACGTTGATGTCGAGAAAGCCGTCGATCTCCTTCTGGTTGTCGCCGGAGGTCTCGTAGTTGAGCTGGTGACGGTTTTCCGTGTCGTAGTTCCAATAGGTGGAACGGACGTCGTTCGTGCCCTCGCGCGAGAACTCGTCTGCCCAGGCCATGTTGTCGTACATTTGGAAGTATTCTTCAAGCGAATACGGGATGTCGCGCTCGGCGATGGACTGCGACCCGTAGCCAGTTCCGGCGTCCCAGACCTTCGTGCCCTCGTAGAGCGCCCAGACCTGAATGTCATTCGTCACGCAGCCGAGCCAGTCGCCGTGGTCCCAACCCTTGAACGTGTGGTCGGGCTCCACAGGCCCCTCCGGCGCGGCGACGCTGCCGCCGTTTTCGACCTGCACGCGGGAGAGGACGGTGCCGTTGAGCCGGCGGAACGTGACGACGTGCGTCTGCCCGGCGGCCGCATTGGCGGCGCAGAGCGCGAGCGCGAAGAGAACGGAGAGGGAACGCAGGGCTTTGGGGGATGTGGCGTGTTTCATGGCAGGTGGCGCGGGTTCCGTTTGCTAGGATGCGGCAGGAGGGCTGGCGGTTCAAATCGAGCGTCGGCGCGGTTCATTGTAGGGAAAACGACGCTGCGTCGCAATCGCAAGAATGCGACGCGACAATCGCAAGAATGCGACGCGGCGGGAAGGGTCTTCGCGACGCGTTCGACTGCGGCACAGGCGTTGTCATTCGAGATCGACCCATTTGGAGCGGGCGGCGCCGGTCGCGTCCGTCCATTCCAGGCGGTAGCGTCCGCGAAAGCCGCGAAACGCGACTTTGCCGGAGGTGGCCTTCGCGACGGCCCGCGTTCTCCACTCGCGGTTGACGAGGTTGTCGAGCGCGAACCAGACGGGCTTTTTCTCCATGTCGCGCGTGAAGATTCCGGACACGAGCGGCTCGCCCGCGACGCCGGCGCCGTCAACGGTGTTCCACCACGTGATTCCCATGACGGCCGGGTGGGAAAACCACGCGCGGTAGATGTTGCGCGCGAGCTCCGCCTGGATTCGGAAGGCGCGCGCGTCTTCGCCCGGAGCCGCAATGGTGACTTCCGAAACGTGGATCGGGCGCCCCGCCCCGGCGATCATGTCGAGGCGGTCGCGGATGATTTGCGGCGAGCCGACCCAATTCACGTTCGTCGCGCCGGCCGCGAGGCGGGCGCATGCGTTGGTGTCGAAGATGTGCATCTGGCAGCCGACGATGTCGATCCGCGCGCCCTCCTTTTCGAGGTCCTTCACCTGCTCGACGTAGTAGGGTTTGAGATTGGCGTCGTTGACGGCGAACTTCACGTGTTTCGGGAACGCCTCCCCGGCGTCGAGCAGCGCATGGAGCGGATAGTCGCCGGGCATGAGGCCGAACCAGCCGAACCAGAGCGGCAGTCCCGTGCGGGAAGCGCCGTATTGCGAGAAGTCGCCGGCGCTTTCGTTCACGACGTCCCAGCTGTCCGCCGCGTCGCCGTATGCGGCCGCGACGTCGAAGACGCGCTTGCGGTGGAGTCTGCGCAGGTTCGCCGCGAAGACGGGGATTCTTTCGGCGAGCGCGGCCTCGTCCAGCCCCGCCTCCCTGAGCGACGGGTATTTGCCGCGCCACGCCCTGGCCCGCCTCCCCTGAAATCCGTTCCCCCAGTTCTGGCCGGCCGGCTCGAAGCCGAGATGGGCGGAGTGGCGCGGAATGCCGAGTTCGTCGAGAACGCGCTTCTCGCGCTCCGGGCAATGCCAGTCATACACCCAGTAGGGCGTCGCCTGCCCCCAGATGAGGACGTGGCCGTG
>DJXI01000036.1 GCA_002449695.1 Verrucomicrobia bacterium UBA7008 | reverse complement strand
GGCTCTGCGCCTCTGCGTTAAATAACCCCCACCCGAACAACGCAGGGACAGGCCCCGGCGTTTTCTGAGCGTAGAGTGAGCGAGAAGAACGGTATCTGTCGACTGCGCCGCCGATCACGCGCGCAGGTACGCGCTGTAGGCCTTGTACGTCTCGTGGCATCAGAACGTGCGTTTACTTTTGAACGCGGCGTGTTTTTTCACAGCGTCACCGTCACGGCGTCGCCCGCGTAGGTGACGGCCGTCACGTCGGACGTGCCGGCCCGGCGGACGCGGAAGGTGCGCGACGCGATCATCTCGGGATAGCCGCCGATGCGCGCGCCGATCGTCAGAGTCCCCTTCGCATCGTCCCAGCGGAAGGGGATCTCGCTCCATTCGCCCTTCTCGTAGGCGTACGTCTCGAACGCATCCTCGTAGAAATCGAACGCGCCGTCCGCGCCCGGGAAGACGACGACCTCCAGATCGTCCCACGCCTTCTCGCCGTTGAACTGCACGTCCGGCCCCACCGGCAGGATCGCGCCCGCGCGCACGAAGAACGGCTGGCTGCGCAGCGTCACGGTCAGCTCCGCCGTCGTGCCGCCCGCACAGCGCGTCTCCCCGCCCGGCGCGGCGAGCGCGTCCGTCACCTGCCACCAGTCGCTCCCCGCCGGCAGCGCGACCGCGAACGGACGCGGCGCGTCGAAGTCGATCGGCTGGCCGCCGCCCGCGGCCGCCGCCACGCCGTCCGTCGTCTTCTCCCAGCCCTCGTACGCGCCGACAGGCCGGTTGCTTTCGCCCGTGTAGAGCGCGCGCAGGATCGGCGTCGCCAGGATGTCGCGCCCGAGGAGGAACCGGTCCGTCCCGTCCTTCGCCTGCGTGGCGGCGGGATAGTCGAACCAGACGGGACGCATGATCGACGCGCGGTCCTTCGTGACGTGGCCCGCGAGCGAATAGAGGTACGGCATCAGGCGGTAGCGCAACCGCACCGCGCCCGCGAGCGCGTCGTAGACCGGCTCGCCCGGCTCGCCGTACAGGTAGATCTCGCGCGGCACGTCGGTGCCGTGGCTGCGCATCATCGGCAGGAACGTCCCCAGCTGCATCCAGCGTGCATAGAGTTCGCGGTAGGCGAGGTTGCGCACGCCCGCCGCGCCGCGCCCGTAGCGCCCCGCGAAGAAGCCGCCGATGTCGCAGTTGAAGTGCGGGTTGCCCGTGAGCGTGTAGTTGAGTCCGCCGGGAATCTGGGCACGCAGCGTCTCCCAGCTCGAGCCGATGTCGCCCGACCAGACGCTCGTGGCGAAGCGCTGCTGGCCCGCGCTCGCGCCGCGCGTGAGGATGAAGACGCGCCGGCGGTCCGTCTCGGCGCGCTGGTGGGCGTAGACGCCGCCCGTCGCCGACAGCGGATAGGCGTTGCGCACGGCGCGGAAGGTCGCGCCCGCCGCCGTCGGATGCTCGAAGTCGCCCTCCTTGTAGATGTGGTCGGGATCGGTCGAATCCATCCACCAGCCGTCGATGCCCGCGTTCCACAGCCGCTTCATGTTCGCCCAGTAGACGTCGCGCACGAGGGGCGAGAAGTTGTCGCAGAGCTTCACGCCGCTCGGGTAGTCCATGCGCGGCGGCCAGATGTGCCCGAGACCGCTGCGCGGCCACGTCTCGAACGGGAAGAGCAGCCCCTGCGGCTCCAGCTCGCGGTACGCCTTCGTGCCCGGCCCGAAGCTCTGCCAGACGGTGATGATGATCTTCGTGTTCAGCTCGTGCACGCGGCGGATCATCCGCTCGCCGCCGCCCCACGCCTCGCCCGTGAACTCCATCGCGTTCCACAGGTAGTTGCCGCCCCAGTACTGCCAGTCCTGCACGATGCCGTCGAGCGGAATGCCGCGCCGGCGGTACGTCTCGACGACCTCCACCGTCTCCTCGGGCGTCTTGTAGCGCTCCTTCGACTGCCAGAAGCCGAACGCCCAGCGCGGGAAGAGCGGCACGTCGCCGGTCAAGGCGCGCATCTCGGCGATGCAGCCGTCGCCCGAGCCGCCCCAGATGAAATAGTAGTCCACGAAATCGCCCGCGTCGCTCTCGAAGCGCATCGCCTCGCCCGGGACGTCCGCGAAGAGCGTCGGGCTCGTGTTGTCCCACCAGATCGCCCAGCCGCGGTCGGACGCCACGTAGGGGATGCCGTCGCCGACGTTGTCCGGCCGGAGCGTGCGCTTTTCGCCGCGCTGGTTCAGCCGGCCGTTCTCCAGGTCGCCGAGGCCGTACAGCCCCTCGTCGGCCGCCGGCGCGAACGACTGGCCGGGCCGCACGTACGCAACGCCGTTCTTCACGTCGCGCGTCAGCGTCGCCGCGCCTTTCTCGGCGAGGATCACGGTGCCGTCCGGCCGCGTGAACGCGAGCGTGCCCGCCGCGCGGTCGAGGCGGACGACGAGCTCGTCCGTCGCCCAGACGTCGCCGTCCGCGCGCACCGTCACGTTCCCCGGCTTGGCCGTCACCGTCTCGAACGGCTTGTGGAGCGTGCCGCTCGCGCGCGTCTTCGTGATGCGCACCGTGCGCGGCGTCAGAAATGTCACGCCGATGTCCAGATCTCCCGCCGCCCCGGCGCCGACCGTGCCCGCCAGCGCGCAGAGCGCGCCCCCGACAATCATCTTGATGCAGTTCATGCGGCCATTTTATCACATCCGGCCGCCCCGCGGCAATCCCCCTTTCGGGCAAGGCCGCGCCAATCGGCGGCTAGAGCGCGTCTTCCTGCGACTGGAGGAAGTCACGCGCGAGGGAAAGCCCCTCCGCCGACTCCAGTCCGCCGACCGCCTCGGCGAGCTCGCGGCGGGAGATCGCATACTCCTCCGCGCCCTTCCGGTGCGTGAAGGTCAGGTCGAAATCGCCTGGATAGTTGAAGAGCATCAGCACCGTCTCGACGATGTCGCCCATCGGCGGCAGGTCGATGTGATGCGCCGCGAACGAATAGTTCAGCTCCGTGCCGACGCCCTTCTCCGACTTCAGGCTCACCGCGCCGTCCGTCGATTCGCACAGCTGCTTCAGGATCGGCAGCCCCAGCCCCACCTTGCGTTTGTCGTGCTTGCCGGCCTCGGTGTAAAACGGGTTGAACGCGCGCGCGAGCGTCGCCGCGTCCATCCCCTTGCCGTCGTCGACGATGCGCACGGCAATCGTCTTCCCGTCCTCCGTGAGCGTGAGCGCGACGTGCTTCGCCCCGGCCTCGATGGAGTTCTGGGTGGTATCGGCAATGACATCGACAAGCGTGGCGTGCATCAGAATTTCGTGAGTTTCGGTGAAAGCGTCGTCGCCTGGCGCCGAAAGGCGTCCTTGAGCGCGGCGACGGTGAAAGCGTCCAGGTCGGCCTCGGTCCAGACGCGCGCGACGTCATCGAGGTTGTGCGCGTCCGAGCTGCGCGTGACGGCGTAGCCCGCCGCCCGGGGCCGCCACACCGCCTCATCGGCCGTGCGCGAGAGCTCCACCGCGTCGAACGGCACGTCCGCGGGAATGCCGCCGAGCTGCGAGGTGACGGAGAACGCGGTGCGGTCGATGTGCGCGGCGAGGTAGAGTCCGCCGAGCTCGTGGCACTTCGCGGCGACCTCGGGGATCGTCCGGCGGCAGCCCATCGCGAGGATGCGCCACTCCAGCTCCACGATGTCGTCGTCCCACGTCACGACGGGCTGGTCGCCGAACGTCTCGGGGTCGTTCACGCGCTTGGGCATCGCGGCGTACACCCACTCCGTCATCGCGAGCGCCTGCTCGGTCGTGTCGAAGAGCGCGAGCGTGTGGACCTCCTCGGCCGTGCAGACCTCCAGCCCGTACAGGCACGCGAGTCCCGCGCGACGCGCGCACTCGGCGATCGCGGGCGTGTTGCGCGCCGACTGGTGGTCGGTGAGCGCGATCCCGCCCATGCCTGCGGCGCAGGCGCGCCGGACGATCTCGGCCGGCGACATCTCGAGCGCCGCGCAGGGCGACAGGCAGCTGTGGATATGGAGGTCGAACTTCATCAATGCGTACTCGGCGGCAGTTCCTTCAGGGCGAGCGCGACCGCATACTGCGACAGGGGCGTGACGACGACGGCCACGCCTTCGCGCGCCGCGCCTTCCGCCATGTCGGGCGGGATCGGGCGGCTGTGGCAGATGACGAGCACCGTGCAGCCGACGAGCGTGCAGACGGCGATCGTGTTGAGATGGTTCTGGATCGTGACGAGCACGCAGTCCTCGCCCGCGTGGCCCATCACGTCCGAGAGGAGGTCGCCCACGTAGACGCTCGTCGCCTGCGCGCCGTCGGCCGCGACCGCGACCGTGCCGCCGACCTTCTCCGCGATTTCCGCCGCCGTCATGACGCCGTCCCTCCCGCCGGGGCCTCCAGCTTCTTGAGGTTGAACGCGCACGTCACCTTGGTGAACTTGCCGACCTCGGATTCGATCTCGAAGAAGTCCGCCACGCGCTTGGAGTTGGACAGGCCCATGCCCGCGCCGAAGCCGAGCGAGCGGATCCAGTCGTTCGCGGTGGACGTGCCGTCGCGGCAGGCCCACTCGATGTCGGGGATGCCGGGGCCGCGGTCCTTCGCCGTGATCGTGACGGCGTTGTCGGAGATGACCATCACCAGGACGCCGCCGTGCGAATGGATGCAGATGTTGATCTCCAGCTCGTAGGCCGCGACCGCGATGCGGCGCGCGACGGAGCGGTCCACCTTCTTCTCGCGCAGGAGCTGCTTGATCTCGTTCGCCGCGCGGCCCGCGCCCGTCAGGTCGTTGTGGACGACGGCCCATTCGCGGCGGAAGAAGTGCGTCTCGCTCGGCGGGGCGGGCTGGGCGACCTTGTCGGCCGTCTTGCGCTCGAGCTTGCGGATCTCGACGGACAGCTCGTAGAGGAGCGCGCGCATCACGTCGCGCTGCGAAATGATGCCGACGAGCTGGCGGTTGGAGTCGAGGACGGGGAAGCGCCCGTACGTGTAGTTGTTGAAGTACCTCAGCGCGAACGAGATCGGCATGCCCGCCTCCAGCACGACGAGGCTCGAGGCCATGTGCATGTCGACGGTGTCGTCCATCCAGCCGTGGTCGAGGCCGTTGATGATGTCGTTCACCGAGATGATGCCGTAGAGCCGCCCGTCCTCGCTGACGGGCAGTCCCGAGATGTGGTTCTCGCGCAGGATGCGCTGGGCCTCGCGCAGCGTCGCCTTGCGCGGGATCGACAGCACCTGGCGCTTCATCACGTCGCGGACCTTGAAGCGCTGCAGGAGCTCCATGATGACGACGGACGAGTCGCCGCCGAGCGCCTTCGCGTCGAGCGGCGTTTTCGCGAGAATCTCGTCGTCGTTCGTCTGCTGGCCCTGCAGGATGGTGGGCGAATAGTCGCTCATCCGCGCGCCTCGGCCAGGAACGCGTCGTGCATCTTCACGCACGCGTCGTATTTCGACAGCGGGCTCGAGACGAGCGGGATGCCGAGGTCGTTGGCGACCTTGATCATCGTCTCGGAGAGCGGCTTGGCGTTGTGGATCACCACGCCGACCGCGCCCACGATGTGCGCGGTGCGGATCGCCTGGTCGCTCGCGAGCGAGGTCAGGAGCAGGACGTCGTCGGCGTCCGTCAGGAGGACGTCGCTCATCAGGTCGTTCGCCACGACCGCCCCCACCACGCGCGGGCTCGTGCCGTCGCCCGCCATCAGTTTGCCGTTGAGAACCTTCACTACGTCTGCGATTGTCATATTCGTCGAATCCCCCTTGAGGTAAGTTATCTTATGCCGACATTATATCACATCTTCCGCCTCCGGTCTAGTCCCCCGCGGCCGTGCGGGCAGCGGACGGCGGCGTGCGGAACTCGGCCAGCTCGCTCCAGGTCAGGAACGCTTTCGTCACGCCGCAGCTGCCGGGGAAAAGCGTGTAGGGGGCGAAATAGAAGCAGATGCCCCCGTAACGGACGCGCAGGAAGACCGCGTTCCGGTCGCGCAGGTTGACGGCGGGCACGTCCGACGCGTCGTCGCACGGCACCGTCTCCAGAAGCCGCTGCCGCACACGCGCGGCGAGCGCGTCGATCCTGTCCGCCGCAAAATAGTCGTCGACCGTCAGCTCCCGGCCGTCGGGCAGGCTGAAGGTTCGCACGACTGTGTAGTCCGTGCAGCCGCAGGTCGTCACAAAACCGGCGCTTCCGTCGCACTTCACCACCAGGACGGGCCGTTCATACCATTTGGCGTCCGCTTTCGCCGTCTTGTCGAACGGCCATTCCAGAACGACGTCGGTTGAAAACACGAGACCGTTCGGATTGTCGAGCGCGCGCAGGAGCTCCGCTTCCGCCTCCGGCAGCGTCGGCGGCGGCGTCCAGGCCGGACCGTCGTCATTCAGAACACACCAGGCCGGGCCGAACGCCATCCGCAGGATTTCGCGCCGCACGGCGCACAGACCGCGCTCATCCAGGCCGGCCAGGGACTCCGGCCAGCGGATGCGCCCCTTCACGGAGATGCGGCGCGCGTCGTCTTCCCGCGCAAATTCATGCAGAGACTGGCGGAAGCTGCCGTCGCGCATCAGGCCCTTCCAAAGATCCTTGCGATCCACGGCGATGTCGATCGAGCCGTTTTTCCCATCGGGATCGGCGGCATCATCATACCACAGGGTGAGCCGGACGATCTGGCCATCCGGCTCCCATTCAAACTCCTGCGCGAAGCGTCCCTTCGCCGGACGCTCTTCGGCCCTGATCTCATCCAGCAGCCCGTCCAGATACCGTGTGCGATGCGGCGCGCCCAGCCGGCCGGTCAAGTGGTCCAGCAGCTTCCCGCCGTTGGAACGGACGCAGTCGTTTTCATAGCCGCGTTTGAAATGCCCCGCGCGGAACAACAGCTCCGCCCAAATCGAGACAACGTCTCCGCTCGCCGGATCGACGATCTCACTGACATTCCATGCGTCCTTGCCGCCAAACACACCGTCGCCAGAATAATAATAACCCCGCCCCCGCACCTTCGGGCAGTCGGGCAGTTCCCCCCATGTCGTGACATCCCACGCCCCCTTCTCGACACCGGGGAACTGCGTCACCTTGAGTTCGCCGCCCCAGGGCTCGGCCAGCTTGACGCCGAACAGCTCCTTCAGCGCGAGATCGTCACGCGCAGGCGGACGTGTGCAGCATCCGGCCGCGAGCAGCGCCGCGCATCCAAGCGCCATCATCCGTTTCTTCATCGTCGTTTTCTTCATCGTTGTTTTCCTTTCGTAAAGTCGGTCAGCAGGCGGGGCAGAGTGCGCTACTCAGCAGCCAGATCAGCCAATAGACAATGATCCACCACTTGTCTTTTGCACGAATGGCCACCGCGGAGCCAAAGAGTGCGAGGAACGACTGGGCCCCCGCCCCAAAGAGCGTTGCATCACACCCGACATAGCCCATGAGCGTCCAGCAGAAGACCCAGACAAACAACATCGCAACGGCAAAGCCGCGCACGGCGACGCGGTCTGACACAATCGCCAGCGCACGCCGACGAGGGGAAATCCGCCTTGAGACGGCCAGCGCCGCCGCCGCAACGACGATCAGGCCGCCAACAACCATCAATGCCGTCCGCACAACCGAGACATGCGGATCATAGGAAATAAACACATGAAGCGGATCGCGATACGTGATGAGCAGCCATTCAACGCCGACCGCCGCCAGCGCGAGGGATGCGACGAGGATCAGCCGTCGCCAGGCTGCAGAGAGCATCTCTTTCATCTCGTCATTCGCCGATCTGTACAACTGACCGCATTTGCCGCGCCTTGAAAAGGTCGGCGACGGCGATTCGCGATGGGGAGAGGCCGGCCTCATGTTCATTTCCCGCCGGCCAGCGTCTCCACGATGTTGATGTAGCACGACCTGATGCGTTCGTAGGCGTTCAGGACGTCAAGTTCGGCAAGAACGCGCACCGGCGAATCCGGATCGTCCGGCCCCACGCGATCCAGCTGCCTCCGCCGCGCGGACCGGATGCGCTCGCCGATGTCGTGCGCCGTCGCCTGAAGCGCGGCAAGGTCGAACGGCGGACGCGGAGATTTGACAAGGCGCGACGCCGCTTCCGCGAATGCGGAGATGATGGCGTGCACGTCAAGGAGCGCCTGGCGGGATTGCGCGGAGAAGTCTTGCCCGCCTTTCCTGAGACGGCGGGTCGCTTTCAGGATGGTCGCCGTTTCGTCCGAGATGGACTCCAGTTCGTCCGAAAGGCGCAGAAGACGTCTCACGCGGGCGGAGACGGCCGCCGGAGCGCGCTTGACCATGATTTTCCCGAGGAACTCCGTCACCTCGCGCTGCACGTTGTCCAGGACGCCCTCGCGGTGCAGCATGTGCTCCTCGTCGCGTCCGGCGGCATCGCCTGAAATGACCTTGCCGGCGGCGGCGAGGAGCTCGATGTCGCTGTCGCGCATGAACTCCACCTCCAGAAGCGCCTGGTCGCACGCGATGACCGGCGAGATGTGCGAGGACATCCTGAGCGCGCTCAGGTGCGGCTTCTCGGCCGGGTTGGACTTGATCATGCGCGAGACGAGCGCGGCGAACTGCCTGGAGAACGGCAGGAAGAACAGCGTCGTGATCACGTTGAAGAGCGTGTGGACCGCCGCCATCGGAGCCGCCACGTGCGGATACGTCGTCACGCCGTTCACGATGACGGCATCGGCAGAGTGCGGAAAGAACGACGTCGCCAGCGGGAGAAGGACCGGAACGAAGAACGGAATGATGATGACGGTTCCGACGACGTTGAACAGGGTATGGGCAAGCGCCGTCTGGCGCGCCTCGGCAGAGCCGTTGAACGCGGCGAGCCAGGCGGTCATCGTCGTGCCGATATTCATCCCGAACACGGTTGCGGCCGCCGCCTCGAAACTCAGCAGTCCCTGCTGCGCAAGCGTCATCGCAATGGCCGTCGTCGCCGCGGAGGACTGCACGACCGCCGTGAACACGAGCGAGACGAGCACGCACTTTACGAGTCCCCACGCCGTCGTCGCGTCAAGCGATTTGAACGCCTCCACCACGGCGGGCATGGAACGGACAGGCTCCATCCCCTCCTTCATCCAGTAGAGCCCCATGAAGATGCATCCGAGCCCCATCAACGCGAGCCCGATGTCGTGCAGCCTTTCCCGGCCCTGGAAGAAATACAGCGCCGCACCGACAAGCACCACGCAAAGGCCCAGCATCTTCACGTCCGGCGCAAACGCAATGAGCCACGCCGTCGCCGTTGTGCCGATGTTGGAGCCGATTATGACGTTGATCGCCTGCGACAGGTTCATGAGGCCTGACGACACGAACCCGACCACCATCACCGTGATGATCGACGAAGACTGCACGATCATGGTCGAGAGGACGCCCGTGCCCACGCCCGCGAGCCGGTGTGTCGTGGCGACGGACATGAACCGCCTGAGTCCCGAGCCGCTGACGGCCTGCAATCCTTCCGAGAGGTGTTTCATCCCAAGAAGGAACGTCCCCAGCCCGCCGCCGACGATGACAAGAATTGTCAGCATGTATTTCGTCTCCTCATCCTTTGCGATTTGCCCGCTCTTCTGCCCTGTTCTTCCTTCGGTCGAACGGGAATATTATATCAAAAATGCGGCGCTCCAAGTTGAGACGCGCAGATTTTCCCGGCTGCCTGTTCTGGAGTGCCTGTTCTGGAGTTTACCCATTTTTCATGCGCTGGCGGGGCGAGAGGGGGCGGCGCGCGGCGGAGACACCGCGCGCGGCTACTGCACGTCCACGGACAGGGGGCGCGGCTGCGGGACGCGCGCGTACGTGACGGCGGGGATGCCGAAGAGGAGGACCGTGCCGACCTCATAACCGCGCGGCAGGCGGAGCGCGCGGCGAAGACCGCGCAGACCCTTGAAGGCATGGACGGCGAACCCGCTCCAGCACGTGCCGAGACCGTTCGCCTGCGCCAGCAGGTCGAAGTAGCTCAGGGCGATCCACGGATCGGCCTCGCGGCACGGCGCGTTCTTGGGCGTCGAGGCGACGATCATGCACGGCGCGTTGCGGAAGACGACGTCGTCGCCGCGCGCGATCTCCTCCATGTAGCGGCGGAACTTCGGAAAGAGAATCTGCGGCAGGCGCGTGCGGACGAGCGCTTGCAGTTTCCGGCTCACCGCGCGCCGGTACCATTCCATCTGCGCGCGGTTGCGCACGAGCGTGAAATGGAGACGGTGGTCGTTGCAGCCGGTCGGCATCCAGGCGAGGGAATCGACCAGGCGCGTCCAGACATCGTCGGGAATCGGCGCGTCGCGCCACTGGCGGATGCTCCGGCGCTGGCGGACGAGCGCCGCTTCGGCACGGCCGTCGGGGAGCGGCTCGACCGCGCGCGTCTCGGCGAAACCGACGCCGTTGCACGTGACAGCTCCCTGCGCGCAGACGGCGAGGCAGTGCTGGCAGTTCAGGCAGAACGTCTCGTCTTCCCTGCGGAACGACGGAAAACCGTCCGCCCCTTTCGTCAGCACATGGACGACGCAGTCCCGCAGGCAGGCACCGCATCGAACGCAGGTGGATTTATCGATAACTATCATGGCGGAATTCCTCCATCCCCATCTTGTCGAACCAGGCGAGCATCCGGCTGTTGCTGAAATCGAGGTTGTGCGAAACCGTGTCGAGCGCGTACAAGGTCGGGTCGAAGAGCGGCTGCGTGCGGTTGCACGACAGCGCCGTCGCGAGCGCGGCGACAGGACGGATAAGCGACATCGGCAGCGTCGCTTCGCGCAGACGCTTCCCCGGCAGGAACTCCGCCGCGAGTTCGTGGTAGTAGTCGCTCACCGTGACGCGGCGCGAGTCCAGCACGGTCACGCCCTGCCCGCCCGCCTCCGGCAGGATCATCGCCGCCTGAAGCGCGCGGCAGACGTTCTCGACGTGCGCGAGCGGCCAGCGGTTGCGGCCGCGCCACTTGCCGAAATGAAAGACGAGCGGCGCGTTTTTCAGGTACGCGACCGTGCGCGGCGTGATGGACGTGTCGCCGCGACCGTAGACGACGCACGGCCGCACGCAGCTGAACCGTTCGCGCGGCAGATTTGCCGCGAGCCACTTCTCCGAGAGGATCTTGTACTTCGGATACGGATTCGTCACGGCCTCGTCAAAGGCGAGCGCGTCCTCGTCCTCGCCGTTGAAGTCGTGCAGACCGTAGACATCCGCCGTGGAAAGATAGACAAACCGCTTCACACCGTGCGCCAGCGACGCGGAGGCGAGGCGCGTCACGGCGTCGTAGTTCGCCGTGCGGAACCAGGCGTCGCGCCCGACGTCGCTCGCCCGCGCCGCGATATGCACGACGTAGTCCGGCCTGTCGGCGAAGAGCGGCGGAATGGACGCCGTGTCCGTCAAATCGGCCGTGATCGTTTTTAGGCCCAGCTGCGCGAGACGCGCCGAGACGGTGCGGTGGACGGTACCGATGACGCGGTAGCCCGCGCGGGCGAAAGACGCCGCCGCGTTCGAGCCGATGTAGCCGCCAGCGCCCGTGACAAGAACCGTTTCCATCTTCTAGACCTCCAGTGACTGCCAGTACGCGGCCGTGGCGGACAGCCAGTTCTCGCGCGGGAGGGCGCGGTAGTCGGGCGGCGGCGCGACCAGGCGCCCGGTCTTCGCGCCGCACACGACCCGAACCTCGCCGCCCCGTGCCGGATCGCCGAATCCGCCGCGACCGACACGGATCGCGCCGTCGACGCGCACACCGCGCGGAACGGCGAACAGAAGTTCGTATTCGCCGACGCCGCCGACAAGCGCCCAGCCCGGCTCGACGCCGTCCGGAAGGCTGTGCGCGATTCCCGGCGCGAGCGCGCGTGCGACGTCCACTTCGATCCAGATGCCGTCGTTCACCCGGCGGATGTTTTCCACCGCGTCGAAAAAGCCGCCGCTCGTATCGGTGGCGAACAGTGCCGCGGCGGGAACGGGGTCGCGCAGCGCGGGTTCGGGGAGGAAGCGCCCGAGAAACGCCGCGACATTCGCCGCGCCAAACGGTCCTGTGGCGTAGAGATCAAAATCAACCCGTTTCGTCGCGATGCGGCGGACAGGCGACGCCGACGCGGCAAACACGGTCGCCGTCCAGCACCAGTCCGGCGCCGTGCCGACATCGCCGCCAATCACCTTTGCGCCATAGTGCGAAACGACTTGCTGGATGCCCTGCGCCACACGCTCGTAAAATTGCTCGTCGTGCGACGCATCGACGCTCCACGCCTGGACGAGGAATTCCGGCTTCGCGCCGCAGGCAAGAATGTCGGAGATTGCGCCATACGCCATCACCCGTCCCATGGCCTCCGGCTCAAGGCCGGAAAGGAAGTCCTCGCGTTCGGAAAAGGAATCCGTCGAGACGAGCAGATGCGTACCGCCGAACGGAACAACCTCCGCATCCGCCCCGAACGGCCGCGTGCCGTGCACGCGGGAAAGTGTTTCGATGAAAGTCTGTTCATTCATGTCACGTCTACCTTTCCTTGTCCGGCTTCGCTTGCTGACGACCACCCTCTCCCCTGGTCATATTGCGCGCCAGGAGCAAAGGTCGAACGCCGTGCGCTTCTGGGATTCGTCTCCACCATATACGACTTTTAGCCTGACGTTCTCGCCGAATTGCCCGCGCAGACGCTCCATCGTCCTTGTCCAGTCGCCGCTGAATGTGGCACCGCTCTTTATTTCACAAAGTTGCGTTTCATCACCCGTCTGCAGGACAACGTCGATTTCGTTCCCGTTGGAATCCCTGTAGTAAGAGATGCGATCACCGCGACATTCATGAGCGATGCGCTTGAAAAACTCCCCGACCACCATCGTCTCGAAGAGCGCTCCTCTGAGCGGATGTGTTGCGAGTTGCGATTCGTCCGTTATTCCGATGAGGTTGCAGGCGAGACCCACGTCAAGGAAGTACATCTTGGGCGCCTTGACCAGCCGCTTGTTGATGTTGGCGTGCCACGGCTCCAGAAACGCGATCACATAGCTCGCCTCGAGAATCGACAGCCAGTCGCCCGCGACCTTGGGTGCTATTCCGGCATCGCCCGCAAGCGATGAAACGTTCAGCACCTGCCCCGTCCTTCCGGCTGCCAACCGGAGAAAAGTGGCGAACGTCCTCAGGTTGCGGACATTCTCCACTTCACGGACATCTCTTTCCAGATAGGTATTCACGTAAAACGACAATGCCTCCGCCGGATTCAGCCTTTCCTCGTGGATGCGCGGATAGAAGCCTTTCCACATCGCGGCGTTTAGCTTGAGGCGCTTGCGGGCAACGCCGAGTTCAGACAATGAAAACGGCAGCAGCGTGCAAAGAGCCGTCCGGCCGGCAAGGCTCTGCGAAATTCCGCGCATCAGAGAAAAGTTCTGCGACCCTGTCAGCACGAAACGACCATTCCCCCTGTCGGCATCGATGGCCACCTGTATTTGCGAGAGCAGGTCCGGCGCGCGCTGGACTTCGTCCAGAATCACCTTTTCGCCCTTGAACCGTTCGATAAACGCAACTGGATCGCTCTCGGCGAACTCCCGTTCGTTCAACGCCTCAAGGTTGACATACCGGTGTTGAGGGAAGCAGTCCTTGACGAGTGTCGTCTTGCCGCTTTGCCGCGGACCGACAAGCGTGATCGCAGGATACGACGCGGCGTACTCCTGAAGCTTTTTCGACAGGATGCGAGTTTTCATGCGGCATATTGTACCATCTTCAACGGCCCTCCGTCAATGCAGATTTTACTTTCAAAGTAAAAATTGCATAGCCATCGTCTTCTGGAGCCACTTCATTTCACCACGCTCGAACTTCATCCGCCCTGTAGCCCATGACCAAGGTTCTTCCCATTCCAATTTCGGACCGAACAATCCCATGTGAATCCTAATTCGAGTGTTTGAGTTGGGTAACGAGGAACGGGGAATGGGGAACAAGAAGACGCAGACGGCGGGGTGCGAAGGACACCGCGACGGGAAGCTCGCCGTGCGGATCGCCGTCGTATTCGAGCGCGACGGGATTATCGGATAAAAAATCAGTCCGACCGCGCAGGATGCGCAGTTCCCCGCAGGGCCGCCCGCGATACAGATTCCAGACAATCCGCAGACACCCGAACCGCGAGACATCCCGCGCAAACCAAAACGCAGACTCGTCGTCGGCGAGCGGCGGCAACGCAATCTTGAGCCCGCCGGCGATACGCGGCATTCGCGTGACAAGCGCATGGGCGACGTTGCGGATTTCCACCCCGTTCACTTTAAGATCATAGCGTCTGCCGCGTACGACCTCGCGAAGTACGGACCAGAGCGTTCCAAGGAAATCGCCGAGCCTCGGACGCAGCCGATTGGCTGACGCGGCAACTGCCGCGCCCATCCCCAGATTCAGCGAGCAGAAGAACGGTTCGCCGTTCGCAGTAAGCACGGGAATCTCGCAGACCGCGCCCGCACGCAGGACGGCGATTGCCTGTTCCGCCTCCGTCGGGATGCCGTGCGCACGGCAGAAGTCGGGACTCGTCCCCGTGTAGAGAACGCCGAACTTAAGCGCGGCCGTGCGGTTTGCCAGCACGCCGCGCGCGACGGCGTTGACCGTTCCATCGCCGCCGCATGCAACCACCGCTTCATATCCTTTCGCTGCGCTTGCCAGGCGCACAGCCTCCTCGATGTTCTTCAATACAACAAAATCGCCTTCCGGCAACAGCGCGCGCAGACGCGGCAAAATACGCCCCGACCGTCCGCCGTGCGACGACGGATTGACCAACACAAGAAATCTGTTCTTCTCATCACGCACGACTCATCACTCTCAACTTTCAACTCTCAACTCATCTGTAGATTCCCATCTTGTCGTAAACCTTCGTCGGCGTTCCGCCCTTCCAGCCCGCGACGAGCTTTTCCGTCTCTGCCCATGGAAGCGGCAGGGGTGCGTTGCGGTCGCGCAGGAGCGCGACCCTCCCGATATCCTCTGCTCGCCGCTCGCACGTCCACTCCGCACACGGCACGGCGAACGCCTGGCGCATCCGCGCATACGCCGTCTCAAACGGCACCTCGGCGAGATTGCCGAACGAGATGTTCACGAACTCGCAGGGCTGGACGTCTCCGTTCGCGCCCACGTAGAAGCGGTCGATTCCGCCGCAGCAGCAGCCGAGCATTTCGGGCGACTCCTCGTAGACCTGCGCCGTCAGGATCGTCGGACTGCGCGACCGGGCGGAATTGTAGTGCCGTTGCGCGACGCACGCGACGCGGACGGCTTCGGCATGGAGCGACCGGTCGAACGCCTTCCCCATCCACGCGCCGCACGCCTTCGGATGGATGAGCTGGACATAGTCGCAGTCGTTTTCGGCGGCGAGATTCATGATGCGGTCGATTCCGCCGTCCACGACTTCGCGGTCGGAAAGCACCGTGTTGAATCCGACGAGCAGTCCCGCGTCGCGGCAGTCGTGCAGAAAATCGAGCGCGCGCCGCCACGAACCCGCAACGCCGGTGAAGGCATCGTGCGCCTTTTCATCGACGGAATGTATAGATGACATCACGCCCGTCACCTTCAGTTCCACGAGGCGGCGGATCTTCTCCGGCGTCGCGCCGTGCCCCGTCGAATTGACCCACACCTCCAGCCCCGCGATCTCCGCGAGGACCGCCTCCAGCCGCTCGAAGCGAAGAAGTGGCTCCCCGCCTTCCACCGCCCAGGCGACAATGCCGAAGTCACGCATCTTGCGGACGTTTTCAACGAGGACGGGCAGTGGCAGTTCGTGCGGGTCGTCCTTGCGTTGGTAGCAGTGCGGGCATTTGTACGCACACGCCTTCGAGATCGAGAGAACGACGCTCACGGGACGCGGCGGACGGCAGAT
The DNA here is from genome assembly GCA_002449695.1 of Verrucomicrobia bacterium UBA7008. Lineage (GTDB taxonomy): Bacteria > Verrucomicrobiota > Kiritimatiellia > RFP12 > UBA1067 > UBA1067. Next base: position 8,596 of record DJXI01000036.1, on the reverse strand, counting down.
GACTTTATCCTCCAGCGCCGTGAAGAATGCCGGGGACGGATAGCGCGGCAGATAGAAGTCGAGCTTGTATTCGCCGCTGGCAAGTCGCTTAAGCTTATGTTTGTAGAAAATGCGCGTCAACTGCGACGCCTTCATGAGCGCGGCGGGATGACGCCAATACCGCCATGCGCACGCAAGCGACATGCGGACATAGAAGAGAAACTTCCGGAATCCCGTTATGTTCTCATTCCTTTTCATCGTTGTACCAAAGAAAGAGAAGCTGGATGGCGACAAGCGAGGCGACGGCAAACGGCCACGACGCCTTGAAAAAATGCAAATGCAGCAGAAGAACGCAAAGCTGGCAGTTGAGGCATGTCGCGCGATGGTACTTCATCTTTTCAACCGATCGCTGGAAGGCCACGGCAATGGCCAAAATCAAAATCACCAGTACCTTTTTCTGCGGTCCTTCGCCATGCATGATTCCAGCGGCAAAGGTCGCCAATCCTGCGAACGCTATCGAAACCAGTTCCGCGACATATCTATGGCAAGATGTCTGGAGCGTCCGGACGCCCGCCGCACGGTCGCCCTTCACGTCCTTGTAGTAGCTGTTGTGGCACATGAGAAAATGGACGGGCAAGATCCAGACCGCGACAAAGACGAACTCGCCCGGCGTCGGGCAACGGTTCACCGCGCCTGCAATCGCGAAGAGCGCACAGCACGAAATGGCGCAGGCGTAAACGAGGCAGTTCAGCACCGGAACGCGCTTGAGAAGCGAATACGCAATGTTCAGCGCCCCGCCGAGCGCAAGGAACGCAAGCGTCCACGGCGACATCAAATATCCTGTCACGGCGATTGCGGCAAGCCCAGCGGCGGAAACGGCAAACGCCGGAACTGGCTTGAGCGCGCCCGTCACCATCGGACGGTGCGACGCGTTGATCGCGTCCTCCTTCCTGTCGCACCAGTCGCTGAAGATCTGGTTGAATCCCCAGGCGAAGAAACCCATCGCCAGAAGCGCCGCGTCGCGAAGCGTCCATCCCGCGGGCCGTCCCATCGCATCTGCGCGGAATCCGAACCAATGCCAGTAATACAGCCCCGCCAGCACGGTCGTCGCGGTGACGAAGCCGTAGTAGAGCCGCATCGAGCGGACATAGTTGTAGAGAAATCTCAGCACATAAGGGCCTTTGCGATCACGTCTGCGGCTTCGTCGATGACGTCGGTCGTATGCGCGGCGGTGACGCTGGTGCGGACGATAGCTGCGCCTTCGGGCGTTGCCGGCGGAATGAACGGATTGACGAACACGCCCTCGTTAAACATCTGCTTGGCCGCCTTGAGCGTCTCGTACGTGCCGCCCGCCTGTATCGGGATGATCGGCGTGAAGCGGCGCATGGCAGGCTCCAGCACCGGGATGCCGCGCGACGTGAACGCGGTGCGCGTGCATTCGGATATGGTGCGCAGTTTCGCCACCAGCTCCGGGTGATGCTTCAGGTAGCGGACGGCCGCGAGGGCGGCGGCCGCGCTCGCCGGCGGCAGCGAGGCGGAGAACACGAACGGGTAGGACGAATGGCGCAGGAAGTCGATTACCTCGCGCTTTCCGGCCGCAAAGCCGCCGAGCGAGGCGAGCGACTTCGAGAACGTGCCCATGATCAGATCGACGTCCGCATCGAGCCCGAAATGCGACGCCGTGCCGCGGCCGCCCTCGCCCAGGACGCCGAGTCCGTGCGCGTCATCGACCATCACGGCGGCGCCGTATTTCTTCGCCAGGGCGCAGATGCCAGGCAGGTCGGCGATGTCGCCGTCGACCGAGAACACGCCGTCGACGACCACGAGCGCGCCCGCGCCGGACGGCACCGAGGCGAGCCGCGCTTCGAGCCCGGACATGTCGTTGTGCTTGAAGCGCAGCATCTTGCCGAGGCACATGCGGGCCGCCGAATAGATGCTCGCGTGGTTGTCGATGTCGCAGATCAGGTAATCGTGGCGACCGACGAGCGCGCTGATGACGCCGAGGTTCGTCTGGAAGCCGGTGCCGAACGTGATGGCGTCCTCCTTGCCGACAAAGTCCGCGAGCTCGCGCTCGAGTTCGAGATGAAGATCCAGCGTGCCGTTCAGGAAGCGCGAGCCGGAGCAGCCCGTTCCGTACTTCTCGATCGCCTTGACCGCCGCCTCCATGACTTCCGGACACGCCGTGAGCCCCAGATAATTGTTGGACCCGAGCATGATGCGCCGCGCGCCCTCCATGACGACAACCGCGTCCTGACGCGATTCGAGCCGGTGGAAATACGGATAGATCCCCGCCGCGCGCGCGTCCTCCGCCCGCCGGTCCGCAACAACCTTGTCGAACAGATGATTCATCGATCTTTTCCTCCCTGTCTTTTGCGCATATTCTATCACATCATCTCCACATGACGCAACGGCCTTTTATGCGCAACGGCCTTTGACCCTGAATGCGCAGCGCGGGCGGGACAGCGAAGGCGTCTGCGGCTGAAATCAATGGGGCTGGCCAATCGACTAAACCCATCCTCGTCATCTAATCAGTTGAACAGGGATATTACGTCATCATGTCGGATCGGGCTGCATACAGTCTTTTCGTCGCGGTTGCATATTATGATGAATACTTTTGCCGACGCATCTGTCTTATCTGCAATCTCCATGACGAGCGCCCCCTTGCGCGTACCATCCTTCTCGTAGAACGATGCGTAGTCAAGAAGATACGCCGTCGCATCCGGGATCTTCTCACGCATCGTCTGCGCCGCCATGTCGCGCAGGGCTTCGATGGATTCTGGCCCAGCCAGATTGACTATCGTCCCGCCCTTTCCAGTGGCGACGTAAAGCGTCGGAAGGAAAGTTCCGTCTTCAACGACAGTCGGTACGTCGGCTTTCTTGGCAGCAGCGAAGAGCCGTGCGCAATGCGATGAAAGAGCCGTTTCATTTGTTTCATTCGTCATTGCATCCTCCTTGGTTTGTTTGCTCGCATGAGTTGTTCGATCACACCCTACCGCCATGAGCACCGCCGCGCATCTTAACGCAATTATCATTTTCTTCATCTTCGCTTGCCTTTCTTTGCGTCCTTTGCGACTGAACTCAAACGATCCGATCCAGATTCGCGCGGACAAGCCGTGCAAAACCTGATGCGAATTCGTCGGAGACCGGTGAATCGCCGAAGCCAGCATCAATGCCCGCCGCAAGCGCATCCGCCACGCGCGAAACCGCATTGGCAGTCTGGCGTTCGTTGAGTCCGATCGTCTTTGCGAACGTACGGAAGTCCCCACCGTCGATCCTCGCCTTCTTGCCGTTCAGCGTCAGCGCCATGTCCTCCGTATCGTCCGGCATGAGCATTTTCACCGGCAGAAGGTCGTATGCGTCCGCAAGATGCCACGATCCGTCGTCCTCGCGCAGCAGCGAGAAGTTCTTGAGGTGCATGTCGGAGTTGCCGGTGAGGAACGAAAACAGGACGACCTCGAAGAAGCGGACGACATCCGCGCCGCCCGACGACGAATACAGCCTGATCTTCCTGGCGATCTGCTCGTACGAACCGAAGTACTTGCGCTCGGTCAGACGTTCCGTCAACTGGCAGAAGTCCTCCATGTGCTTCACGTGCGGCGTCCTGTCCATGCGCCGCGTCACGTATGCGCGGCGTCCGCCGGAAAGCGACGCAAACGAGAAGTCCGCCGTCCTGATTCCGCATTTCCGGGCAAACGACATCGTCAGATGCTCGCTCTCGATGAGCCACGGATAATCCTTGGACGGCAGTTTGAGAATGTAGTTGCCCTCAAAGCCGACAATCGTAATGCGCGGCGAATCGCCGGAGTCGCGTTCAAGATGGACGGACAGTTTGGGCTGCACGCCGCAGACGCTGACGCGCGATGCGACAAGCCGCCGCGCCATCTCGTTTATCTCCTCATCCGAGTACGGAAATTCAAATGTCGTCTCCTCTTCTGTCCATCCGCCGCCCGAAGTCTCGGCGGGAGCGGACGGCGGGGTATCACCGGGCCGTCGGACGCTGACAGCGCCTATGGCCGACGAACAGCACGCGAGAAGCAACCCCATGCGGTCGCGTCCGTCAAGCTTCCAGTTCTTCTCGGCGATGTCCAGGAGCCACCCTTCCGGGATGAGTCCGTCGAAGAAAGAGAAAAGCGCGTCGGAAACATACGCCTCGCTTCGCAGGGGCATCGTGCAGCTTACGGCAACTGCGGACGAATCGCTCAGATACTGCGCATCATAGAGGAATGAGAACTTGCCGTCATCATTCTCCGTCAGAGCACCTGCCAACTTGCCGAATATGTAAATATCAGCTGTCCGCATAGATGCTCCTGTCGATTGACACCGGGCCTACGCACGCGCTGAAAAGGTCAAGCACCTGATTCACCTTGTCGAGACGAAGCGATGCCTTGCCCTGCTCCAGTTCGCGCACGAAGCGGAGCCCCACGCCCGCATAGTCCGCCAACTGGACTTGCGTCCAGCCTTGCTCTCGGCGCTTCGCCTTAACGAACGTCGACAGGCTGCACCCTTTCGGGTATGATTCATTATTAGACATGCGACTCAACCCCTTTCGGGTATAGTTTTAACCAAACGCGCAGAATTATACCATATCGGGTATATCACGTCAATCGTAATGGGGGTCGTATTTGCAGTACTTGTCTACGATTTTGATACGCCTGTCTTTCGTAACAGTTACACGTATGACGCCGCAATCCATACCGTAGCAATAATATCCATAGCTATTCGATACAACCAGACCGTCGGCAAGGGTAGCCACGACTCGACACGTACTATCACCACCCACAAAGAAACTCTCGGCTTTCTCCTCCTGAGGCGCGACACTATCTAACTCAAATTTATTTCTTCCAAATGAAACACTTGCCCTCACAACTGGAACCTCGCAGTCGTTGCGGAATATCAGCTGACCGTGTCCACATGGCATGACCAGTGATACAAGAGCTGCAAATAATGAAAACAGCGCCAACAGAGAAACCACAACACCTGACACAATAGTCCATATCTTGCGCAAAACGGAAACACGACACCCCCTCACGCCCGCCTGAATCAACACTGCTTCAAGGTCATTCCTCGCAATGCCATGTTTTGTCAGATCCAGAAGAACAATACTCGGCTGTCCTTTTACCTGCAACAAAGCCAATGTGTCATCGTCAAAGAACTTATACTCCGCTGCAAGGCTCTTCCATGGTAACTTCTGCGACATAGCGCCACAAGACACCTCATACCCTTCATCAGTCAACCGACAGTGCGATGTAACCACTCCACACATCATTTTGCGGAGAGTCTTCATATACTGATGCGCATGGATCCAGCGAAGGAACAGCATCAACAGCGGGTATACTGCCAGTACAGTAAACACGCAATCAAAAAAGCCTAAGTCATAGTGCCGTACCCAGTGGTTGTAAAGTGACAGACCACCAAATATCGCCATGCACCATGAGAAATAAGAAACGCGTACTGCCTTCAAGCCAAGCGCTCTACGAATATACGCCTCGTATCTCTTGGCATCAAACTCGCTTGTATATGATATATCCATGGCTTTATTACCCCAGATCTGGTCGTCCCATCATCCCTTACCGCACCCAAATGAACTTGCTCGTATCATATTCCCTCTGGCTCTTATCGTCAGAAATACTCGTGAACGGCGAATTCCGCCTGTTCGACGAAGATGCGTTTGAACGCCGAGAGGTTGTTGTTCTGCTCGTAGAAAAGCAGAAGCGCCGCGCGGTAGTCGTTCGCGTCAACCGAGCGGAACGTGAGCGGACAATGTCCGTAAGCGGGCAGCAGGGCATTCGACACAAGGCGGCTCGTCCGCTTGTTGCCATCCTCGACCGGCTGGATGTAGGAAATGAGAAGCAAAGCCAGCAGCGCCTTTTCATACGGATCGGCCTTGCCGTTGATCAGCGAGCACATGTCATCGACAGCTTCCCGTATCTGCGATTCGACATCGAGCGGCTGATACTTCGTGCCCATGATTCTTACGCGACGATAACGCAACGACGGTTCAACGCCCATGTTGACGGCTGGACATCGGATGGTACTGAAGATACTCAAGAATCTCATCGATCAACTGCATGTCAATCCTCCTTGCGGCTCAAAACAACTCTATTATACCAAATCTGCGGCTCATCGTGAGCCGCAGAATGGATATTTTAAAGGGGAATTGAGCCGCAAGCACCTCGTCAGCGACATCCCTCTCATTTGTCTTGCCGCACCCAGATGAGCTTTTCCGTATCATACCCGCGCTCGAAGCTGTGGTCGAACCAAGCGATCTCGTACCACTCGCCGAGATAGCGGTTCACATCAAGCGCCGCCACCGGCGCATTGTCGCCAGCCCACAATTTGCAAATTGTGGGCTGGGTGACGATTCGTTAGTTCTGCCGATTGTATTTATCGCGCTCTTCAAATCCTTTCCACGACAATCGGATTATACCGATGCTCCCTTGGGCGCAGGATGGGAAGAGGTTTCCACCTGACGAATTCCCTTAACGAGGCATATCGGCTCCCGATCTCGGAAAGCCAAATCGACTCAAATGCTCCGTTATGGCCGGCATAGCGAGTGTCGCCTCCTCGCTCGACAATTGCGAGATCGTCTTCTGCCAACAGGGCTTTCCGTATATTCTCGTAGTCGCAGAGATCGACATGCATTCCATGCTCGTAGAATGCAACCGCCATTCTGGCCAAGTTGTAAGCAGTCCACGCGAACCACGCCGAGAGTGTCACCTTGTACAGCTCTTCTTTTTGCCCATGTGGCTTCTCTAAATGGACACTCAGATGGATTCGTCCTGGGCCAATCCAGAACTGGTGCCCGCCGTCATGCCAACCATACGGCTCTTCCTGTTTAATCCACTTGCGGAACTCCTCGGGCGAATTCCTCGGAACATCGAAGATGCTCCCCGACGAGCGGTTGTATCCGTTCATCTTGTAATAGTCCTCACCAGTCATCGGCCGATCCGCATGCCGTTCCGCATCCACTGTTGCCTCAAGACCGATTCGAACCAACTCAAGGTAGTCGCCGGCCGTCATATGCTTGCGGTAGAACCTGCCTTCCTTCTCACAGACAGGCGAATAGTACTTGCCTTCGACCAGTTCGCAGAACTTGCACACCGTCTCTTCGCCGGCGAATTTATCCTGTCGCGGAAACTTCGGTACATAACGATGGACAACGGCACGCGGCACATATCCGTTCCGACGATCGTTCGGCCACTCCTTTTCTATTTTTCGATAAACGCGCATCCAGTCCTTTTCGACAAAATCCAACCAAACAAGCATATCCTCCAATTGCTCAACCTGGGGCCAAGGATGGTGGTCGTGAGCACCATTGTCGTGCTCTCTGCAGAACTCGCCGGGCTTAATTTCCCAAATCCATGAATCCCGATAGCCGCTCTCACCCCAATTCACGATGAAGTACACGCCATCATAGTGGGAAATCTGAGTTTCGTACCATCTCCCCCGCCGGTCCTGCCAGCAGAAACACCAGATCGGATCACAACGATCCCAATCGTTCTGGAAGTCCGCTATGCGAACCACCAGGTTCTTGAACAGCTTCTCGAGCTGTTTAAGCAAAGCCTTCGCCTCTTCTCCAAGCCATATCATAGCCATCACTCCTTTCCCTGCTTGACTTCGTGAGTGATCTTGAGCAGCGCAAGATTCAGCTCGATAGTTGTCTTCCGCGACTGAGTGGTAAGATTGTCGCCAATGAGACTTGCGAGCTTGTGCCCTGCGCGCGTGAGCATGTTCGCCTGCTCCGGCGATCCCGCCTTCTCGGTCTGGAGCGCCTCCATGTCACGGACCATCGAGCGAACCTTGGCGTAGGTTTCGATGATTGCTTTAGTCGCGCGCACGGCCCTGTCACTGTTCAACACCGTCGCCAACATGTAAAGTCCCCGCTCAGTAAATGCATATGGAGCTCTGCGAAGCCCCATTTTCAGGCCGGCAATCTCTTCTTTTGACAAATTGGAGGTCACAATTTGTGACTTCCAATTGGCTATCTCCTGCATGTTGAGCTGAAATATATACCCCTCTCCAAAACGATCCGCATTGCGCTTGACCGCCTGGTTGAGCGCTTTCGTCTCCACGCCGTACAGCGCGGCGACGTCGCGATCAAGCAGCACCTGCTGATTGCGGATCGTAAGCATGCGGGATTGCACAGCGGCGATGTCTATCGCATTGAGTTCGTTTGACCTTTTCATTGTCCTATTCCTTTTCCTTTCGGCGTTGTGTCGGCGCACTGCGCGGCCGAACGCCGGCCACAGGGTACAATACGCCAACGGCGCATTTTCGGAATAGGCGATGCCTCGCCAAGATGCCGACGACGCTTAGGCTGCGCATCTCGCGCTCAAGCCCGCGGAGGAAGCCTCCTCCATCACGTTCCAAATCGGCCGCCGCGGTTCCCGACATCGACGCCCCCTCCCGGACCGTCCGCCCACCCTTCAGGCTTTTCGATCCGCTCTCAGAGAGACTACTTCGGTTTCAACCCAACGGCTTTCAAGGCTCCCGTTCGTACCTCCGTCGCCACGGAGTTCAATTCCGGAGAGCGCAGATATGATACCATACCTGCGCGTCATTCGTCAATCCGCGCGCGAGGAAATTTCATGCTTAAGCGTAAAGCGCCACTTGCGGT
>DJXI01000073.1 GCA_002449695.1 Verrucomicrobia bacterium UBA7008 | reverse complement strand
GCATCTTCGCCGCACGCACAGGCCAGCGGACAGGAAAAATCCCGCGAATAGCCCGCCCATGTCGCGCGCACCTCGAACAGCTGTTCCGCCCCGCCGCACGTGCAGGTGTCCGCGCACGTCCACCGGAAGCCGTTGGCCGTCACGTTCAGCGAACAGCAACCACCTGTCAGCGAAGCGAGGGTGAGGCCGGGGATGGTCGGCGCGACAGTCAGCAAATAGTCGTTGCCGTTTCGCAGAAACGAGCAATCCAGCGGGTAGTCGATAGCGAAGCTGGTTGTTCCGTCCGTGCCGCCGCTCGCCCCGCGAAGCATCAGCGGACCGTTGTTGGTGACAATTTCCGCATTTTCGTCGCCGACTACAATGTTCACAAGCGGCGCGTCCGCGCGCACGGCGTAATTCGCGCCTTTCAAAAGCGGAACTTCACAGGTCTGTCCGGTGTTCGCGAGGATGACGAAATCGCCCAGATCGCTTGCCCCGTCGCAGGTGACTAGAGATTCTAGACCGCTCGCTTCGCTCGCTACGCTAGACCGCGTCCTTGCGGACGCTAATCTAGTACGCTCGCGCAAGGCGCGAGCTATTCTAGAAAATCTAGACGAGCGCGGCAGTTCTGCCGCGCGATCTAGAACAGCGAGCAACGCGAGCGGTCTAGCCCCTCTAGAATTGCCTAGCATTGCGGCGCTCCGTTCGGCGTTGCCGCCAGCCCCTGCCAACCGCGCGCGCCGTGAAGATGCCAATTGCCGACCGTGACTGCGTTCGTTGGAATTTCAATCGCGGCGACGCTATCGTCCTCATCGACGAGAAGATAGCCCCGGTCGATGTCCGCGTCGGTCAATGGGGCAGGATTGATTTCGTGGTTCGCGGCGCAGGTGGAGTTGAGAGTTGAAAGTTGAGAGTTGAGAGTTGCGGTGGCGGCTTCGCCGCGTCTCATTTCAACTCTCAATTCTCCATTCTCAACTCTCAACTGTCCCGTCTTCTGCGCCTCGACCGTCGCAAGCGCGGCGAAGGCCAGAAAAACGAGGGCCGGTAGGGGTTTTTGTTTTAACGCAGAGACGCGTAACCGCCCCTTGCGGGTGGCCGCGACCCGTGGGGAAGCGGTCAAGCCGAGCGAAGCGAGCGCCGAGAGACGCAGAGAACGCAGAGAGGGTTTCAAACTGGGGGCCCGGCCCCCAGACCCAGAAAGCCTCTGCGCACTCTGCGACTCTGCGTTTAAAATCTTCCACACGCCGAGCGCGAGGAGCACCACGCACCATGCACAGGCCGCGACAACGCCAACCGCGTTCCAGTTCAGCGGCGCGGCGGTTGCAAGCAACAAGGCTGTCAGCAATCTCGTCATCGTTTAACTGCTGATAGTATATCAAATTCACCGGGTGTTCAGTTCGGTTAAACCGCAGCAGCCAACAGCCCCCGCGAACACGCGTGTTCACAAAGGCGGTTGCCGTGCGACGCCGCTGAAGGATCTGAAGCTGGACATCGGCGGCTTCACCCTCGTGCGCGATGCGGCGCGTCGTGCGGAGAATGCAACTTTATGCGGTTGAATATGCAATTTCCGCATCCGCACGACTTTGGTATACTGTGCGTGCACTGATCAAAAGAGAGGAGTTCAGGAAAAATGTCTTTGCGCGTCAACGTGTTGTCTGTCCTTGTCGCGATGATGGTCGTCGGCTTGCCGTCGGCCCACGCCGCGCTGAAGGTCACAAAGATTTCAGAGGTTTACCGGCCTTCCTCCGCTGTCGCCGAGCAGATCAGCGGTGTGACGTGGGCAGGGGGAAGTCTCTACTATGCTGTTGACGACAACGACGATAAGCTCTATCCGCTGACGCTCGACATCAATGGGGCCGGCGAGCTTGCGAAGACGAACATCACGATCGGGACCGGCGTGCCGGTTCAGGGCGCGAGCGATATGGAGGGGTGCGCCTGGGATCCCGCGTCCCGCCTGCTCTGGATTTCGGACGAGACCGGCCCGACGATTCGAACAATCGATCCCGCGACGGGCGAGCCTCTCGGTTCGGTTGCGGTGCCGACCGTTCACAGGCAGTATTACGGCAACTTCAGTTTCGAGGCGCTGACGATCTCCGGCGACGGCTTGACCATGTGGACGGCCAACGAGGAGGCGCTGAAGGTCGACGGCGAGAAATCGTCCAAGACGGAGGGCTCGCTCGTTCGTCTGACGCGGTTTTCCCGGAAGACGGTATCGGACAAGTGGGAGTCGGCCGGGCAGTGGGCGTACCTGACCCAGCCCGTCGGAAGCGATCCGTGGGTCCACAACAACGACACGAAGACGCGCAGCGGCGTGGCCGGAATGGTCGCGCTTCCGGACGGACGGCTGCTGGTTCTCGAACGGAATCTCTGGGGGGACAACGGCTGGGACGCGACATTCTACACGCGCATCTATCTTGTCGACGGGACGTCGGAGTCCGGCGGCAAGGCGACAGACGTCTCCGGCATGGCCTCTCTCAAGGATGCCGAGTATGAAAAAGTAAAGAAGACGGCGCTGTTCAACAAGGAAGTCGGATGGGTCAATTACGAGGGCATTTGCCTTGGCCCTCGGCTGGACGATGGATCGCTCATTCTGGTGCTCGTAGCCGATGCTGGGAGTTGCACGGCTAAGATCATGACGATGAAGCTTGAAGGGCTCGGGAATGTTTGCAATGTCGATGTCGCGGTGCGGGACGCGAACGGGACGCGGCAGATCGGCGGTCCCTACAGGTACATGGCCAGGGGGGCGGCAGCGTTCGCTCTGGACGGGGTCGCGTACGGTTCGAACTACGTCGTCAACGAGGATGTCGTCACCAATACGACGTGGCGCGCCGGTTCGGCAGTCGGTGACGGCACGCACGCGAAGTTCTCCGTGGCCGAAGACAGTGTCTTGACGTGGGACGTGTCGGATGTCGCCGTCGCCGCCACGCCCATCGACGACGCGGAGAGCTTCGAGGCCTATGCGACGGGCGCGCAGACCGCCTATGGCGAGGTCGGCGGCTGGACGGGCGCGGGCGAAATCATAGCGGCAGATTATACGCCGCCGAATCCGCCCGGCTTCCCGATGCCGAAGGATGCGCACACGAAGGTGCTGGAGGTGGACGATCTCGCCGTGCGCAGCTTCGCCTGCACGACGAACGGCAACGACCGCCTCGACCTGATGGTCGCCGTTGTTAGGCGTTCCGCCGACGAGTCGCCTGTGGAGGTGAAAGACGGCGACAAGGTCGTCATCATCTGCGACACGGACGGCCGGCTCAAGCTGCGCTGCCGCAACGCGGACGGCGAGGCGGGCTGGACGACGCTCTCGGACACCGTCTACAAGAACGGCGACTGGGTGCGGCTGTCGGTTTCGCTCGACTCCACAACGAAGCCCGGCGAGACCTACGCGCTCGTGCGCATCAACGGCACGGCCTGCTTCACGGACTTCGGCGTGCGCTCCCCGCTCGATTCGACGGCGGGCGGCGCCTGGCACAGGACGCTGGAGACGAGCGCGGACGGCAAGATCGCGGCGCTCGAACTGCGCGGCGCGGTCAAGGTGGACGATGTCATCAAGACGACGGAGGAGTTCGAAACGGAGCTTTCGGCAGAGACAACGCAAATCGACGGCGTGAGCGTGGCCTGGCTTAAGGCGCAGGGCCTCGGGCTCAATCCGCAAAAACCGATTCCCGCCCCGAAGCTGCGTAGTCTTGGATATCTTCTGGCAGATGCATACGACGCGGGGCTTGATCCGGCTGCCGACGAGCCGTTCGCGGTCACGGGCATCCGCATCCTCGACGACGGCAGATTGGAGCTTTCGTTCAACGGCGTGCGTACCGACCTCGGCGAAGCGGCCCGCAACGCGCTCTATCCGGTCTACCGCATGGAGACCGTCGGCGGGGCGGAGTCGCCCGTGGCCGGAACGACGAAGATCGTCGTGGACGGCGGCGTGAAGCGCACCGTCTGGACGAGCGACGAACCGATCGACGAAACGCAAACGCAGGGCTTCTACCGCGTGAAGGTCACGTCGCCGCGGTAGGAGGTGCATGCATGGGTATTGCCGTGAGAACGGCCTCGACCACGGATGCCTCCAGCGTCTCGTCGTCCAGATTCCGGCTCAGACGCTTCTCCGTGTATATCGGCCTTA
>DJXI01000037.1:7687-10171 GCA_002449695.1 Verrucomicrobia bacterium UBA7008 | reverse complement strand
CCCTACCAGCTCTGCGTCCTCTGCGGCTCGCGGCCCCTTGCGGCCCTTCGGGTTCGCTTCGCTCAGGCGACCCGATGCCTTCGGCACGGGCGCATCTCGTCTCTGCGTTAAACAATCCCCACCCGAACAACGCGGGGACAGGCCCCGGCGTTTTCTGAGCGTAGAGTGAGCGAGAAGAACGGTATCTGCGGCGGCGGCGCGGTGCGCCGTCAGGTCTTTTTGAAGATCGTCAGGACGTTGCGGTTGCGCACGCGCGCGTAGTCGACGGAATCGGACATCTTCTTCACCATCAGGATGCCGAGGCCACCGATCGGCCGCTCCGCCGCCGAGAGCGTCGTGTCCGGGTCGACGTGCGCGAGCGGATCGTAAGGCGTGCCGTCGTCGCTGAAGACGAGCCGCACGCCGGCCGGATCCGCCGTCGCCTCGACCGTCAATTCGAATTCCGACGCGCCCGAATAGCGGACGATGTTCGAGGCGATCTCGTCCAGGATGACGTGCAGCACGGGATTGAGGAGATCGCCCCCGTCGATCCCCTCCAGCGTCGCATCGAGATACGCGCTCGCCGCCGCCACGCCGTCCTGCGTCGCCGGAAACGCGCGCGCCGTGCGCGCGGGCTCCTCCGCCGCCGCGCCGCCGCCGTTCCAGCGCAGGACGAGCTGCGTGCAGTCGTCCGCCTGCTCGACCGCGCCGCCGTGCGCCAGCACCGCGCACTGGAGCGCGCCCAGGAGCGGCGACGCACCGCGCTCGAGCACGACCCCGCCCTCGTCGACCAGCGTCTGGATCGCGTCGCGCAGCCGTTCCTCGCCGTAGAGCTCGCCCTTCGCGTCCGGCTGCTCGGTGAGGCCGTCGGTGTAGAGATAGAGCATCTCGCCGGGCTTGAGCGTCAGCTCGTGCGCCCGGTACGGGAGACCCGGCAACGCGCCGAACATCATGCCCGAGCCCTCGCGGACGAACGCGGGCGCGCCGCCGCCGCCGAAGCGGATCGGCGGGTTGTGCCCCGCGTTGATGAAGGTGACGACGCCCGTCTCGAGGTTCAGCTCGCCGATCCACGCCGTCACGAACATGTTCGCGTCGTTGTCGCGGCTGAGCGCGTCGTTGGCCCGCACGGCCAGCTCCGCGAGCGGCAGGCCCGTCTGCGCGATCCCCTTGAACGTCGCCTTCGCGCGCATCATGTAGAGCGCGGCCGGGATGCCCTTGCCGCTCACGTCCGCGATCAGGAACGTGAGGCGGTTGGGCCCCGAGAAGTAGAAGTCGTAGAAGTCGCCGCCGATGTCGCGCGCCGGCTGCATGCTCGCGCAGATGTCCATGCGCGGCTCCTCGGCGAACGGCGGGAAGACGCGCGGGATGGCGCTTTCCTGGATGCTCTTGGCCATCGCCATGTCCCGCGACTGGCGCTCGTGCAGCCGGTCCCGGACGTAGCGCGCGATGACGAGGCCGACGAGGATCGCGGCGAAGACGAGCGCCATGCCGTTCAGGAACGCGGAGGTCATCACCAGCACGCGCCGCTCGACCACCGCCGTCTTCTTCGGGATGACCACGTAGACGGGGAAGCCCTCGAACGTCCGCATCTCCCAGTAGCTCTCCGCGCCCGGGTCGCGCCACTGGCCGCCCTCCCGGCCCGCGACGGGATGCGAGATGATCGTCCCGTTGTCCGTCGTGATGAAGATCCCGCCGTGGTCGCCGCTCACGTGCCAGCCGTGCGTCAGGCCCGTGAGGGCGGAGCGCGCGAGGTTGCGCACGGCCTTCTCCCGCGCACCGACCTGGACGAATCCGCCCTCGGGCATCCACACGCCCACGTACTTGACCCTCTCGCCGCGCAGCGTGTTCGGCAGGAGCGGCTGCGCCAGCTCGTACCCTTCCGTGAGCAGCGACGCGAATTCGCGCGCCTGCCCCTCGGCGGTGGCGAAGTTGAGCGCCCCGACCTCGTCGCGGCGGGCGCTGTGGGAAAGGTTGCCGTCCGCGTCGGCGATGCAGATCTCGTCCACGCCGAGCTCGTCCGCGAGCGCGCGCAGCCGCCGGCTCGACTCGTCCGGATCGTTCCACCACGGCTCGTCGCGCATCGTGTAGACCTTGTCGCGCACGACCATCGCCTGGCGGAACATGCGCGCGTCCACGCGCTCGCGGATGTCGACCGCGACGTCGGCGAACACGTTGTCGATGAGGTGCAGCATGTCGCGCCGCGTGATCTTCTCGTGGAGCATCCACGTCAGCGCGAGCGACGCGGCGAACGCGAGCGCGACGGCACCGACGAGCCGGACCGCCAGCCGGCGCTGCTGAGGTCCGGCCGTCATTTCCGCCTCCTTTTCCGGCCGGCCAGGATCACCCGGTCGAGCGCCTGCTTCAGCTGCACATCCCCCTTGCGCACCGCGATGCCGAAATTCTCGCGCGTCTCGAGGCGCGAGGCGGCGAAGACGCCGCCCGACTTCTCCGCGTCGATGCGGACCGTGCAGCTGTCGAAGAACATCGCGTCGAGCCGCTTCGCCC
>DJXI01000037.1:7448-7634 GCA_002449695.1 Verrucomicrobia bacterium UBA7008 | reverse complement strand
AACATCGCGTCGAGCCGCTTCGCCCGGAGGTCCTCGATCGCCTCCGCATAGGAGCCGTAGCGGACCGGGTCGAGGCCGTGCGCGGTGAGATAGAAGTCGTACGTCGACGCGTCCATCGTGCCGATGCGCAGCTTCTCGGCCCGGATCATCGTCGGCATCTCCTCGCCCGCGCGGTAGAGGAACATG
>DJXI01000037.1:6996-7391 GCA_002449695.1 Verrucomicrobia bacterium UBA7008 | reverse complement strand
CGCGGTAGAGGAACATGCCGCCCTCGGTCGCGTAGGGAACGGAGAAGTCCACGGCCTGGCGCCGCCCCTCCGTGATCGTGATGCCGGACGCCGCGAGGTCCGCCTCGCCGGAGCTGACGAGCGTCAGCAGGTCGGGAAACTTCGCCTTGCGGATCTCGAGCCGGCAACCGAGCCGGTCGGCCGCCGCGCGCGCGATGTCGATCTCCACGCCGACGATCTCGCCCGTCGCCTCGTCGCGGTAGGAATACGGACGCGTGTCCGTGGTGGTGACGAGCACCAGCACGTCGTTCGTGCGCGCGCACGCGGAGGCGTCCGCGTCCGCGCCGCGCCGGCCGCAGCCGGCGCCGCACACGGCGAGGCAGGCGGCGACGAGCGCCGCCGCCGCCGTCACGCCA
>DJXI01000037.1:0-6928 GCA_002449695.1 Verrucomicrobia bacterium UBA7008 | reverse complement strand
CCGCCGCCGCCGTCACGCCAGTCCGAACAGCTCGCTGCATCCCGTGATCTCGAATACGCTGCGGACCGAGGCGTTGGCGTTGACGACCGACATCGTGCCGCCCGTCGCCATCAGCGACTTCTTCGCCGTCAGCAGAATGCGCAGCCCGGCGGACGAGATGTAGTCGAGGGCGGCGAAATCGAAAACGAGCGCCGTCGCGCCGTCCAGCTTCACCGCCGCCTCCAGCTCCGGCGCGGTGTTCGTGTCGAGCCGCCCCGCGACGGCGAGCGTCAGCGTTCCGTTGTCAAGTCTTCGGTCGATTGTCATGCGTTTTGCTCCGTTTTCTCAATCTGGCTGCATATTATACCGTTTCTGCGCGGAAGTATCAACTGCGCACGGCCGTCACACGACGTCTTTCGCATCGATCATGTAGTGTCTTCATAATTTCTTCGGTTTTCTTTTACTTAAATGCTCGCAAAGTCAGGCGGGGGCGGGGGCGGAAGGTTGAACGCCGACCCGATGAGCTTCCCCAGCGCGTCGTCGCGCGTCAGCGCCGCGTCCGGGATTTCGGCGGCGGCGATGTCCTCGGCCGAGACGGTCGCGCGGGTGATCGTGAGCGGGCTGGAGGGTTGGGTTGTTTCTGACGCGCGACTTGAGACATGAGACGCGTCAATCGTCTCCTGTCTCACGCCCCAATTGCCCGCAACGCCATTCTTGCTGAAATTGATTTCCATGTTTTTTCTCCGTTCTGCCGGGATTACACGCACGTCATCAGAAGGTTACACGCATTTCGGACAAAATGCTGCGCAATTTTTCCTTGGCACGGAAGATGCGCACCTTGACGAGGCTTTCGCCCACGCCCGTCGCGGCGGCGATCTCGCGGATGGACTGGCCGCCGACCTGGAAGAGCGTGTACGCCTCGCGCAGCGCGGGCGGCAGCTGCGCAAATGCCGTCGTCAGCTTTTCGCGCAGCGCGCGCGTGCGGGCGGCAGCCTCGGACGGCAGTTCCGACGGCGCGGCCGCGGCGGCGCCGACGTCCGCGTCGGTGATCTCCTCCTTGAACGTCAGGCGGCGGTCGTCGCGGGCGAGGTTCTTGCGCAGGTTGCGCGCGATGGTGAACGCGAGGCCGCTGACGGCGGAATCGCTGTCGTGCAGGTCGTCGCGCATCTTCCAGATCTTGAGGAACGTCTCCTGCACGAGGTCGCACGCCTCGGCGTACGACGAGCCGGACGAAACCAGCCAGTTCGTCAGCCGCGGCGCAATCACGTTGTAATGTTCTTCAACGGTCATAGATCCTCCAACGAAACGGAATCGAGCTCCGCCTCCTCCTTTCGTGCGTCTTCCAGCCGCTTGGCCCACTTGAGCACCTCGGCCACGGGTTCGAGGAAATCTTCGGGCACGAAATCCTCCAGCCGCCCTTTCGCGTAGAGCGCGCGGGCGAGCGGCACGTCCTCCATGATCGGGATGCCCTCGGCGAGCGCCGTCTCGCGGATGATCTTCGCGATGCGGTCCGCGCCCAGCGCGACGATGCGCGGAAGCGGCGCCTCGTCTGCGCGAAAACGCACGCCCACGGAGATGTGCGTCGGGTTGGTGACGACGACGTCGGCCCGCTTCGCCGCCTTCACGGGATCGGGTCCGTTCAGGATCTCGTCGCGGAACTGGCGCTGGGCCTGCTTGACCTCGGCCGAGCCCTCCATCTCCTTGTATTCGCGCTTCACCTCGTCCTTCGTCATCATCATCTGCTTCGTGAAGTTGCGGCCCTGGAAGATGCGGTCGACGATGGCGATGACGATGTAGCCGAAGGCGGTGTAGACCGCCAGGCGCTTGAGCATCAGCTTCAGGCTCGGGAAGACGTCGTCGATCGTCCCGTAGCACATCGTCAGCAGCTCGGGGACGCTCGCCCAGATGATCTTGTAGATGAGGTAGCTGAGGAACGTCACCTTGACGACGTTCTTCAGGAACTCGAAGAGGTTCTTCATCGAGAAGATCTTCTTCGCGCCCTCGACGGGACTGAGCTTCTCCAGCTTCGGGATGATCGGCTCGAAGGTGAAGAGAAAGCCGATCTGCGCCGTGTTGGCCGCGATGCCGATGACGGCGGCGACGAGGACGAAGATGAAGGAGTGCTTGCAGATGACGAACGCCGTCACGCCCGCCGCCTGCTGCACCGCGTCGGCGGGATCGCCGGCGAGGCGCGCGCCGATGTAATCGAGCAGCATCGCGCCGTCGTCGACGAGCGCGACGCCCATCCAGCCGAGCAGCGCGAAGAGGACGATCAGGATCGCCGTCGAGACGATGTCCTTCGACGTGCAGACCTGCCCCTTCTGCCGCGCGTCGCGCAGCTTCTTCTGGGTCGGCATCTCCGTCTTCTCGCCCGAGGATTCAGCCATGTCAGCCGCCTCCCGACAAAAGTTTCCGCACCGGATCGAGGATCGCGCCGTCCTTCGTGTACATGAGCATGTCCATGATGAACGGCAGGTAGACGATCAGCATGGCGACGCCGAGCGCGGACTTGACCGGCATCGACAGGAAGAACACGTTGAGCTGCGGCGCGGTGCGGTTGACGAGGCCGAGGCCGATCGTCGCGAGGAACATGACGATGATGACGGGCGCGGAGATGACGACCGTCGTCTTGAGC
Organism: Verrucomicrobia bacterium UBA7008; assembly: GCA_002449695.1. Classification (GTDB taxonomy): domain Bacteria; phylum Verrucomicrobiota; class Kiritimatiellia; order RFP12; family UBA1067; genus UBA1067. The sequence goes on along the minus strand of DJXI01000037.1, from coordinate 4,314 downwards.
ATCCCGTCGAGCGCGCCGAGGATCTGCACGGGCGCGTCCGGCGCGAGCGCGACGCCCGGGCCGAAGACAGGCCAGACGGCGTAGCTCCTGTAGAGCGCGCCGAGGAGAAGGAAGACCGCGCCGGACGTGAAGAAGATCGTGGAGACGACCTGCGTGAAGAAGATGCCCGTCGTCGAGACCTGCGCGCCGGAGAGCGGCGAATAGACCTCGCCCATCGTCGCGCCGCGCTGGTTGTCGATGAAGTTGCCGACGTTCTCCGCCACCCAGAACGGGATCGCCGCGAAAAAGCCGATCAGGAAGCCGATCAGCGCCTCGCGGAACGCCGCGAACGCGAACATCCAGACGTTCGGCTCTCCCGGCGGCATCCCCGCGTGGATGTACGGGATCGCGAGGCAGGAGAAGCCCAGCACGGCGGCGCGGCGCGCGACGCCGGGGATCATCGAATCCGTCAGCGCCGGGCAGACGGCGAACGCGCCGCCGATCCTCGCCATCGCGAGGACAGCCGCAAGTATCCATCTGTGGAATTCTACGTAGGGCATTTACCTCAGCAGCGCGAAGTGGGTGAAGATGTCCTGCGTGTAGAGGAGGAGCGACGAGCCCATCCACGAGGCGCAGGCGAGGAGCGTGAGCGAGATCGCGATCAGCTTCACCGCGAAGCCGAGCGTCTGCTCCTGGATCTGCGTGAGCGCCTGGAGGAGCGAGACGATGATGCCGATGACGGTGGCGACCACGATGGGAATGAGCGAAAGCCTCAGCACAATGACGAGGCACATCTTCGCATAATCGAGAATCTGCGCGTGGCTCATAGGATGTACCCCCTCACGAGTCCCTGGATGAGCAGCGTCCAGCCGTTCACCATCACGAAGAGGAGCAGTTTGAACGGCAGCGAGATCGTCACGGGCGAGACCATCATCATGCCCATCGCCAGCAGGATGTTCGATACGATGATGTCGATCGCGATGAACGGCAGATAGACGAGAAAGCCGATCTGGAACGCCTTGGTCAGCTCCGAGACGCAGAACGACGGCAGCAGGATGTAGTAGCTTTCGGGATCGACCGTCGCCGGCTCCCCGTCCTTGGCCCACAGCGTCTCCGCCGTGTGGACGAAGAAGGCGCGCTCGCGGTCGGACGTATGCGCCGAGAGCCACGCGCGGAACGGCTCCGCCGCGCGGGCGACGGCATCCGTCTCGAGCCAATCACCGCCGGACGCCGCGTCGGGCGCGGCCGCCGGCGCGGACGACGCAACGGCCGTTCCCTGCCGGCGCGCCGCCATCTCCTGCTGGAGGAGCCCCCACGACTCGGACGCGACGGGCGCGATGATGTAGAACGTCAGGATCATCGCGAGCGCGTTGAGGACCATGTTCGGCGGGATGGACTGGATGCCGAGCGCGTTGCGGATGAGCGACATCACGACGACGATCTTCAGATAGCTCGTCGCGATCATCGCCACGAACGGCAGGAGCGACAGCCCGACGAACAGGATGATCAGCAGAAATGGATTTGTCTGAAACATGGGGTGGAAGTTTAGAGGTTTGGAAGTTTGGTGGGTTAGAGGGTGGCTTCCACGATCAAGGCGCTCTGCTCGCCGACGCGGTCGAGACGGCCGGTGGCCACGGTCTTGCCGCTGCGCAAAAGCCGCAGCTGGGCGCCGGGCGGAGCGGTCGGCCGCGCGGGCGGCGTTTCGGTCGCATCAAAGACCGCGCCGAGCGTCAGCGTCAGATCTTCCGCCGCGCGGACGTGCGCGAGCGCATCGGCCGCAAACGGCTGGACGCCGTTGTCGTCAATGACGAAGCGCCCGTCCACGACGAGGCGCGGCGCCACCGTGCCGATCTCCGGCAGCAGCACCGCATCGCCCGGCGCGAGCGACGCACGGTCGGCGTCGGGAAGCGCGAACGCCGCGTAGTCGACGGCGGCCGACAGCGTCCGCGCGCGGATCGATTCGTGCGACAGGTCGAGGTTGCGCAAGACGCCGAACGCCGCGACAACGGTCGCGCTGCGCGTCAGGGAGAAGCAAACGGACTGTCCGTCGTCGTTCCCGCGCAGAGACGCAGAGGCGCAGAGGGCCACGTCCCTTTCGGGGCTTTGCGCGAGACTGGCCAGCCCGACCAGCCGCATCTGCCTGCGGACGGCGTTTTCGAGGAGCTGGAAGAGGGGGCCGACTTCGCGTTCGACGAGCGCGAGGAGAATCGCCTCCGGCACGTCGGCGCGCGCGTCCCAGATCTTGTCCAGTTCGGGAAAGCGCGGCGAACGCGCGAGGCGGAGCGTATGCGGCTCGTCGCCAAACGTGACGGCGAGCGCAATCATCTCGGCGGCGGCCGGTTCGACGGTCGCCGGACGGAGCCAGACGGCTTCGTCACCCAGACGGCCCGGCAGCGCAAACGCGGGCGAATCGAGAATCGCGTCCGGCGTCGCCTTCGCGCCAACGGGCAGCGCAGAGAGGATGTCAAGCGGTTTCATCTGTTTTGCCTTTCTTAAAAGAGGACAGGACGACCGCGACGTGGCGGAACGCCGGCGCGTGTTCGGCCAGCGCGGTTTCGAGTCGCGGCAGGTTGTGCTGGATGACGTGCGCCGCTTCGGCCGTCGCGGGCGCGATCGACACCGTCAGTTCGCCGGCCTTCGCGGACAGGTGCAGCTCGGAGCCGTCCAGCACCGTCGGCTTGAGCGTGATGCGGATTTCGCCGTCGCCGCGCGCCAAGGCCGGCGTGACGGCGATTTCGGCGACGACCGTCTCGACAAGGGCGTTGACCGTCTCGACGGCGCGGGCGACGGCGGCGTTGACCGCCTCGGTGCGCGCCGACTGGGCGGCGGCGACCTGCTGAACGGCGGCCGATTCGGCCGGGATCGTCCGTTCGACCAGCGGCGGCGACATCATCGGTGCGGTGGCGAGCACCGTCGGCGCATCGGGTTCGTCGACAGGATGTTCCGATCGTGCACGAACCTGTGGCACGACGTTTTTTTCGACCGGCGCTTCAACCGTGCGCGGCTGGGGCGTTGGTTCAACTCCGACGGTTGAAAAAGCTGGCTCCGTCATCCCTTCGCCCTCGCGGCGCGCGACAAAACCGCTTTCAAACTGCCGTTCAATCGGCTGTGCAGGAACTTCGGTTTGGACAGGATGGGCAGGATTTTCAATCGTGCGCGGTTGGGGTGTTGGTTCAACTCCGACGGTTGAAAAAGCTGGCTCCGTCATCCCTTCGCCCTCGCGACGCGCGACAAAACCGCTTTCAAACTGCCGTTCAACAAGTTGGTCCGACTGAATAGGAGCCTCAATTGACACGCGGCTCTCCGGCGCAACGCGTGGAGCGGAACGGTCGTGGAGCTCTTTTTTTAAGCCGTCGGAGTTAACTTCAATCAGCTGCGCAGGAGTTTCTTCTTTGACAGGATTGACAGGATTTTCAATCGTGCGCGGCTGGGGTGTTGGTTCAACTCCGACGGTTGAAAAAGCTGGCTCCGTCATCCCTTCGCCCTCGCGACGCGCGACAAAACCGCTTTCAAGCTGCCGCTCAATCGGCTGTGCAGGAACTTCGGTTTGGACAGGATGGGCAGGATTTTCAATCGTATGCAAAACATCATTTGAAAGGCGGCTGTCCGGCGCAACGCGTGGAGCGGAACGGTCGTGGAGCTCTTTTTTTAAGCCGTCGGAGTTAACTTCAATCGGCTGCACGGGGATGTCTTCTTTGACAGGATTGACAGGATTTTCAATCGTGCGCGGTTGGGGTGTTGTTTTAACTCCGACGGTTGAAAAGGCTGGCTCCGTCATCCCTTCGCCCTCGCGACGCGCGACCAAACCGCTTTCAAACTGCCGCTCAATCGGCTGTGCAGGAACTTCGGTTTGGACAGGATGGGCAGGATTTTCAACCGTACGCAGAACATCAATTGAAAGGCGGCTCTCCGGCGCAACGCGTGGAGCGGAACGGTAGTGAAGCTCTTTTTTTAAGCCGTCGGAGTTAACTTCAACCGGCTGCGCAGGACGTTCGGTCTGGACAGGACTGACAGGATTTTCAACTGTGCACGATTGGGGTGTTGGTTCAACTCCGACGGTTGAAAAAGCTGGCTCCGTCATCCCTTCGCCCTCGCGACGCGCGACAAAACCGCTTTCAAACTGCCGCTCAATCGGCTGCGCAGGACGTTCGGTCTGGATAGGCTTAACAGGATTTTCAATCGTATGCAAAACATCATTTGAAAGGCGGCTCTCCGGTGCAACGCGTGGAGCGGAACGGTCGTGGAGCTCTTTTTTTAAGCCGTCGGAGTTAACTTCAATCGTCCGCACGGGTACGTCTTCTTTGACAGGATTGACAGGATTGACAGGATTTTCAA
>DJXI01000020.1:2144-12420 GCA_002449695.1 Verrucomicrobia bacterium UBA7008 | reverse complement strand
CGATTGAGGACAATCGCCCCTACCATCATTTTGGATCAAAACGGCCGGAAATTGTTGTAATTTTGAGATAAAAACTAACAGAAAGGTATACTTTTCTGCCGATGGGAATATTTTAGCAAAAAGTCGTCGCGTCGCGCAAGGGGAAATTTATAGTTAATTATTTTGCTGCGTTTTGCGGCATTTTTGAATTTGGCGCTTTGGGGACAGACCCCGAAAATGACCTAACAAAAAGGTATACCTTTCTGTCAGGGTGGGCAAAACAAGGGGAATTGAGTGAGCAAAGAGCCGACAGAAGCGAAAAAAGCGTTGAAAGAGCCCGGCGACGGTCTCCGGCTCTTCCTTTTTGCGCTGGCACCCGTCGCCTCCGTGGCGGTGGTCGCCGTCGGCATCTATGCCGCGATGCTGGCGGCATTCGTCGTCTGCGCCGTCGGCGCGGCCCTCTGGGGGATCTGCCGGGCGGTTCGCGGCCTGTTCTGCAAAGGAGGTGCCGCATGAGGTTGAAGCGTCGTTCCTCCGCCGCTGATTTCTCGTTCATGGGCCCGCCGCCGCGCCCTGTGCGCCGCGCGTGGTGGATGCGCCTGCTGCTGGGTGAAGAAAAGGACCCGATTGATCTCGACAGCACCATCGCCACCTTCCTCTTTTTCTTGCTGGGTCTGGTCGTCGTCCTCGTCGATCTTTGCATTGTCGTTTTTCGCAGTTGATTCACGCAACCCCAAAAAGAAAAAAAGACACAAAACAAGACACACAGAAACAAAAACCAACAAACCAACCAACAAACCCAACCAAAAGGAAAGGACAAACAAATGAAAGCAACAAAGAAAATGCTGGCGTTGCTCGGGCTCTCCGCGCTCGCGTTCGCCGCGAATGCCGTGCCGTCGGTCTCGCTCAAGAGCGTCCGCCAGCGTTATCCCTGGAACAACATCGTGGACATCGTCTATACGGTGACCGGCTACAGCGCAGATACGGATGTCGACGGCTACTTCGTCACGTTCGACGCGACGATCCCCGGCATTGACGGCGACATCGCCTGCACCGCCGGCCAGATGATCGACGGCAACGGCGACTTCACGGTCCAGTGGGATGCGACGCGCGACGCGGTCATCTACACCGACTCCGCCAAGCTGACGATGAAGGTCTACAATGTCGCCAACCAGATCAAGGTCAATTCGTACGCCAATGCCGACTATGAAATCTGGGATCTGACGACCGATCCCTTCACGGTCAGCTATGAGAAGGTGCCGGTGCTCAACGACAAGAAGCTTCAGCGCATTTCCAACGCGCGCTACTCCGCCGACGAGTACAAGACCTCCAAGCTCGTGCTGCGCAAGGTTCCGGCTGGCGACACCACGTATACCTTCAACAAGACGAAGAACTGCGTGACTGTCGACAAGGCTTATTCCATTGGTATCTACGAACTGACCATCGGCCAGATCTCGACGATCCTTTCGACCTGCAACGCGGCTCCCGCCACCTACAACTACGGCGGTGTGACCTACAACAACCTCACCTCGGCAGCGGTGGCCTACAACCTCTCGTTCTCGGCGCTCTTCGGCGGCTCCCACCAGGCGCGCAACACCACGGCGATCACGGCGGCATGGGATGATGCGGCCTCTAACAGCTCGTCGGCAGCCAGTGCCCGCGGCAGCAGCAATGGCTCCACTTCGCTTCTCTACCTCATCAATCAGCATATGCCGAGCGGCTACTCGCTGACCCTTCCGACCGATGCGCAGTGGGAAGTCGCCTCGCTCGGCGGTGTGACCGACCTCACCTGCTGGTGGTGGCGTACGGGCGATGACGCGAGCACGCTGACCGTCGCCAACAACACGGACACCCCGACTGCGGCGGCTCCTGTCACCAACTACGAACTCAACCAGTATTGCGTGGCGGCGAATGCCGGCTCGGGCTACACCTCGATCAGCGGTGCAGGCGGCCGTCAGGTTGTTGGCTATCGCGGCTCCAGCGCGTTCAACCCGTGGGGCATTGCCGATATGTACGGCAACGTCTGGGAGTGGGTGCTGGACTTCAACACGACCTCTTATGGCACGGCAGGTTCCGCGGCGACGCGTAACAGTAGCGTGTGCTACACGGATCAGAACGCGACCAAGTCCAATGGCAATGCGGTGCTCCGCGGCGGCTATTATAACAACGGTGCGAATTACTGCTCGTCGGCGGGCCGCTACGTCGGCTACGTACCCGGCTACGTCAACGGGAGCGTCGGCGCACGTCTCGCAAGGGTCTCCGAGTAACCCTGAATACGGTTGTTTCCCTCACGCGAGCAAAACGCGCGCGAGGAAACGAGTGTAAAAAGGCGCGAGGCCGCGCGCGGCGAAAGCCAGCGCGAGCCGAGCGCCCCGCGAAAAAATCAGAAAGGTCGGCCGAATGCAGATCCGAGTCATCACCCTTCCATGGGACGCGGAGAACCAGGCGTTCAACGAACAGAATTTGCTGGAAGCAACTTCTGGAAAGGACGTTTTGGACTACGAGTCGCGCTGGACGGTCGTGGATGGGCGCGACTGCCTCGTGCTGACCTTGAAACTGACGAGCGGCGGCAACGCCGCCGCCGTCGCGGGTCGGGCGGGGCGTTCATCAAACGCACCGAACGACCCGCGACGACAGAAGGCGATGGAATTCATCCGCAAGCTGGAGGAGCAGATGCCCGAGGCGACGAAGGCCGTCTACTTCAAGCTGAAGGACTGGCGCATCGAAAAGGTCAAGGGCACGGGCGCGCCCGTCTTCTCGATCGCGAACAACCGCCAGCTGGCGGAACTGGCGCTGAAAGCGCCGAAGACGCTGACGGAAATCCGCGAGATCAGGGGGCTCGGGCAGCAGTTCCTGAAAGCGTACGGCGAAGAGGCGCTGGCGATGGTGAAGGACCTCGCGCCGACGGCCTACGAACTGCCCGACGACGGCAAGGACGAGGGCGCCGAAAAGCCGGAGGAGGGGTCCTCTATGATTACCGAAGCAAGTAAATAATATATATACACAGGATTGGCACGCGACATGAAATCTTACGGAAAGCTCTGGGAAAAGATCACCGACGCGGACAACATCCGCGCCGCGTGGCGGGCTTTCGTCAAGAACCACGGCACGATGCCGGCGGTCGCGAAATACGCGCGCCACCTCGACGACAATCTGGCGTTTCTGCGCGGCGCGCTCCTCGACGGGAGCTGGCAGCCGAGCGACTACCACCAGTTCAAGATCTACGAGCCGAAGCCGCGCATCATCTCCAGCGTCCCCGTGCGCGACCGGATCGTCCACCACGCGCTGTGCAACGTCTGCGCGCCGCTGATGGAGCGCCGGTTCATCGCGCAGAGCTACGCCTGCCGCAAGAACCTCGGTTCGCACCTCGCCTGCCGCCGGGCGCGGGAGCTGGCGCGGCGCCATCCGTATTTCCTGAAGATCGACGTGCGCAAGTATTTCGACAACGTGGACCACGAGATCCTGACGGATCTTTTGCGCGGGATGTTCCGCGAGCGGGCAGTCTGCAGCGCGTTCGAGAAGATCATCCGCAAGGAGATTCCGCATCTGGTACACGACGGCGCGGCGGTGGCCGGAAAGGGGCTGCCCATCGGCAACCTGACGAGCCAGTGGTTCGCCAACTTCTATCTCGACGCCTTCGACCACTACTGCGTGGAAGAGCTGGGTTTCGGCCGGCGCTACATGCGCTACATGGACGACATCCTGGTGTTCTTCGACAGCAAGGAGGCGGCGTGGGAGAGCTACTACCTGATGCGCGAGTGGCTGTTCGAGCGGCGGCGGCTGGTGCTGAAGGACGAGGCGACGATGGTCGCGCCCGTGCGCATCGGCATCCCGTTCCTCGGGCTGAAAATCCGGCCCGACGGATGGCGAATGAAGCCCAAGCGCTTCCGCCGCACCCAGCGCAGCCTCAGACGGCACTACATCGCCTACCGGCGCGGCGAATGCGACATGGCGCGGCTGCAGGAGGTGCTGCGCTCAATGGAGGGGACGGCGCGCTATTTCGGCTTCAAGGGCGTTTACGCCCGCATCGACCGCTCGTTCGTCGATGCGGAAGGGAATTTCAAGTTCGTGGAAGGCGAACGGAGGGATTCGGGAGTAGCTGCTTCGCCGATGTCTACGGTGAACCGCGGCGGCAATTATAACAACGGTGCGAATAACTGCTCGTCAGCGGGCCGCAACGTCAACAACGTACCCGGCAACGTCAACGAGAACATCGGCGCACGTCTCGCAAGCGTCTCGGACGCTGAAAACACAGAGGGAAACAACGTATTCAGGGCCTGGAGACCCCATCCCGGACAACCTGCGCTCGATCCGGCGATCGAGCCGAACATGCCTCGGCGCGCGGCCGGGCGAGTAAGCGCGGCGGACGCCGCGGCCAAAGTCCTGCACGGGGCGCGCAACTGTCAACTTCCGAATCTGAACACACACACATAAGACAAAATCCAACGAAACCTAACAAATCCAACCAACCAAGCAAAGGAACAAAAAAATGAAAAGAGCAGTACAGATCGCGGCGGCGCTGGTCAGCCCGCTCTTCGCGTGGGGTGACGCGAACCCCACAGTCTACAAGTGGCCGGGGAGTTTCGCGCTCGACACGCGTCCCGTCAAGGCCATTGACACCCAGGCCGACCTTGATGCGATCCAGCCGATCGTGCTCAAGACGCGCGACGCGGTCGTGACGCAGACCGCCCCCTACACCGGCCTGAAGACCGAACTGGCGTGGAAGCCCGGCGCAGACGGCACGGGCGAACTCGCCTGGACGCCGTCGGACGGCGGCACGTGGAAGCTGGCCAAGAGCGGCTCCGACGGCTCCGGCAGCGCAACCTTCGAGGTGGCGCGCGCGCTCTTCCACGGTTCGGAAGACGGCAAGACCGCCGCCACGGCGTATGCGATTCCGAGCACGAGCCTGCTCACGGAGATGCTCGAAGCCGAGGACAGCCCCATCGCCGTCGGCACCTTCATCAAGATCGACACGGCGTGGGTCAAGCTCAGCGACCTTTACGCAGCCGCTTCGTCCATCGGCGAGAAGGCGGTCAAATACGTCCTTCAGGACGGCACGACCGACACCTACCAGATCGTGGCGCTGGGCGAGAACGAAGCCGCGCCCTACACCGGCATCTGGGATGCCGCGCAATCCATCGGCACGACGACGGTCAACGGCAGCATCACCACGACCGAAGTCACCGGCATCATGATCGACAACCGTCCGCGCACGAGTGCGGAGCCGCTGGCGTTCGCCTCGAACGAGATCACGGCCCACAGCGGCGCCACCACGAACGCAAACGGCGAGACGACGGTTCTCTGGCCGCTCACCTTCGAGAAGGGCGAGCAGAACTCGCTGCGCTATCTCGACCCGAACAGCGGCAACTGGGTCGCCTTGACGGGCGGCAAGATCGATCCGAGCCGTCCCGACAAGTCGGGTACGCTGACGTGGAACGGCCCGACGGACGGCGGCATCTATCAGGTCAACAACCAGGCGCAGGGACGGACGGCTTATTTCAGCTTCCCCTATTCTTCGGTGGAAGGCGACGGTACCGCGGACAATCCGTACCAGATCGCCACGACCAACGCCTTCGGACGGCTGGTCGCGGACGGCACGCTGACGACCGGCAAGTACATCAAGTTCGTTGGCGCGCTCGCCTCAAGCGGAAGCAAATATACGCAGATGGTCGCGGCCGTCGGTGAGCAGAAGGGCATCAAGACGATTGATTCCGAAGCGCAGGTCTTCCAGTTCGTCGACAGCGACGGTACGGAGGCGGGCAACCCGTCCTACGACATCGTGAGCAAGTTCGCGCTGTCCACGACGGCACGCAGCAACGAGGCTAACCTCCGCACGGTGACGAGCCTTGCCGACATCCTGCCGATCCGCTATTCGGGCGGCAACGTCTGGGCGTTCGACAACAAGATCGAGGCGAAGGTGGCGGTCCGCTATGCGCCCGATTTCAATGAGGAGAATCTGACGGAAAAGGACGAACAGACATTCACGGGCATGGGTGAGACGACATTTGCGCCGGATGCGAACGGTCTCTACAAGCTGACGCACACGAGCCGCGGCGAGTCGCAGACGGCGCGCTTCCAGATCGGCGATGCGGGTTCGGCGGCGCTGGCGACGAGCTGGGCGGGCGAGCTTGGCGGCGACAGCGAGGCGGCGGCCAACGAGGCGGGCGACGCGCTCAAGAACGTACTGGCGACGCTGGGCCTCAAGACGATTTCGCTCAGCCTGAACGGCAACATCGTAAACACAAACTTCGTTGCCGGTGCGCTTCAGGTGCCGGCATCGGTTGAGAGCATCACAATCGATCTCAAGGGCAGGACACTCAGCGGCATCGCGGCTGTCGCTGACGTGACTCAGGCCGGGGCCGGCCTCAAATTGCTCGGCACGAAGACCGCTCTCACGGTTATCGACACAGTTGGCGGCGGTATGCTCACCGGCGGCCTCGGCTATGACGCTGACAGCCTGCACGCGGCCGTACACGGCGGCAACGGCATTGAATTCCCGATCGGCTATGTCGGCACGGTTGTCATCGGTGACGGTGTGAAGGAGGTTACGGTCGCGGGCGGCAAGGGCGGCGACGGCCGCTCGTACGGTGCGGGCGCTGGCGGCTACTCGGCCCTCTCGTTCGCGAAGGAGCCGACGGCGGCTGTGACGGTCAAGAATCGTGCGCTGGTTGAAGGTGGCGCGGGCGGCAGCTCGACGGTTGGCAACGGCGGCAGCGGCGCGGCGGCCATCTATGTGGCGTTTGTCGACAACTCGACTCCGGAAACCGAAACGGGTAGCCTGGCGCTCACCGTCGAGGCGGGCGGCGAGGTGCGCGGCGGTGCGGGCGGCAGTTCGACGGTGTCCTCCAGCGGTGCCGGCGGCGCGGCGGCGAGACTGCCCACCAGCGAAATCGTGTCGAATACGGTCACTGTGGCGTCCGGTGCGGTTGTCGCGGGCGGCGACGCGGGTGACGCGGGCGTTGCGGGCACAACGGCCAAGGGCGGCGCGGCCATCACGGGTGCCGTGACGATTGAAAGCTCGGACGACAGCGATCCGGACGAGGCGCTTGCGGGCGGTGCGACGGGCAGCTATGTCATCACCAGCCAGGAGGACCTCGACATCCTCGCCGACAACTACGCCAGCAACTCCGGCAACACGGCGGGCATACTGAACGTCAAAGTCAGCGAGAACGCGGAGGAAGGTCTTGCGCTGTCGGTTGACGAGAAGGTGCAGGGGCTGAACCTTGACCTGAACGGTCAGAGCGTTGCCAGCGTCGAAGTCAAGGGCGCGACCGGCACCACGATCACGGATACGGCCGAGAACGGAAACGGTTCGGTCGGCACGGTCACGACGGGCAGCGGCTCCAGTGTGGACATCGCGGGCGGCAACGTCACGAACGTCAACGCGGGCGACGATGCGAACGTGTCGGTTTCGGGCGGCAACGTCGACAACGTCAGCGCCGGCGCGGGAACGAAGGTTGAAGTCAAGGGCAACTCCACGGTGAACAACGTGACAAGCACCGACGCGACGAATCCGGCCGTCGTGGTCGTCGAGGAAGGTGTCTCGACGCCTCAGACCGATTCGAACACGGTGACGGCGACCTACCTCACGAACGCGAACAAGGAGATCGCGGCGGCGGGCACCTACATCCTCGCCGAGGACATCACGGGCGGCCTGGAAGTCGCCTATGCGGCGACGATCGACCTCAACGGCCACATCGTCACCGGCGTCAGCGGCGCGGCCGAGGGCGAGGACGGTGAGCCGGCCCTCTCGGTCACGGCGGCGGTTGCGGTGACGGTCACGGGCGAAGGCACGCTCGCGGGCGGCAACGGCGCGGACGGCACGGCGACGTTCGGCAAGGGCGCGGCGGCTGTCGCGGCGGTCGAAGGCGCCACGGTGACGGTCGGCGACGGCGTCGCCCAGGTCGCGGGCGCGGACGGCTTCGGCACGGACAACCTGCCGACGGTCAAGATCGTGAAGATGCTCCAGCGCTATCCGTGGAACGGCTACGTCGACATCGACTACACGCTCACGGGCAACCTGAGCAACGTCGAGCTGCAGCTGGCGTTCACCGTCAGCGGCGGCGAGCCGCAGACGGCGACGAAGTTCCTCGTCAAGCCGACGGTCGAGGCGGGCACGCACCGCATGACCTGGAACGCGGCGGCGGAAATCGTCGATGGCTACGTGGACAAGGCGTCGGTGACGCTCAAGCTCGTCCGCAAGGTCGCGGTGACGGAGTAAATCGGCTCGTCAAGGCTCGAAAGGAGACTTGAGATGAAACTGAAACGGTACGTGATGGCGGCGACGGCGACCCTCGGGTTCGCCGTGGCCGCGCACGCCGCCGGTGAAACGGTGCTCGCCAGCGCGTCGCGCGAGGTCTCGCTGGACCTCACGGCCGGCGCGCGCGCGGGCACGACGCTGGCGGCGCTGCCGTCGATGACCTACTCGGGCACGAGCTGGGCGTCGTCGACGGGCGGCTCGGCGACGGTCATCGCGGTGCGCAGCGGTTCGAACGCCGTCTACGCCCCGGTGAACGGCAAGGCGGGCGAAGGCTTCTTCTCGTTCACGCCGACGGCGGCGGGGACGTGGACCTTTACGCATATGGGCGCGGACGGCAAGAGCGCGACGGCGACCTTTACGGTCACGGGCGACGCGGCCGCCGGCGACGGCGAGGTGCTGGCGGTGGCGAGCGGCGAGGTGTCGCTCGACCTGGCGGCGGGCACGCGCGAACTGGCGGACGGCGAATCGGCCGCGGGCCTGACCTACTCGGGCACGGGCTGGACGGCGTCGACGGGCGGCTTGGCGACGGTGACGGCCCGGCAGGACGGCGCGAGCTACGAGATGTCTGTCCTGGAAGGCGCGTCGGGCGAAGGCACGTTCACGTTCGTTCCGGCGGCGGGCGGCGTCTGGACGCTGACGCACACCGATGCGAACGGCGGCACGGTGACGGCGCGCTTCGCGGCGCCGACAGCCGGCGGCGAAGGCGGCGAAGAGGGCGGCGAGACGGGATACGAGTACGTCCTGGTCGGCGCGGCGTCGGGCGAGGTCGAGCTTGATCTCGTGACGGGCACGCGCGACATCGATCAGGCGGACGACCTGAAGCCGATCGTCTACTCGGGCAACGGCTGGACGCTCGCCGACGCGGACGGCGACGTGACGCTCACCTTCACGCCGGACGGCGCGGGCGAGACGGTCACCGTCGCAAAGACGGGCGAGGGCGAGTACGACTTCGATCCCGATGCGGCGGGCCTGTGGACGGCGGTCCATGCGTCCGAGGCGGGCACGCTCACGGCGACCTTCCGCATCTCGGAGAACGCGCTCCTCGGCACGCTCGCGAACCCCTACGACGTCATGTCGCAGGACGAGTTCGACGCGGTGGGCAAGGACGGCAAGTTCGTCCGGCTCCCGGCGGGCACGACGGTGATGCTGGATGAGCCGCGGACGCTGGTCGCGTTCGGCAACGGCGTGTACCAGATCCTCGGCGAAGAGCTGGTCGGCGCGGACTACGTCGATTCCGCCGAAGGCGTCCAGATCGTCGCGTTCGAAAGCGGCATAGATGAAGACGACACGTCGTTCTGGTGGGTCGGGTTCAAGCTGTCGCTGGTGGAGAAGTACGACAAGTACGTTGCCTACCTCGCGGACTGGACCGAACGCAGTGCGCGTGCGGAGAAGATCGGTGTGGTCTCCGGCGATGATCTTTCCAAATTGGGCGTGGATGCGCTCGGCTGGGAAGCGCATGTCGAGACGACACTTGAGATTGGCGAAAGTAACGAGGTGCTGTGGCTGAAGTTCAAGCCTGGCGACTCTGAAGCGACGGCCAGATTCCTCAAGGTCAGAATCGAGGAATGACAAAGTCCTGCGGGCGCGGTGGCCAATCAGGCGAGCCGCGCCCGCAGTTTTAAATGAGAGGACGCAAAAGAAATGAACAAGTTATCGACTATCCTGTTGACGGCGCTGGCGGCCACGGCCGCCCGCGCCGATGACGGGTGGCTGAAATTCTGCACCGAGGGCCCCGATACCTACGCCGACGGCACGGCGGTCCTTCCGGGCGAAAGCTATGCGCTCGTGTGGACGGCGAACGACGCGTTCGGCGGCCTTGCGGCGGACGGCACGCCGGCGGTCGCGGGCGACCGCGTGATCGTGACGGCGCCCGTCGCCGCGCGGGGCGCGAAGGGGATGCACTGCCCCGAGGTGCTGTTCCAGGTCACGCGCGCGACGCTCGACGCGCTCGGCGAGGCGGGGAGCTTCTCGGTGGTGCTGCTGGACACGCGCATCGAGACGGACGGCGCGCTCGCGCTCGCGCCGAGGCGCGGCGGG
>DJXI01000020.1:0-2061 GCA_002449695.1 Verrucomicrobia bacterium UBA7008 | reverse complement strand
GGGCGGCCGACGCTCGTCAACGGCTGGGGCGCGACGTCCGGCACCGTTGCCAGCATCGGCGCGGGCGCGCTCGCGGAGGCGGCGGGCGACGGCAAGCGGGCGGCGGCGATGGCGGCCGTCCCGGCGGGCGTCGAACAGCCGACGATCAAGTCGCTCGTCGTCGACGGCGACAACGTGGTGCTGACGGTGGAGAGCCGCGGCGGCTACGTGCGCGCGCAGGGCGGCGCGGACATTTCGGCGGACGAGACGACCGGACCGGCGAAGCGCGCGGAGGCGGGCGGCGACATCACGATCGTGATGCCGAAGCCGGACGCGGCGCGCGGGTTCTTCCGGGTGGTCGGAAACTGAATGGAGGCGGGGACATGAAGATGTCATTGGGAATTCTGGCGCTCGCCGCGGCGCTGGCGGCGCACGGCGGGGCGCTCCAGAGCGGCAACGCGCTCGGGATCGTCAAGGTCGCGAGCGACATGGGCGCGACGCCGCTCGCGGTGCCGTTCGCGGCGGCCGACGGGACGGCGAAGACGGTTGCGCAGCTGGTGTCGACGAATTCGCTGGCGGCGGGCGACCAGATCATCGTTTACGACGCCGGGATCTACACGGCGGTGACGTATGACGGCGAGAAGTGGACGGCGGGAACCTACACCGCCAAGGAGGGCGAAGCCGAGCTGACGGTCGGCGATCCGGCGGCGACGGGGCCCGCGCCGGGCACGGCGTTCTGGCTGGTGCGCACCAACGACCTGTCGCGGGCCGTGTATCTCGCGGGCAGCGTGCCGGCTTCCTACGCTGCGGTGACGGTGACTGCGTCGCCGATGCTGCTGGCGAGCCCCAAGGCCGAACCGTTCGCCTACTATGCGGCGGGCAAGATCAGCGGCGCGGCGGCGGGCGACAGGATCGTGGTGCCGCAGACGGGCGGCGCGAAGTTCATTTCGACCTTCGACGGCGAGAAGTGGATGTATACGGAGTTGGTGGAGGTCATCTCCGGCTTGCCGAAGAAAGCCGTTTCGAAGGAGGCGAATGACTCATGCGACATCCCGACGGGCATCGGCTTCTGGTACATCCGCGCGAGCGCGGAGGGCGACGCGCCGACGGTCACCTGGTAAATCAAAAGGACGGGAAAGAGACGATGAAAATCAAGCATTGGATGGTCGCGGCCGCGGCGCTCGCGCTCGCGGCGGCGGCGCGCGGCGAGTATCTCTACTGGCAGGTCGACAACGTGTCGGCTGCCGACGCGACCGTTGCGACGCTCTACTACTCCGTGAACGGCGGCGCGCGGAACACGGTCGATGCGGATGGATGGAGCGGCCTGGGGCAGAGCGGCGAAACGGCGATCGGCCCGTATCAGGCCAACCTCAGTTCGCTGAGCGGCGACCTGTCGGACTATGCGTTCTATGTCGAGGTGGTGCAGTACACCTACAGCGACAGCACGGGCGGTTACACGCCCGATGCCGGCTCCGCGCCGACGCGCAGCTACACATGGAAATATACTGATCTGGTGGAGCAAGGGCATATTCTGGCCGACAGCGTGCTGGCGCCGACGGCCTTGGCCTTGACGCCGGTCAACTTCTCGACGCCCGCGCCCGAGCCGACGGGCGGCCTGCTGATCGTGATCGGTGCGGCGGCGCTCGCGCTCCGGCGCCGACGGGCCGTTGCGTAGATTTCGCGTCCATTCGGACGCTGCGCCTTGGGGTCTTTCTCTCCCCCAAGGCGTTTTTTTATTGGCGCGCGGCGGCGCGGCGGCGCGTTGAGGACAACGCGCCCTACCATGGTGCAAGGCGCGAAATGAGAATGTCGGCGTGCGGCGCGTTGAGGACAATCGCCCCTACCAGACGATTGCGCGGGCTGGGAAGCAGAAATGGTAGGGCTGCTTGTCCTCAAGCAGCCGTCCCCACCTCGGTTGTGTTTTAACGCAGAGACGCAGAGGCGCAGAGAACGCAGAGGATGGTGCAAGAAATTCGCGGGGGCTGTCCTCGCCGATCTTGAAGAGGCGGCAACGTGTAAAGAAATTTTACAAGTTCAACTTGAAAGTGCACGGCGAAACTCTGCGTCCTCTGCGGCTCTGCG